>CAZGSN010000085.1:0-8207 GCA_964528465.1 uncultured Binatia bacterium (SeqCode)
AGGGCTACCTGAGTGGAAGTTCTCTTGGCTAACCGGCCACCGACTTCCGTAGGTTGGAGAACCTGTGCTAGCGTGCGCTGCCATGGTCGACCCAAGCATCACAACGATCGTCACACCGCTACTGGCGGGGAATCTGGAAGCGAGCAAATGAATCCACGTGTTACCACCATTGTTCTCGGAGCCATCATCTTTGGCCTTGGCCTTGTTGCCCTATTGTTCCCGCAGTTTGCCATGGACCGCATTCTCGGCTTCGCCGTTGCACCGTCGCATGCGGCCAACGCCGTCCTCGGCGAGATTCGCGCCACTTACGGTGGCCTATTCGTCGTAATGGGATTGTGCACGCTGCTCGCGGCGCTCGACCCTGCGGAGCAACGCGGCCGCTTGCAACTGATCGGCTGCCTGTGGCTGGGGGCTAGCCTCGGCCGTTTGTCTGGCGCCTATATCGACGGCGACCCTGGTGTCATGGGTTGGCTGGCAGTCGCCTTTGAAGCCGCCATAGGGTTTGGCCTCATTGGTGTTCCCTATCTCAAAGGTTCCCCTGCACCGGCTAGCGCGCCCGCGACAAACGGCGGTGCGCGTTTTCCCACTGCATCCGACGAGCCACGTCACTCCTCTTGAGCGGCACCAACACCCACCCAGCCAGCTCGGACACGCGAAAGCCTAGCGGCCCCAGCAAGAGCTTGAGAGCAATACCGCGTCTGCTTACCGCGGCTCTGCAAACCAATTCGACTAGGCAGGCAATCCGGCTGATGCGCCGCGAGGGCGCGGCGTCTCCACCGCTTACGAACATTGAGGATTCGTCGCTGAAGACTGGCCGACTTCTGCCCGCACCCAGCGGAAGCTCGAATTGGCAGGCAAAGCGGCTCACTGCGGTGTGCTTGCTCGGGCGCATTGCGTTCACGTGCTGTCTTAGCACTGCGAGTATCACCGCTGCCCAAGAGAACCTGGGACCGCAAGGAGCGGTTCGACGCTTCTGCGAGCTAGATGGTCTTGGGCAGCGTCTGGCGACGGCCACATGGCCTGCGTTCGCGGCGGTGGTGGAGTGGCCGTTGGAGCCGGTGTGGGACCATGTGGCTTTGATAACCGGGTATCAGGTAGGTCCTCCCTTGCCCTACGACCTCGAGAGCATGGCGGTCGAGGTGCGCTACAGCGTCGTGGCGCAGCTCTCCGCCAATGGGGAAGGCGATCAAGCGTACGTAGAGAAGGTTCGGTTTCGTGTCCGACCAGACGACAGCGGCAGTTGGCGAGTCATGGGCCCACCTCCCCACCCACACGTGTTTGCTTCCGGTGTCGATATCGGCAGCGCCCGCCGCGCCCTGCAGCCCGGGCAACCGCGATATCTCACCAACTCCGATTTTGTCTGGCAGATGTTTCGCGCGTCGGGCTGGGAGCTGGATTACGAGTCCACAGCCGACCTTCCCTCCGGGAACTCCTTTCGACGCGTCGTGCAGCCCGCGCCAGGCGATCTCGTCGTCTACTTCAACAACGGCACACCCTACCACGTCGGCATTTTAGAGAATGAACACTACTTGACCTCGGCAACGGTCAACGCCGGCATCATCCGGACGCCGCTGGAAGCGTTTGCCGGTGAGCTGGCCTACCTGCGGCTTGTGCAACCACCGCCCACGGCAACCAAGGTGCAGCCAACACCAGAAGCCACACCTACACCGCAGCCCACAGCCACACCCAAGCCCTCAACTCCAAAGCCCGCCAGAACCGCCGTCACCAAGAAAATGGCCAAGGGCAAGAGCAAACCAGCCCCGCCCGAAGGCAAAGCATTCCAGATAAAAAAGGCACCACCGGCCAAGCAATCGACCCGCAAGCAAGCAACCCGACGGAAGCGAGAGACCACGGCGCCAACCGTGACGACAGCACGCCGAAAGACGTCGCGTTAAGGATCCTCTGTCGCCTTCCTCCCATCCTCTCCATGTTCTGCACATTAGAATTGCAGGGGTTGTCCTTACCGTGATCTGAGCGCGGAGGCTCCCAAAGTGAGTGGCATCTGTGATGGCTCTCGAGTCCAGTAAGCCTACCTACAGGTTCGGCGGGGTCGACTTAGATGTTGGCGCGCGCCTCTTACGACGCAATGGCGTCACGCCCGGTCCGACCAAGCATCAGGCTTTTCAACCTCGCCAACCAATGGATAGAGGGGAATTCCCTTTGAATCAGCCCAACATGCCTATTGCGGGCTTGCACAACAGGGCTGATTCCCTAGTACCGCGTGTCCATGAGCGACATGCAGGCACCGTTGGTGATGGGTGCGGGGCCACGTCTGCCGCGGCCGTCTCTTGCCGACCTCCGCAACGCGTTCGCCATCCTGACACCCCTACCCGGTCCGCGCCCGGGTCTCCCCTCCCCTGCCTTTGCACGCGCGACGCTTTTCTTCCCTGCTGTGGGTTTGGCAATCGGGGCCTGCCTGGCCTTGCTCAACAGCCTATCGATGCCGAGCCCAGGGCTCGCTGTCGTGCTCACCTTCTTCTGGCTGCTCGTGAGCTGGCCTTTGCACGCGCCCTTGGCGGGGAGCACTGGCGAACGCTGGGGCCTCGCCGCATCCATAGTGGCAAAGGTCGTCCTGCTCGTCAGCATGCCCGACGGCCAAGCCGCGGCCGTGCTCTTTGCTCCCGTGCTCGGGCGTTGGGCAATCGTCGTACTCGCCATTGGGGCTCGTGATGCCGAGCACCCAGGACGCAAGCTCAACAGCAACATTGCCTTCGCTTACTTTGGATGGAGCAGCGTCTTTGCTGGTGGTGTCCTCACGACGATCGGTGATGCTGCCGGAGTCGTCGTCTTTGTGGCCACCGCCGCCTTCGTTTTGAGCCTGCGTCTACTCGCCCATCGCTTGTTCGGAGGCTTGCGGTGGAAGTCTCTGTGCACGGCAGTACAGGTAGTCGAACTCTTCACACTGGCACTCGTGGCGCTCCTGTAGGGTCGCTTTACGGCGCCTCACCCCCCTCCAACATCTCGATATGGCGTGACTCACGGTTGCCTGAACAACGACCGGCTGGGTTGGATCACGCGATGTGAGGAGACACAAATTCTTGCGAAGTCCACCGAGGTTCGGGCTGGCCAAGAGCTTCCCGATCGCGTAATTTTGCGGTACCTGCTGCTTTTCAGAGCGGGTAAGTGCCGACATCAGCAAGACCGGCACGAACAAAAGAAAGGCAGGAGACGAAGATGGGGATCATTCGGCTGTTGTCGGTGCCGTGTAAGGCGTGGCTCATGGCGGGCATGCTTGCCCTAGTGCTCCCGCATGCCGTGCTCGCCGGGTGTGGAGACTGCACAATCGATGGCATCGAGGAATGCGACGATTGCAACGCCGTCGACGGCGATGCCTGCACCAACGCGTGCACGGACGCGGAGTGCGGCGACGGCATCGTCCAAGTCGGCGTCGAGGCCTGTGACGACGGCAACGACATCGACGAGGATGCCTGTGACAGCTTCTGCGAGCTGACCTGCGGCAATGACCAGCTCGATGGACTCGAAGAGTGCGATGATGGCAACACCATCAACACCGACGACTGCACCAACGCCTGCCTGGATGCGGAGTGTGGCGACGGGATTGTCGAAGATGGCGTCGAGGAATGCGACGACGGCAACGACATCGACGAGGATGGTTGCGACACTTTCTGCGAATTGACTTGCGGCAACGGAATCGAAGACGAAGGGGAAGACTGCGACGACGGCAACACCGTCGACGGCGATGCCTGCCCGAGCAATTGCTTGCTGCCGTGCCCCCTAAGCCTCTGTAGCTGCCTTGGTGCCGCCAACCGCTTCACCGCCGTCGGCGGCAAGGCAATGAGCGCCAAGACGGGCAAGTACTCCGACGAAGGCTTCCCCGAGTACGTGGAGACGATAGTAAGCGGCAGTCTTTGCGCTCCGGTGGGCAAGTTTGTGGCTCGCGAGGCAGCGTCGGACGTAGACGGCGATGTAATCCTGACACGAGCCGCCGGCTCGGTTGCCGCGGGCTTCGGCGGCTTCACTTTCGACGGTGTTTTCGAGCCCGGCACTTACATCTCGGGAGACCTGGTGACCGGCGGTGGCGCCGTCAACGGTCCCAACGCCGTCGTCGTCTACGGCGACACGCTACTCGACCCAAACGATGCACGAGTAGCCAACTGCCGCACGGCGGTTACTGACCTGAAGGCTGCATCCACCACCCTCAAGAACCTGCCGCCAAGCCAGTCAATGGATGCGATCGTCGTCAAGGACGGCAACACCTTCACGCTCAATCTCGGACCCGGCATCCAAGTGGTCAACGTCAACAAGATTCAGGTTGTTTCCGGAGTGTCGGATGGAGCCCCACTACCGTCGACGCTGATGATTCAGTGCGCACTAGACACGCAGGTAGCCGTCATCAATGTCGCCAATGAGCTCAAAGTAGGCGCAGAGAGCGTTATCACCAGTACCTGCGGCGAAGATGCGGTGATCCTCAACGTACACGGCAACAGACCTAAGGTTTCGCTCCGCTTCGGGGCGCAAGTATCCCCCGTGTTGCTGAGCCCTGGCAAAGACGTGAAGCTGCCGATTCTGAGCAGCATGGGCAACGTCTACTCGGGGGGTAAGGTGGCAATGTCGGGCGCAGAGGTAAACGACGTGCTGCTTTGCGCCGAATAGCCGCCGAGACAAATGGAACTAACGACAAAGCTAGTCAGTTTGGACAGACCCCTACCGTGCGCGCGCTTCGAGACGGCGCCTGAAAAAGATGGCGCCTCCTCCGCGCGAACGGCTAAGCGGTTGGATTCTCCGCCTTGACCACCTGCACACTCGCCAGTAGGGTCGGCTGCCGTGAGCAGGCAACCCTATCTGGCAGCGGCGGTGCAGTTGTGTGCTGGCTCCAGCAAGCACGAAAACTTCGACAAGGTAGAGTCTTTTGCGGCAGAGGCGGCCAAAGGCGGCGCGCGTCTCGTGGTCTTGCCGGAGGTATTCCTGTGGCGCGGGGAGCGCACGGAAGAGGCCGCCAACGCTGAGCCGATTCCGGGTCCGAGCAGCACACGACTCGCCGAACTCGCCCGGCGCCTGCACATCGTCCTCGTGGCCGGCTCGGTATTGGAGAGCAACGGCACGCCACGGCCCTACAACACGAGCATCGTGTTCAGTGAGGCCGGTGCCGTCATCGCTCGCTACCGCAAGATGCATTTGTTCGATGTCGATATTCCCGGCAAAGTCACCATCCGTGAGTCCGATACGCGGGCACCTGGCGACGAAGTCGTGGTGGCCGCAACCCAGCTTGGCAACATCGGCATGAGCATTTGCTACGACCTGCGTTTCCCGGAACTCTATCGCGCGCTGACCTGGCGCGGCGCCGAGATCATCGTCGTACCTGCCGCCTTCACCTTTCCCACGGGCGCCGCGCACTGGGAGGTGTTGTTGCGGGCACGGGCCATCGAAAATCAAGTCTACGTCATTGCCCCCAACCAAATCGGTATGAGCCCCAGCGGCATCCTCGATTATGGCAACTCGCTGATCATCGACCCTTGGGGCAAGGCCCTGGCACGAGCTGCCGACCGTGAGGCGCTGATCTTCGCCGAGATCCATCCGCAGTACCAAGCGCAGGTCCGCCGACAACTGCCGTGCCTGGATCATGTTCGCCTGCGCTCACAACACTGAACCCTGTCCGCTTCGTGCCAAGGTTCGGCACCATCACCTTGGCCTCGGCTTAGTTGCCGTGCTCTTGGTCTTGGTGCGTTCTTTTGCCGCATCGGCCACCACTGTTGTGCCCATGTCGCTTGCCGAGCTGGCACGCGGCTCACTCGCCGTCGTCCTTGCCTCCCCCACTGCGGTGCGCACGGTACGCAGCGACGACGGAACCCTCTACACACTCATTGATCTCGCCGTAGACGAGGTGCTTGCCGGCGATCTGCCGCCAGGGGCACTCACTCTCAAGGAACTGGGCGGCAGCGCCGATGGGTACAGCGAGCACCTTTCTGCCGGCACTTCCTTTGTGGTCGGGGAGCGCGCGGTTCTATTTCTGGACGCGTGGCCGGACGGCAGCTTGCGCACTTACCAAATGTTCCTCGGCAAGCTCGATGTGGAACTCTCTGCCGACGGCAACGCCCGCGCACGGCAGCGCATCCCAGCTACAGCCCGGGTGCTTCCTGCACCGGGGTTCAGTCCCGAAGACAGCTACACCCTGGGTACCGTGCGGCGCATTATCCGTCGCAACCGAAGTGGGCGATCTTCGCCCTCCCCACTTCTGGCCCAGCCTCCGGAGGCATGGCTCGCATCCCAACCCGCGTCGCCGTCGCCACGCTTCGTTTTGGTCGGCAGCCGCTTCTTCGAACCGGAAGAAGGCCTGCCGGTGTCTTTCTTGATTGATGCCGCCGGCGACAGCACCCTCGGCCTTGCCGCTGTACGTGACGCTGTGGGGGCAGCCTTTGCGGCATGGACCCAGGTCCCCTCGGCAACGTTGGAACTGCGTGACGGCGGCCTTACCAGCGACCTCACCACCTCGCCTTGCAACAATCAGAGCAAGATTCTCTTCAACGATCCGACCGGAGCCATTCCCGATCCCGACCCGGTGCAGTGCAAGGGCATTCTCGCATTGGGCGGCACCTGTACGACTTCGTTCGAATCCAAGCGCTTCCGCCAACAGACCTTCGAGCGGCAACTGCGCGGCACCGTAGTTTTCGCCAACGGTTGGGGAAGCTGCGACATTTGGACTGCGGAGAATCTCGCCGAGATCGCCACTCACGAACTCGGTCATGCCGTTGGTCTTGGCCACTCCTCGGAGAAGCAACCCGAGGCCAATCCGCTGCTGGCCGACGCAACCATGTACTTCCGCGCCCACTTCGATGGGCGTGGGGCCGCTTTGCGCAGCGACGATGAGGCAGCGATTTCTTCCCTCTATCCCATCGCCTCGCCGGTGACGGTACAAACGCCCGATCCCTTGCCCAATGCTGTCTTCGGCGTTCCCTACTCGATTTCCTTGGCAGTCGACGGCGGCAGTCCTCCCTACACCTGGAAGCTCGTAAGCTCGCCCCTGCAAGGCTTTACCGTCGACGCGGATGGATTACTGAGCGGCACGCCTAGCTTGCACGGGCGCGGCTACTTCCAAGTGCGTGCCAGTGACAGCGCCGGCGACTTTCACACCAAACTGCTGTACATCAACGTCGACGCTCCCCCGTTGACGGCGACCCCGACGCCAAGCCTCAGTCCTACGACAACGCCAACTCGCTCGGCCACACAGACGGCAACCATCACCACGACCCCGAGCCACACGCCGAGTGCGACCGCGACCAGAACAGCAACCGAGACGGCAACGGTCACTGCGACCCGCACACCGACCTCTTCACCCAGCGTCACTCCATCGCGCACTGCCACCAGCACACCCACCACCACGCCAAGCCAAACTCACTCGCCCACTAGAACCGCGACTCCCTCACCCACAGCGACGCCGACTGCCACGCCCAGCCGCACCGCCACAGTCAGCGCCACATCCACGCCCACCAGCACCGATACACCAACCCCGACGTCGACGTTCACCGTGACATCGACGCGAACTGCCAGCAGCACTCGAACCAGCACACCGACCGCGACTCCATCGGCAACCGCCACGTCCACTCGCACCGCGAGCTACACGCGAACCGCAACTGTCACACGCACCGCAACGACAACGCGAACCGTGACGATCAGCCCGAGCGCGACAGCAACGCTGACACCGACTCGGACTGCTACGTTCACCCGCACCCCCATTCCTACGCCAACCAACACGCCCAAACCTTGCTTGGGAGATTGCGACGCCTCCGGCTCCGTGACTCTCGACGAAGTCCTAGCCCTGCTCCGTGCCACGTTGAGCAGGGAAGCAAGCCCTTGCGCCCCAGCCACCCTCGAATCCATCATCGCCGCCACCCGCAATCTGCAGCAGGCCTGCGAGCCGATTGACACGCCCCCGGGAGCGGAGCTGGAGACGAAAGCCCTCCCTATCGTCGAAAGGGCTTCGCACGCCAAATCGTTCCTACACCAGACGCAGGCCGAGGGCGGCCCGTCTCCAACTCAGATTCATCAATGTTTACAAGCAATGGAGACGCCCCTTCGACGCCGCGTAGCGCGGCCTCGTGGCCGCAAGCAAATTCGCTCGATCAGATAGCCGATACGTACCGATGGTCCGCGCTCGATTGAGCAGGCCGCGCAGGCTGTAGACTGTAGACCGTAGGCTGTAGGTCGGAGAAACCGCGGAGGTCGGAGAAGAGCCTTTGCCACAAGGACGC
>CAZGSN010000086.1:0-2075 GCA_964528465.1 uncultured Binatia bacterium (SeqCode)
CGCTTCGAGCCACGCGTCGACTTTCGCCGCAAGCTCGGGGGGCCAGGGGCCGTCGGTGTTCGAAATCTCCTCCGACAACTCGTTCCACCCGGACTCCCCCGCCGTCTCAAAGGCAGCGTTCAAGGCATCGAGCTCCACGGCGCTGAATGGCGCCTCGGTCGACGGAGCACGTCCTACTTGCATTGCGTCATGCCGGGCGGCGACCTCCGCCTTGGCCTGCTCCACGCGATGATCCAATGCGGCCCGCGCCGTAACGCGGCGCTGCTCCGAAGTGGTCGAAGTGATGACAAATGTCACCACCCCAGCCATGACGAGCACGAACACAAGAATCAAGATCCACTGACCGCGTTTCATACATGAGTCCTCGGTTGAAAAACGGATGATTGCCGAGGCCGCTTCGCAGCCCCCTTGAGGAATGCGGATCGCGTGGTAATTCGATCAATCCCGCACATTCCTTCAAGGATTCCCCAGCGTTATAATGCCAGAATGGATGCGTACCACGCAGAAGTTCGAGTCGGCCCGGCGGGGTGGTCGTATGAGGACTGGAAGGGGATTGTGTACCCGGCCCGGATGCCGAAGTCGCGGCACCCGCTTGCGTATCTCGCGCAGTTTTTCGATACCGTCGAAATTAACACCACGTTTTACCAGCCGCCGAATCCGAAGTATTGCGAGGCGTGGTCGAAGCATGTGAAGGAGAATCCGCGGTTCAGGTTCACGGCGAAGTTGTGGCAGCGGTTCACGCACGAGCGGGACGCATGGCCGGCGGACGCCGAAGTGGCGATGGTCACGGAGGGGTTTCGTCCGTTGCTCGAGTGTGGCTTGCTGGGGGCAGTGCTGGTGCAGTTTCCTTGGAGCTTCAAGCGCACACCGGAAGAACGCGAATGGCTGGCGCGGGTCTTGGAGACCTTTCAGGAGTTTCCGCTGGCGCTCGAGATTCGGCATGCGTCGTGGAACCGGCCGGAGGTCTACGACGGGTTGCGTGAGCGGCAGGTGGCATTCTGCAATATCGACCAGCCGATGTTTTCGAAGAGTCTGCCCGCGACCGATACGGTGACGTCAAAGGTGGGGTATGTGCGGTTGCATGGGCAGAACTACAAGGACTGGTTTCGCGAAACGGCGGGCCGCGACGACCGCTACAACTATCTTTACAGCGACGAAGAGTTGAAGCCGTGGCTGGAAAAGATCGAACGGATCCGCAAGCAGGCCGACCAAGTGTACGTCGTTACCAATAACCACTACCGAGGCCAGGCCGTGGTCAACGCTTTCGAGCTTCAGCACGGGCTGGGGAAGACGGATATTGAGATCCCGCCCGATCTACTCGAGAACTATCCGCGATTAAGCCGCCTGAAATCTGAACAGTAACGGTACGCTTAGGGAATTGGGTTCGTTGCGGCTTCCAGTCATGCGCATTGGTGAATCTCACCATACGTCGTCAGATCCGTTGCGGGCACCGCCATCATCGGTCAAGTTGCTTCCGACGCTGTAAAGAACGTATCCGTCGCTCTCCAGCCTGTAGTGAAACGCACTTCCAGTAAAAGGATCCACGGGCAACTCGCCGCCAAACCGGTCTGCAAGGCTATCGAGGTTTGCGGGATAGCTGCCATTGGCTTGATACTCCTGCTCGAGAGCGATGGCGATCCGTGCCAAGTCGATGCGGGCGTCGGTTCTGGCCTGGTGTTGTATGGTGAGGATGATCCAGGGCCGCGCATTTCGTAGCGAACGGCTGGAAACGAAGCGCGCGAACGGCGGGTCCTGGCGGGCTTCGACTTCGGGGATACGTGAAGAGTTCCGGTAATATGGTTGCCCGGCGACCTCTGCCAACGCCGTCATATCTTCCACGTACGACACTTCATGCGAATTTACGAGTGGCCGTAGTATGCCGCCGACAAAACCATCCCGTAGTTGGTCGAATATTCCGACTCTGGCTTGGGCATAGCTCAGCACAGCCGCGGAAAAGACAGCCGGCTGACGGCCATCGTCGAGCATGCCATCGAGACGCTCCAATTGCTCGCTCGAAAGGAGGTCCGTCCCAACAAGCGTGTGTAGCATGTTCAGGGCGTTGAGATAGCATTGTT
>CAZGSN010000087.1:0-5519 GCA_964528465.1 uncultured Binatia bacterium (SeqCode)
GCCGAGGTGCTCAGATTGGCATCGGTACACCACGACTTCGACGCCAAGCTTCCTGGTGATCGCGTGCATACGTCGATCACCACGGTGGTTCCTTCCAGCTACTGCTACCGCCGCGACACCGTGGCCATCTACGCCAACGTCGTTCCCGCTACGCAGGGGGAGACGCGATCCGAGGTGCTGGGGAGTGGCGATGCGGCTCAGCGCTGGCAGCAGTTTCCGTTGAAGCAGATGCCGTTGACCTATGTGGCGGCTGCGGAGCCCGACGGTGTCGAGAGTACGTTGCAGTTGCGGGTGAACGACGTGCTTTGGCACGAGGCGGAGAGTGTGGCGGCGATGGGGGCGCGTGATCGCCAGTACGTGTTGCGGCGCGATGACGACGGCAAGACGGCCGTGGTGTTCGGCGATGGCGAGCACGGCTTGCGTCTACCCACCGGCGTGGAGAACGTCACCGCCGCCTACCGTATGGGCATCGGCAAGGGCGGCAATGTTCAGGCGGATCAACTCAGCTTGCTGATGACGCGGCCGCTGGGGGTGACCGGGGTTACCAACCCGCTGCCGGCCAGCGGTGGCGCCGACGCCGATAGCCGCGACGAGGCCAGACGGCAGACGCCGCTCGCGGTCATGGCTCTGGATCGACTGGTGTCGGTGCAAGACTACGCCGACTTCACTCGTACCTTCGCCGGCATTGCCAAGGCCAGTGCCATACGCCTGCCGGGACGCTCGCGGGATCTTGTGCACATCACCATCGCCGGCGTTGACGATGTGCCCATTGCCCGCTCCTCCGACCTCTACCGCAATCTCGTCGGCGCCCTGCGCACCTTTGGCGACCCGCAGCAGCCGCTGCAGGTGGAGATGCGCGAACTGATGCTGCTGGTGCTCAGCGCCGGCGTGCGCCTGCATCCGGACTATGTCTGGGACAAGGTCGAACCGAAGCTGCGCTCCGCCCTGCTCGATACCTTTGGCTTCGACCGCCGCGAGCTTGCCCAGCCTGTGTTCACCAGTGAAGTGCTTGGCGCGATGCACGCCGTCGAAGGCGTGACCTACGTCGACCTCGATCTGCTCAACAGCATCACCGAGGCAGAACTCAGGATGAGCCTTACCCCGGGCGCCGACGATACAAAGTTAAACAAGCTGCAGGATGGTGGAGCAGCCGATATCGCGGTTCAGACGGCGCGCCGTGTGGTCACGACCAATGGGCCGACCACGAGTGTGGCGCCGGCGCAGCTCGCCTACCTTAGTCCTGCCGTTCCGGAAACCTTGCTGCTGCGGGAGATCACGGTATGAAGCGCTCCATCGACCATCTCTACGACCTGCTGCCGGCGATTTACCGCATTCGTGACGCCGAGCAGGGCCACCCCCTGCGGGCTTTGCTGCGTGTCATCAATGAGCAAGTGGGCGTGGTCGAAGACAACGTCGCGCAACTGTACGACAACTGGTTCATCGAGACCTGCGAAGCGTGGGTTGTGCCCTATCTCGGCGACCTCGTTGGCTTCCGGCCTTCGGAAATCCCCGCCGGACGCGACGGAGAAGGTGTGCAGAGCCAACTGTTGGCCAAGGCGCTGGCGCCTCGACGCGAGGTGGCCAATACCCTGCGCTACCGGCGCCGCAAGGGTTCGCTGGCCTTGCTCGAGCTGCTGGCGCGCGATGTGGCTGCGTGGCCGGCGCGCGCCGTGGAATACTACGCAAGACTCGCTTGCACGCAGCACCTCAACCATCTGCAACCCGGGCGTGGTGGCACCTTGGACTTGCGTCGCGGTGATGTGCTGGACCGGCTCGACGGTGCCTTCGACGGCGCGGCGCATACGGTCGATGTGCGTCGGGTCAGCTCCGGTCGTAGCCGTGGACGCTACAACATCCCCAGTCTTGGCCTGCACGTGTGGCGGTTGCAGGCCTACTCGGTGACCCACGCGCCGGCGTGCTGTCTCGAGGAAGGTGGACGCGCCAATACCTATGCCTTCAGCGTCCTTGGCAACGACGTGCCGTTATTCACGCTACCGCGACCCGAAAGCGAGCCGACACAGATCGCCGGGCCGCTGCATGTTCCCGCTCCCATCTCCCGGCGCGCCTTGCAACAGCGACAGCGCACACCTGGTGGCGAGATGTGCGTGACCGCCTCGAGCGACTACTATGGGCAGGGCAAGAGCCTGCTGATTTGGGCGCCCGACTGGCCGAGGAAAGGAGCGCCGCAACCGCTGCCTCGTAACGCCATCATTCCCGCCGACCTCGGCGATTGGCACTACGCGCCTCATGGCGGCCATGTGGCCGTCGACCCGGAGCGCGGGCGTATGGCCTTCCCTGTTGGGCAGACGCCGCAGCACGGTGTGTATGTGTCGTATCACTACGGGTTCAGTGCCGAGCTTGGCGGCGGGGAGTATCCGCGTTCCATTCCAGGGCCCACACCCGTTGGCGTCGCACGTTTGCGGGCAGCGGATGTGCTCGACGCCAAGAAGCTGGCGCGACGAATCGCGTTTGGGACAGACGACTTCACTTCCTACCTCTTCGCACGCTTCTCCGAAGAACATCGCCAGCTCCTGCAAGGTGCCATGTCGAGTGCCGAGGAGGTTGCCAAGATTTTCGAGGCATTGCTGGACGAGTTCAACGGGTTGCTTGCGGACGAAGAGCTTGCCGAGCATGCACAGGACCAGAGTCTCAGCGACGAAGCCAAGAAGTTGCTGGCGACTGCGCCGCAAGGCAACATGCGTCGGCGCCTGAACCGCCTCGTACTCGAGGCAGAGTACGACGGCCTGATTGCGAGCAGTTACAAGCTCTATCGTGTCGGCCGGCAGCAGGTGTTCAGCACCATCGCGCAGGCTTTGGGGCGGTGGCGGCATGAGCAACCGCGCCATGCCGTAATCGAGGTTACCGACAACGCCGAGTACACCGAGCCTCTGTCGATCAAGCTGCAAGCGCATCAGAGCCTGCAGCTTCAGGCGGCAAACCAGCGACGCCCGATCCTGCGCGTGCTCGATCAAAAAATAGAAAAGCCCGACACCATCGAGGTGAGTGGGGCACAGGGAAGCCGCTTTGTGCTCGATGGCTTCCTCGTTACCGGCAGAGGCATTCGCTTCTCCACGCATGTGCCGTCGGGTGCGATGGTACCAACGAAGGACGGCTTGTGTGAAGTTCTGATTCGCCACTGCACCTTGGTGCCCGGTTGGGGGCGGCATTGCGATGGGGAGCCAAAGTCGCCGCAGCGACCCAGCCTCGAACTCGTGCACACGGGGGCCAAGCTGCAAATTGCGCACAGCATCGTGGGGGCGATACGCGTGCAGTGTCACAGCCGCGAAGTGGACGCGAGTACGATTGTGATCAGCGACAGCATCGTCGATGCGACGCAGGTCGATGGGCAGGCCTTGTGTGAGGCGCACGGAGGTGTGGCGCGTGTCCACCTGGAGATCCGGCGCAGTACGGTGTTCGGCGAAGTGTGCGTGCACGCCATTCCGTATGCGGAGAACAGCATCTTCACGGGTGCCGTGACGGTAGCCCGGCAACAGCTCGGCTGCATGCGTTTTTGCTATGTGCCGCGCGGTTCGCGCACACCGCAACGCTTTGCCTGCCAGCCGGATGCCGTGGTCAACGCACATTCCGAGCAGGCGGAGATCGAGGCGGAACGGGTGCGTCCACGCTTCCACAGCACCCGCTACGGCAACCCAACCTACGCACAACTGGCCGATGCCTGCGCCGCAGAAATCCGCCGTGGCGCCAGCGACGAAGCGGAGATGGGCGTGTTCCACGACCTCTACCAACCCCAACGCGAAGCCAACCTACGCCGCCGGCTGGAGGAATATGTGCCCGCCGGTATGGACGTCGGCATCCTGTTTGCGACCTGAAGGAGACTCTCATGCAAGGCGAATTTCGTGGCGACGTTTCACGCGACAGCTTTCGACCGGACAAGGGTTTTCTCCGCGTCCTCATGCAACAAGGCCGCGTCCTCCTCGATGCCGACTGGAACGAGCAAACGGCCATCCTCTTGCACTACATCCGCACGCTAGCGACGGACCTCTTCGGAGCGCATTTCGGGTCAGGGTTCGAAGTGGAAAACCCGGCAAACAACAAGTTCGACGTCACTGCGGGCTGGTACTACGTGAATGGTCTGCGATGCGAGACCAGCGGAATGAAAGGGGACACACCGGTCGCAGGCAAGCCGTACCTCGTGTACCTGGATGTCTGGGAGCGCCACGTCACTGCTGATGAAGAAGCCGACCTGCGTGAGGTGGCGCTGGGACAGGCCGATACCGCAAGCCGATCGAAGGTAGCGTGTCGGGTGCGAAGTGTGAAGCTGGGCAATCCCGTGCCAGAATCAGACGACCTGAAGCAGAAGGCGTCGAAGGATTCTCAGACGTGGCTCCGAGAACTAGATGTGGTTAGACCGGGCACCGGAACCTTGGCTGCTCGAACTGCGCCGGCAGCGGACGTCTCTTCGAATCCTTGTGCGATTGCGGGTGGGGGCGGCTATCGCGGCCTCGAGAACCAGTTGTATCGAGTTGAAGTCATTGAGCGGGTACCTGCCAGCGAGCCAAATCAAGTCGTGTTGGCGTGGTCGCGCGACAACAGCTCGGTCACCTATCCGATCCTCAGCGTCAAGGATGCCACCGTGACTCTCGAGCACCTCGGCCGCGACGAGCGAGCTCTTCTTCGGGTGGGCGATCTCGTCGAGGTTGTGCCTGCAGGCAGCGACTTCAAGGAGCCTCGAACACTGTGGGAGGTGGTGGCCGTCGATCCCGACACGCGCTTGGTCACGCTGAGCGGCTCAGCAGGGAGTGGAGCGTACCTGCGGCGCTGGGACGGGCAGCATAGCCTGGTGCCTGCGGCGGAACCCGAGTGGAGCAACCTGGAAGATGGATTACAGATCAGGCTGACAGGTGGAAACGTGGTCGGCTACCAAGTCGGCGACTACTGGCTCATTCCCGCGCGGGCGAGCACAGGCGCCATCGATTGGCCGGTAGCGAGCCAGCCACCGCACGGCGTGCAGCATCACTACGCCCCGCTTGCAATCGTAGACGGCGGAACTGTTCATTCCTGCCGTCGCGTGGTGGGGACCGACTTGCTCAAGAATTCCTAAGATCAAGCTCTTTGACTGGACCGAAATCCTGAGGAGGAATTTGTCAATGTGGGACCGTAGGAAGTCATCGTGTAGGGCGCTGTCCCTTGTAGGTGCGTCGATGCTTGTGCTGGTGCTTGGCGGTGCGAAGGGCGCTTGGGCCTGGGGGACGGTGGGCCATCGGTTGGTGTGCAAGATTGCTTGGCTGGAGGCGTCGGAGGCTGGGCGTGCCTGGGTGCAGGAGCTGCTGAACGTCGAAGGCGCGCAGGGCTTTGCCAACACCTGCAACTGGGCCGATGGGAAGAAGGAAGCTCCCGGGTATGTGTGGACGCGGCGCCACCATTTCCATCAATCGCCACGCGGCGCCACTTTCGATCCTGTTGCGCATTGTCCGCCGGCCGGCTGCGCGGCGCGCGCGATTGGCCAGATGGCGCGCCTTGCCATCGATGCCCAAGAGTCCAAGAAGAACCGCGGCGAG
>CAZGSN010000088.1:0-13871 GCA_964528465.1 uncultured Binatia bacterium (SeqCode)
GCTGGAGAGCGAGCTGTTTGGTCATGAGCGCGGCGCCTTCACGGGCGCTGTGGCAGCACGGGCTGGCTGCTTCGAACGCGCCCATGACGGCACGTTGTTTCTCGACGAGATTGGCGAGACCTCGGTGGAGTTCCAGGCAAAGCTGCTGCGCGTTCTGCAGGATGGTGAGGTCTTGCGCGTCGGGGCCGTGCAGCCGCGGGCCATTAATGCGCGTATCGTCGCCGCCACCAACCGGAAACTGGAAGAGGAAATTGCTGCTGGCCGCTTTCGCGAAGATCTCTTCTTTCGTCTCAACGTGATTCCAGTATCGCTGACGCCGCTACGCGAGCGGCCGCAAGATGTCTTGCCCTTGGCGCAGCACTTTTTGCGGCGCTACGCGGCGGAAGCCGGACGTCATCTAGTGCTTGTTCCTGAGAGTGTCGAAGCCCTGCAAGCCCATCCGTGGCGCGGCAACGTGCGCGAACTAGAAAACGCGATTGAACGCGGCTCGGTGCTGGCGCGTAGCGAGACGGTGCGACCGGAAGACCTTCTCCTGCAAGGGCATTCGTCGCGAGTGACAGCCGGCGCCGGAAGTCTGCAAGAAAGCCTCGACGAGGCAGCGGCACAGCGCATCCGTCAGGCCCTGCAGTCGTGCAAGGGCCAGCGAGCCGAGGCGGCGAAGCTGCTCGGAGTCGAAAGAACGACGCTGTACCGGCTGATGAAGAGACTCGGAATCGAGAGTGATGCCTGAGGCCAATGCCTGAAGAAACTAACCACGAAGGCACCAAGGCACCAAGAGGAGCCGTGCTCGCGGATACATCCAGCTTAGCCCGAAAACCACAGTTGTCGTGGACATGGACTGGCCTTGCGCTTCGAGACGCCGCCAAAGAGGGCGGCTCCTCAGCGCGAACCGAGGCTGGGCTCCGTAGACATGTTTCCGTTCGGCCTGAGGAGCGGCCTCCTGAGTAGCGAAGCGTATCGAAGGATGTTCAGGCCGCGTCTCGAAGGCCGTCACCCCTCAGAGTAGTCCCTCACCTGATTGAATCGCCTTTGCACGCCAATCGTTCCTACACCAGCCGCGGGCCGAGGGCGGCGGCCCGTCTCCAACTCAGATTCATCAATGTTTACAAGCAATGGAGACGCCCCCTCGACTCGGCTCGGGACAGGCGCGCCCCCGCGGCGCATGAGCCGGATTGCCCGCCCAAGCGATTTGACGTGCAAAGCCGATTAAAACCTCTTCGTGTCTTGGTGCCTTGGTGGTGATCCGAATGCGGAGCTGCGGCCAACAGGGTGGTGGGCCTCTATAGGCGCACCTTAGGGCAGCCTACGAGTGTGAGCGCAGTTTCGGAACAGTCTACTTCTTGCCTGCGACGCGCACGGTACCGTGTCCGTGGGTTAGGCGAAAATCGTTGCCGTCTTTGTCTGCGGCACTGGGTTTGTTTCGGAGCTTGTAGCGACCGGGCTTGGCGGTGGCCGGAATGTCAAAGGTAATCGTCGCCAGTTCCCCCGACGGAAGTGGGTCCGTATTGAGGCCGAAGATGGCAAGTCGCAACACGCCGCGTGAGGGATTGCCGCAACGCACCGACTTGTTGGCGGGCAGCGCACTGCCACCGCTGCAACGCGGGTTCTTGAAGATCGAAGTGTTGAAACGAACGTCGGAGGCGACAGCAACAGCAGTCTTGCCGCTGGCGGAATATCTGAGGGGCACGGTAACGGATTGGCCGGGCTCAACGGTGGCCTCGCCCAGTCTAATCTCGCCAGCCTTCGTCGCTTGCCCACCTGCGAGAATCACCAAGCCGCAAACAAATGCCACCCTGACCATCATCATCTGTTGTCTCCTCTCCGAGAGTGCCGCTTTCTACCACACGAGCCCGAGCATTAGTAGGCTCAAAGCGATTCCCAGATCCGGCACTGGCGCCGGATCTGGAGGTCACACCACGGCAAAGCGCTTGATGCTGGCAGTGCCGCTGCCGTGCCAGATCTCGGTGCCTAATTCGAGGCTGACAAGATAGTCGGAGCTGGCCACATATCCGTTGTAGGCGAGCAGGGCGAGCAGCTCTGCCACATCCAGTGTTCCCTCGGGCACGGGCTCGGGACAGATCAACGCCAAATAATCCCATGTGCTGATGCGGCCGCGATACATGGTCAGGTCGCCAAGGGAGCTGGGTGCGGTGGCGACGGGCGAACCAGCCGGGATTGCCTTTTGGTTCTGCACCCACACCATGATCTCCGTGGTGATGGACTCCTCGCTTGGCTGGGCCGTGGAGCAAAGCCACAAATCAAAAGCTGCATTGAACACACCGCTGGCGCTAGCCTCGATCTCGTATTGGACGGATAGCTGGTCGATGGCCGCAACCTGCGCCGGAAGCCGTAGCGTCGTGGACGTGGGGCGCCAGGGTTTGTGACCAAACAACACTCCCGGGTAACTACGTACCTGCCCATCGTGGATGTCGGGCCAGTTCCAGTTCCAGCCGTAACGCCCACTCCCGGCCTTTTGAACGCACTGTTTGGCGCTGGTTGCGGTGCTGCGGTTCCAGATGTTGTTCTGTAAGACGTACGACCCGTCGACAATCTCGTCGTAGTCTTTGCACAGGCTGGGTGCCGGGGTCGGCGCGGGGGAAGGCGAGGGTGCAGGCGTTGGACGCGGTGCGCTCCCATCATCGAACCCCTCGCGCATGGCCTCGTCGATTTGCTGTAGCGAGAGCACCTCCTGCGGGTTGTTGGCGGCGCGTAGTTGCAAGTGCGGCCAGTCCTTGAAGTTCGGCCAATGTCCGCCAGCCGTAAGCCCAAGCTTACGCGCCTCTTCGGCGTAGACGTGATAGCCGTTGAGGCCGTTGACCTTACGCTCCGGCGACCACTCCGCCTGGCCTTCCACGACCCAGAAACAGTCGACGGCCTCACCCCACTGATGCCAGGAGAGCCCAGGCGCTGCATCGGTAACGTGCCGGCCGTTCTGCGGACCAACACTCTCCAGACAATGGGCAAGGAAGTCGGCCCCGACCTCGCGCAGTTGCGCAATCTTGCGGTTGATCTGCTCGCGCGTACGCGACTGGCGCCACAGGCGCGCCTGCTCGAAGGGATCGCGCAGTGTGGTGTAGGGTCGCATATCAACGCCGCGTGCCCGGCATGCATTCAAAAGGTTTTGCACGCGGGCGCGGAAGTCGAGGACCAAGTCTTTCATCTCTCGCGATGCCATTTCACCCTACTCCTTTGGCACGACTATTCTCGGGAGCCTGTGGCCGGCAAGAACTTCACCACAGAAGCACCGAGTGCACAGAGGACGAACTGCTCTACCCCTCTTGGCAGTATGCTGCCAAGAGGTTCACGTGCCTCTCTTGGCGCAAGCAGGACCGGACCTTTCTCTTATGAATCCTCTCTGTGAAACAACCTCTCGGGTTTTGTCGGCGCGCGCAGATTTCATGAGGCGCGGTCCGTATCCAAGCGATGTGTGGCACAAATTTGCATTCTGAAATCTGCCTCCGACCTACAGCCTCCGGTCTACAGCCTACAGCCTGCGCGGCCACGCTCGATCGAGCCCTAACGACCGCACCCACTCTGGCCACGATCAAGCTCCAGAGTTGGTTGCGGCCAAGGCCGCGCTGGGCCCTCGGTGCCTCTGTGGTTCATTCCCTTCGACCTAGTGACGCGGGTGCATTCGGCTGGTACCAGATCGGCGAGGTCCAGGCTCGTTCCTGGATCGTCTTGGGGAATGCCGGGTCGGAACAAGTAGCCGGGCGTTGGTTGGCAGGTAGCCGCTTGCACGCATACGCATCCCAACGACAAGTCGGGTTCTCCACAACCCGGGCATAGTAAGCCGCCATTTGCTGCGGCTGGAAGTCGGGGTCGGACCACACCTGGCAAAGCGAATCGGCCCCGGGGCCTTGCGGCGTACAGGTGTCGAGATCGACGCTGGCGCCATTGTTCGCATCTCCGGCCACTTCGTAAACGCGCTGATTGGAAGTGCTGCCGTCGAGCCACACCTTGACGATCTGTAGTCGTTGTAGGCGGGTGCCCGGACGCTGCCGCGTGCCTGGATCGCGCATTGCCGAGACAAGAAAACGTGGCGCTGCGTTGACGGGTGGGGAACTCAACATACCGCCCATCGGCTGACCCGTTTCATAGGCCCGAGCCACCATGTGTGGATCTTGGCAAAGGTTGTCCGGCAGATCCCAGCCACCGAAGAAACGTGCTGTGATGCGCGGGCCGCTGGTGGCGTAAACCTCACGCCGTCGCAGCGCGGTGAAGATCGCATCGCGTGAGTTTTCCTCCGCCCACACCGCCGCCAGTCCGCCCGGATTGAAGAACACGCCTCCAGGGGTGAGAGCGCCGGTGCTGAGTAGACGTTCGGGCGTGTTGTCGTCGTTGCCGCGATGGCCGATGAAGTCTTGCTCGGCAACGGCGCCCGGCGTGCCATTGTGGGAATCCGTGCTGCCGATGAAGCCAAGCTGGAATGGATTGATCCCGAGGCGCACTGCTTCCTTGAGCCCGTTGAGCAAGATGCCACGGGCGAAATCGTGCCGCGACAAGCATCCGCGCAGCGCGCTGCCAAACATTCCGGTGCGATCGAAGCAGTCCGTCCCGGACTCGATGACGCGCCCGCGCTTTTCGAAATTGCAGAGTTCGTCGGGCACACCGAGAATTCCGGAGAGGCCGTTCATGCATTCCGATTCACCCTTATGCTGAAATATCTCGAGCACCGGCTCCATGCTGGCGCGCTGTGTCGCCTGGGCGCGTTGCTCCTCGATGCTGTTCGTATCCGGGTACTCGACCAGGAACATCTTGCCGTTGCTCTCGTTGGGATTGTGGGGAATGGCGAGCACGTCGCAGCCGTTGCCGGCATCCAGGCACGTGGCCTTGAGCTGCCGCCACAATCCCCACGGTGTGGGCTGTTCAAAGTAAGAGGTTGGAAACGGCACGTGCTCGTTACGGAAGATGACATTGCGATGCAGCGTGCTGACACTGGTGCCGGCGGAATACTCGTAGGCAACAAATGACGTGAACGAACAGCGCGAGCTGCGATCGTAGGCCGCTTCGGCCGCATCCTGTACGCGTTGCCAAACCTCTCCAGCCAATTGGTGGCAAAGACTTCCATCCTCCCCGCAGATTACGGGCGAACGACCGGGTATGATGCGATTGAGTTGGACGCCGAAGGCGACAACGGCCGCGTTTTGATCCGGGCCGCGGTAGGCTTGGCAGTTGGGTGTGTCATAAGCAGCCGACCCAGGAACCGAGCAGCCTTCGACTTCTCCCAGGAATTCGGAATGGTCGGTGACGGCGGCAAAGTCGAGAGGTCGCTCCAGGCGCAGAGTCTGCGTGCCATTTCCCTGTGCATCGAGCGGCGGCAACGACACCGCTTCCCCCTGAGCAAAGCGATACGCCTGCGCCGGTGTCGTCTTCACTTCGAAGGCGTGGGCATCGAAAGAAAGCGTGGTGTGCACGTGCAGGTCGCCAAAGTACACGTTGCGTAGAGGATTATGTGCGGCGCAAGGCTCGCGCCCCCCGGGCGGGGATGTGGGCTTGTTCGAATCGTCGTCGCCACACCCAGCGGCTAGAGCTGAAAGGAGTGTGAGAATAGCGATGCCTCGAACCCTCGTGCTGCTCATGCGCCTGGCACCCATGTGGCGTGAAAACCGTGCGGTACACGGCGGGGCATGAGCACCTCGGCGACCGGGCCATCTTCGACATGGCTGGCATCGAGGATGGCAAGCACGCTGCTGCCATCTTGATGATTGCTGACGAAGGTGAGCAACCAGCCCTCTCCCTCGGCGCTACCGCTGGGCACGAAGTAGGCTTCGTTGGCGTGGCGAGCCAGGCCCGGGTCCCATACGTTCAGCTTGCCGGTCTGAAAATCGATGCGTGCGGTGCCGCCGAGATCGACGGTATCCGGATGCTCACGCGTGTCGACGAACCAGCCGTAGCGATGGCGGCGTCCACTGAAGCGACGGTCATGCGTAGGCAGTTCGAGCTGACGATCGAGGAGAATCTCATCGCGGAAGCTCATCGCGGTGGAGGAGGTGTCGAGGCGCCAGCGGTGGATGCGTAGCAGCGTGTCGTCGATATCCCCGCCTGCAAACATCTGGTCGTGGCGGCAAACATCGACAACGATCTCGTTGCCGTCGCGGTAAGCATTGACCTCGTGGAACACATAGCATGGATCAATCTCGACCCAGCGAATGTCGCCTCCGCCTAAGGGAAGAACCCCGAGGCGCGCGCCATAGCTCGGTTGCCAGTGGAAGGGATTGGCCGCACCTGCCAGCGCTTCGTCGAGGTTGAAAACAACCGGTAGCTCCCAAAAGAGAACGTCGCTTTCGGTGATGGCAAACGAGTGCATCATGGTCGGAGCGCCGACCTCGATGACCTGCGAATAGATGATGAGCCCGGCAGGGCTGACGACGTTGTACGTCAGGTAGGGCGGCAGGAACCAGTAACCAAAGAAGTGCAAGTTCCCGGTCGCCGGATCGATCTTCGGATGCGCCGTGAATGACGTATTGAGACGGCCACGAAAGTTGTGTGCGCCGATGGTCGACAGGTCTGCGGGGTTGATCAAGTAAGGAAAGCCAATCTCTCCCGAGGTGTAGAGACGGCCGGCGTGGTAGACAGCGCTGACGTTGCTTTGATTGTTGGCTCCGAATGGCGGGAGGCTCGGGTCGCCGAAGCGGATACCGCGCTCGTACAAGGGAGTCTTCACGTAACGGTTGCCGTACCAAACCGGCCGGCCGTTCTCGAAGCGCACGCCGTGCAGCATGCCATCACCAAAGAACCAGTGTGGGGAGTCGGCATTGCGCGGGTTGGAGCCGTTGCGAACATACAAGCCGTTGAGGCCTTCTGGTATGCGCCCACGCCAGCTCAGATCGCTGACACTCAGTTCGTCGGACACCGGCTCGAAATTGTTCTGCAGCCACCAGGGGGTGTTCGGGTCGACTTGCAACGGCTGAACCGAGGCGCCAGGCGCCGCCCCATCGTCATCGCCGCAACCGCTCAGCAGTGCCGACGGCAACACCAAGGAGCCAGTCGTAAGCAGAGAAGCGCGCAAGAAATCGCGCCGCGTCCAAGGGCTGAGATTGGCGAGAAGCTTCGTGTTCCTCATACGGTGTCTCATACTGCGAGATCGCGCTCTGCGGCAAGCGCTCTTCCGAAGATGGGATGCTCCTTAGCAAGCAAAGTAGCCGGGGCGGTGACGCCGTGGAGCGAGGTGGAATCACGCGACGCAGTGAATGGGCCTCTCGCCCGACTCCGCAGACCTACCTACACTCTGACGGCCGAGCCTCTGGTCTCCTCCAGCCGCGGCTTGCGCCTGAGTGGTCGACATCGCATGAACAAAGCGGCCCCATGAGGATGGCCGTCGCGCTGTTCGGCGCAGTCGTGGTACCGCTGGCTGCAGCTTGACCGCGCCAATTGGATTATGGCAATGCTGCTCGTATGATTCAGGTGTGAGGCTTGAGGAAGGGTTGTCAGACAGCGTGAAGAGCATCGACTCCAGCAAGCAGGAGGTCGCCGTGCGGGAACGTAAGGGTGGAAATGATCGAGATCCCGTGCTGCCCGCTACTGGGCACCAGCCTCTGCCCGAACATCTGCATGGCGTCGTCGAACCGCATGCAGAACACGTCGCCACGACGATGATCTGTACGCGCGTGTTGAATCGAGGCGGCCGCGGGATTGAATGCCCCGGTGAAGCCTTCGCCGCGCCACGGAACCTGTCGGCCATGAGCCTTCGCACGGATAGAGGGCGTTCGGCTAGATCATGCCGTGAATGACGTCCTCGATGAGATCGTTCCTGGCAGGGGTGGGCGCCACCCTCGGAGCCCTGCTTCTTGGTGCCGCCGGCGTTGCCATCACCTATGACCGGTCCGCCGAAAGCGAATACTCGGTGGTAGCGGAGATGCCGTCTCCTGCGGGGGTTCGAAAAGCGGTCCTGTACACGGCGATGGGTGGCGGGGCTGCCGGCTGGTGCCAACAGTATGTTGCCATCATGCCGATGGGCGTGGCGCTTGAGGCTCAGACCGCTACCGACCACTTCTCGTACGTCTTTTCTGCCAGCTGCCGTAGTGAGATCGCGATTCAGTGGCGAACGGACATCGCGGTGAAGATCGGATATACGATCGATCAGATGGTCAGGGTTGTCATGGTGCCACGCACCCCAGATGGCGTGGTAGCTATCGAATATGAGAGCCGAGCTTGAGAATGAGGGCGAACAACCGGCTACACGCGACGGCAGTTAGGTCTAGCTCGGGCCTCCAGCGGACTGCCGTAGTGGGCCATTCCAGATGGTCGCTGCCGCCGCAGGCACGCTGTTAGCGTCATGCGTCTCATCTTGGTGCTTCTCATCATGGTGCTCTCGCGCGGAGCCGGCGCCAATGTGCTCCCCTGTAGGGGCGAAACAGCGAGGGCCTTCGACGATGATCCGGCTTCGGTTCGGTATGCTGCGGAAGGCGGGCGAGTTCTGTTTGGTGCGGCATTCGGAGGTCCGATTGGTCTTGCGTTGGCTGTTGTTGGCGTACCGATCGGTGCGGTGACAGGTCCGCTCTGGATTCAACAGGACC
This sequence comes from uncultured Binatia bacterium (SeqCode), assembly GCA_964528465.1. Classification (GTDB taxonomy): domain Bacteria; phylum Desulfobacterota; class Binatia; order HRBIN30; family HRBIN30; genus CAZGSN01. The sequence goes on from CAZGSN010000088.1 coordinate 8,520, forward strand.
AGGCGGTGGCGGAGGGTGCGCTCTGGGGCTTTTGCCCGGGGCTACTCGCATTTGGGGCCTTCACGGACCTTGGATACTACCTTATTGGTGGTCCCGTACACGGCATCTCCCGCGTTATCGGAGGCGACGAGCATTCGCATGCGAACGCTTCCTCAGCCGGCCCGTCCGACGCGGCGAAGGGACGGCCGCAGAACTGACCCGCGGCGTTCGGCTTGCGCTATGAGTGCCAAAACGCGCGGACTCGTCTTGATGATGACGTTACTTCTTCGGGGTGTTGCTGTCCTGGTGATGGCTGTGTTGGCGGGTGCGGATCGAACGATTCGTTGACACGCATGGCGGCTCTAAGCCCCACAGCGAGTCCCAGCACGACCCCCACTCTTACTCCTTCGGCGACGGCACAGTCCGCATCTACACCTACGCCGGTGGTATCGCCAAGTCGGTGTGGTCAGTTTCCTGGTGACCCGTGCTGTCCACAGTGGCCGGCGTGCAGCGCATTCGATACCGTGTGCTTTCGCGGCTCCTGCGAGTAGTGTGTGCGAAATTATCCTTGTTGCCGGGGGGGTAGCGGGGACGGAGTCTGTCTTGGCGTAGACAGCGTTTGCAGAAATGGGATCTGCCAGCCGAGATGATTCTGCGTATTCCGTATGGGTGCCCTTGCATGGCTCTGCACGCCCAGGAACATAGCTTGCACTTTTCGGCGCATTGCCTGCTTCTCTCGCGAATGCCTCCCGCTCTTCGGAGCACGGCGTGGGGAGCCCGATAGGGAGGGTACTGGATGCCGGCTTTCGCCGGCATGGCGGGCACGCAAACGTGTGTTCCGAAAAGGTCGACAGGTTTACTCGCCGAGATGGCCAGCATTTGGAGGTCGGCGTTGGTTATGTGGGGACCGTCCAGAAGGCGGCGATGCGCTCGATCGTCCAGGCGCAGGCGGTGCTGCCGAGGGCGTAGGGTAGAAGCCGGCGGGCTCGGGCGAGGGTTGGGAATGGCGACGCCGCATAGGCGATACAGGCCAGCACGCAAAGGAACGCAATCTGCCCGGCTTCGACGCCGAGATTGAATCCGACCAGAGAGGTGAGCGTGCTTGTCGGCGGCAAGCCCAGCTCGCTCAGGGCGGAGGCGAAACCGAGGCCGTGCAGGAGGCCGAAGCCACAGGCCATGATCCAGGGCCGACTGGATATCGCCGTGGATGGGCGCAGTAGATCACGGGCCACAAAGGCAATGCTCAGGGCAATCAACGCCTCGACCGGCGCGCTGGGAAGGCGTAGCCAATCGGTCGCGGCTAGGGCCAGGGTCAGACTGTGTCCCACCGTGAAAGCTGTGACGGTTTTAAGGAGCGCCTGCCAGGACGGTACCAGCAGAAACAGGGCTAGTACGAAGGCGAGATGGTCGAGACCTTGCCCAATATGCTGCACGCCGAGGTGCAAGAAACGGAATGCCGTGCGTGCCGTAGACGCGTCGGCAGTGTCGGGAACCCTGTAGCTACTCGCTCCGCTGCGGAGCACTGCCGTTTCACTGTGCCCGTCTAACCAGCGCAGGCGCACGACTACATCGAGCTGTGTGCCGTCGATACCGGGGACACTGAGAACTGAGCCAGACAGCCCAGGCTTGGGGCAGCGCAGACGCCATCGCGAAGCAGGAGCGCCATCGTCTCGGCGCAGAGATGGTTCCAGTATCTGGCAGTGTGCAGGGAAGCGCGGCGCGATGGCTAGAGTGGAAAGATTGTAGCCGGCCGTGCTTGTAGCGGGGCGCCAGTGCACGGTGTATTCACCGGCTGCAACCTCGGCAATGCTGAGAAGACAGGGCTCGAAGCTATGCGCAAGCGCGATGCGTGGGCCAGGAACCAGAGCCAGGCCGTACCACGCCACGAGGCAAGGTAGAAGGAAACGTGCAACTCCCGACCACGCCCCTTCCTTCATCTGCCGTCCCCGCCGGAATCAGTGTCGCCGTCGATACGCACCCGGTAGCGCCCACGCAATTGCTCGATCTGCACCCGCCGCGCTTGCTCCTCCTTCTCTTCCCGCCGATCCTGCTCGACACGTGCACGCACCTCGCTCAGCGCCGGCGGCGCGCCGGCTTGGCGCTGGGTGACGCGCACCAAATGCAGTCCATAGGCGGAGGCAATCGGTGGAGACCATCCATCGTGCGCCAGGGCAAAAAGGGAATTGGTGAAGTCGTCGCCGAAGATACCAGCGACCTGCTCCCTGGCTAGCAATGTGAACTCACGGCCGTGCAGGAACGGATCGCCCAGGCTGGCCGCAGAGGCTCCGTGCGTGAGCTGCTCCCGCAGAGCAAGGGCTCTCTCGTCGATCCGAGCGTTCTCTTCACCACGCACAAACACATGCTCGAAGCTCACCCGTGCCGGCAACGCATAACGATCCGCATGTTGCTGTAAGTACTCCACCAACTGCGTGTCGTCGGCTGGCTCGCCCTCCCATGAACCTTCTTCGTCCGCCAGCAGCTCCATTTTTTGAATCATGCGGCGGCGGACGATGATATCCCCGCGATCCAATCCCAAGCGCAACGCCTCGCGGTACAGCATCTCGCCATCGACGTAGCGTCTAACCAGCCCGGCCTCCTCGTCGGGCGAGGGCAGGCTGCCGTTACGCCGCTGATGGTCGGCACGCAGACCATCGACGACCGCCGCAGAGACGACAATCTCGTCACCCAAGGGCGGCGGTGCGACGCTGCGGTGGACAAGGAACAGCACGCAGCCGAGAAGGGTGAACTGCAGTAGCGGTTCTCGGAGCAGGGTTAGGAGTCCTGATCTCACGATGCGCAAATTAGGGGAAGAGTTCCATCTTCACCGAGGCCAGGTGGATCCCACAATGATCCCGATACCCGTGAAGTTGAATTGGAACGGAGGATTAAACCATGAAGACCATGAAGCTCATGAAGAAGAATTGCGGGATGCCAGTTCTCTCTGGCTTTGCCCCAATGCCTGTCGGTTAAGGAGAACACGCTATCTCTTCGATCGACAATCAAGCAGGGGGCTGTGCACGCCAAATCGCTTGGGCGGGCAATCCGGCTCATGCGCCGCGGGGGCGCGCCTGTCCCGAGCCGAGTCGAGGGGGCGTCTCCATCGCTTGTAAACATTGATGAATCTGAGTTGGAGACGGGCCGCCCTCGGCCCGCATCTGCCGGAGACGCGAACTGGCGGGCAAAGCCGTTCTTTCTCCTCACTTCATGGCCTTCATGCTCTTCATGGTGAATGGGCTTCGGGCTCATGTCTGATTTCTCGGGAATGGGCTGCTGCGCAGGTCGCATGACGGGCTGGGATCTTAGGTGGTCGTGACGTTGGGGTAGGGCGGCAGAGTTGTCAGACGCGGATCGTCTACTGGTCCGCCGACGGTGAAATGGTAGAAGCTCTGCCACTCTCGGGACTGCAGCCCAAGCAGCTCATGCACGGGATCATCGAAGTAGCAGCCTATGCCGGTGGCGCGCACGCCGGCATCTTCCGCCTCCAGATACAACACCTGCCCGACCATGCCGGACTCCCAAAACAGATTGCGGTAGAAGGAGGGGCCATAGGTATCCAGAGAATCCTTGTAGTCGGCGATCATGGCGAGGCTGAAAGCACCGTCGGCGGCGATTTCCTGTCCACAAGCCAAGCGCGCAGCCACGTCGCGGTAGTCCCCCAGCGCAAGGGTGTAGAGAGGCAGGGCAGCGGGCACACTTGCGGGTGATTGCCAAACGAAGTCGCTGCGTAGGTCGGACTGGAGAGCCGCCAGTTTCTGCGTATCGCGCACCAGCATGTACAAACCGGACGGCAGACCGACGACACGGTGCACGAACAACAGCAGATGAATCCGCGGCCGCCAGGGAATGGCATCCCAGGGCATGGCAGAGCCGTCCCCCAAGGGCAGCACACGCGCCAGCATGCGCAGGAAGACCGCGGCGGGAAGTGTCGTGACGCCGTCCATGGCCACGGCGCTGCGGCGTCCGAGGATGACCTTCTCGGCACTGAGCACGCTCTGGCAGGGAAGCTCCGAGAACAGCTCGTGCCTCTGAGGAAAGGTGGAGAGCGGTTCGTGCACGCGTAGCCCGAATCGGCGCTGGACGGCCTCGCTCACGGCATCGATCACCGGCCAATCGGCGGCGTGCTCCGGGCTGAGGCTATTGGCTTCGCCAGACCACACGATGCCGTCGCGGATCGCTGCAGATGCCGGCAGAGAGGGCGGCGGACCCGTGTCCTCGCTGGTACGCACGATGGCCAACAGGTCGGGTTCTTCTAACTCCACCTCTACAAAGTCCTGCAAGCGATTGAGCCCTAAGAGTGAAGAGATGACTTCATCGCCTGCCGAGGTAAGCAGCGTCAGCTTCCAGCCGAGTGTGGCGGCGGCAAAGCGGAGCGCCGCCAGCGCATGCCCGACGTCGTGTTGGCAGTAGCGAAAGGCGCGCTCGCCATACTTCCACGCCTCGCGCCAGTGAATCGAAGACAAGCCGATCATGAAGGAACCCGTCTCCGACTGCGGAAGCGTTGCCCGGCAATTCGCGTTTCCGTCGGATGCGGGCCGAGGGCGGCCCGTCTCGCAAGACGAATCCTCGATGTTCGCAAGCAGTGGAGACGCCCCCTCGACTCGGCTCGGGACAGGCGCGCCCTCGCGGCGCATCAGCCGGCTTGCCTGAGTAAATGAATTAGAAGGCGAAGCCGACTGCAGAAGGAGTTGGTTCCAGAGGTCGGAACGCATCACCCCGCGGCGCTCTAGCGCGTGCTCTCTGGGTGCGTAGTGATACACCCCCGGGGTTCCGCCAAGGCCAGGTAGCGCCGGCAGCACGGCGTAGCCCTCAGTTGGATGGAGATTGCCGCTCGATGGGTTGGCGCGCAGCGACCAACTGCTGTCCTGGTATTGCTTCCAAGCGGTGAGCGATAAAGCGTAACGAAACAGATGGGCCACGGAGTCCACCGACAAACTCTGCGGCGCTATCTGCCCTGGCTCGTAGAGGCGCCAGTAGGGCAGGGGGTTGCCGAGAGGGGGATGCGGCAGATGTATGATCTCCGCTCCGGCGTAGCGGCGAAAGGGATCGGGCTGTGTCGCCCAATCCAGGTAGCCGAGAGACGCGGCATAACGGTGGAAGTGGTGCTTGGTGCGCTCGTGGTAGGCGAGCACAAGGTCGAGTGCCGACGAACCGGTGGCGGTATTGCGCCCGGGGGCCAACGCGGATGGCGGAGTCTTCGAGGGGGCAGGCATTCCTAATGGTCCGCTGCCGCTAGCATGGCCCCTTACCAGCGGCAAGCAATGCGCGGGCGCGATGGCCGCGGTCATTGAGTAGGACGTTAGCCGATCGCGTCTTGTATGCCTGGCACAGTGGATTCTTGCTTTCTAACGATGAAGCGGTTCTGGTAAACGCGCT
>CAZGSN010000089.1:0-3436 GCA_964528465.1 uncultured Binatia bacterium (SeqCode)
CGGCTCCTCAGCGCGAACGGTTGCTGGGCTCAGTCAACAAATTTTCCGTTCGGCCTGAGGAGCGGCCATCTGTCCAGGCCGCGTCTCGAAGGCCGTTCCCAGTGCCCTCGCGAGAACGTGGGTGATTGAACTGATGTTTTCGGGCTGAGCAGCAGATCGGGGCGTATCCGAGCCCCGATCTGCTGCACGCTCAGCCTTTCGCTTGGATCGAGCAGGTACGGACTACTCTAAGCGGGGCGCCGGCTCTCGCGCCCAAACACTTCAAGGGACAACCCGGGAATCAAGCCACCGATGCCACGGGCACTAATGGCGTAGCGGGCGGCGAGCACGGCGGGTGCAATGGCAACCACAAACCCAACCAAGCTCGCAATGAAAGCGACGCCAACATCCACATCGACAACTCCTGGAACAGGAGCACTAAACGCTATCCAATCCATGATCTCCTCCGATCTTGCACCCTCCCAACGACCCTGCGGTGCAAATCGGGGGGTGATTCTATTGCTCTCGGTCTCCAATGACGGAGAGCCGCTTGTCCTCTACGCGCATACGCTAGTGCGCCACCGCGGCGTTCGTGGTGCCTAGGTTTGGCATTTGCGCCAGGAACGGGAAGTTCTCCACCTGCGCCGGGACCAAGAACCACTCCATGGGTCGCCCGGTGTAGGTCGCGATGCGGAACAGCACCTCGGTCGAGGGCACGCGCCCGTTCATGTAGTTGTAGAGTGCCGATAGGCTGATGCCGATGTCGTATGCGAACGCCTTCGGCTCATCTGCAACCACTTCGCGCAACCTCTGCGCCACCAACTGACTATCGATCTGAGTCATGTCGACTCCTCCTTCCTATTGGTTTCGAGGCGACGGCCTACCCGCCGCCTCGTTCCGCCGTCTGCGGAAATTGTTGGACCAGAAAACAAAAAAGGCCACCGGACTCTCGTCCGGTGGCCTTTTTCCTTAAGGGATGCTTCTTGAAACTACTTAGGAGTTCCCCTCCATCGGAAAGCCACCGGACCCGCACGGGTGAATCGACTTAGCGTTTGCCACCACTTCGTTAGCAAGTGTGGCAAGCACAACCGGCGTCGCCGTGAACATGCACGTGCTCCAACCGTTCACCCGCGTGCTCGCGAATCGTCGCGAGGGGCGGTCACTGTGTTGGGTTGGGGTATGCATCTTCACTGTTTCCTTAGACCTTTGGGGTGCGGCTTAAATCCCATAGTGGCTTCGGCAATGCAAGTCCGGAGTTTTCACATTCGTGGAGTGAGGCGCTGCCCTCCCTTTGGTATCGTGGAAGGCTTGGAGGGCATTGGGTGGCGAACAAGCTGCGAGTAGGAATCCTGTTTGGTGGACGCTCTGGAGAGCATGAGATCTCACTACGCTCGGCGCATTCCGTCGTCGCAGCCATGGATCGCGGCAAATACGACGTGACCTTGATCGGCATTGATCCAGGGGGCGGGTGGCATCAGATGGAGGAGGCAGATTTCTTACGCCTCACCGCAACCACTCTACCCAAGGTGCAGGCCAGCACGGACGAAGTGCTGCTACTGCCGCGTCCCGCCGGTGGTGAACTCCGCCCCAGCCGCAGCGTCGGTGCTCTCCCCTTGCCTCGACTCGACGTGGTTTTCCCAATTCTGCACGGCACATTCGGAGAAGACGGCACCGTACAAGGACTCCTGGAGCTTGCCGATGTAGCTTACGTCGGATCCGGCGTGCTCGGATCCGCGGTGGGTATGGATAAGGACGTACAGAAACGGCTGCTGCAGGCCGCGGGAATTCCCATTGTCCCCTACATCACGATGACGCGGCGGCAATGGCAGAATGACGAGACAAGGCTACGCCGGGCTGCGAACGAACTCGGCTACCCGGTGTTTGTGAAGCCTGCCAACTTGGGCTCGTCGGTGGGCATCAGCAAAGTCGTGACTCCGCAAGGATTGGATGCCGCCATCACCGCGGCATTGGAGTACGACACGAAGATCCTCGTGGAGCGTGGGCTCGACGTGCGCGAGATCGAGGTGGCGGTGCTCGGCAACGAAGACGCCCGCGCATCGCTCCCCGGCGAGATCTGTCCAACATCGGATTTCTATTCGTACGAGGCAAAGTATATCGACGAGCATGGCGCCGCCCTGAAGATTCCCGCGCCCCTTACCGCCGAGCAAAGCGAGCACGTCCGCAGCCTTGCGTTGCGTGTCTTCCGCCTACTCGAGTGTTCCGGTATGGCGCGCGTCGACTTCTTCCTCGAACGCTCCACCAACTCCTGGTACGCCAACGAGATCAATATTATTCCCGGGTTCACCTCGATCAGCATGTACCCCAAGCTGTGGGAAGCTTCCGGCATTTCCTACACCGAGCTGCTGACCTCCCTGCTTGATCTTGCCGTCGAACGTCACCGCGAACGTTCGTCCCTGAAACGCACCTTCGGACCAAGCTGAGTCACAGACGGCAAGCCCTTTGCCTGGCGCCGGCACGCGCGGCGAAGGGGCCTGTCGAGTCACACGGAATCCCATACACATAATTCCCCTCCGCGTGCGGTCATATTTCTTTGTTGACTCAAACCATTCTTGGCTGGTAATGCGGGTAATAGATTCCTTGGGAGGTATTGGGGGACAACGCAATGTTCAAATATCTAGTGCTTGGGTTCCTTCGTGATCGCCTGCCGCACCATGGATATGCACTTGCCAAAACGTACAGCGAGCAGTCGGGGACGGAGATATCGACAGGACGGTTCTATCGCGAGCTGCAACGCCTGGTCGACGAAGATTTGATTCAAACCGTCGCCAATCCCGTCAATGCCGACCCGCGCCGTTCACCCTACCAAATAACGGAGCATGGCTGCCGCGGGTTCGATGCGTGGCTCACCCAGTCGAACGAGGTTAGCCCTTTCCCTTTACAAGATGGTATTTCGGCACGGGCGCTCTTTTTGCGCGACGCGGAGCCGCGGCTCGTGGCAGGAGTGCTAGCAAGCTGGAAGGAGCAACTCTGGCTTCGTTGTGAGGACCTGGAGCGTCACCGGGATGAGGCGCGCAGCAGACAGCTCGAGGTGCTCGCGCTTCTGCTCGAAAGACGGCGCAAGTACGCCTCCGCCGATCTCGACCTGGTAGAAACCCTGCGCCGCCTACTGATCCCAGTCTTCCCATCACCGCCAGCACCGGCGAGCGATCCCACGCCATCCCCAGCGCACACGCTGACGTCGCTAGAGAGCTACCGGGAACACGACCCAGCTACCTCGTAACTGAACCCGGACAAATCAGTTGGAACCACGCATGGACCCTTCGACCGGGCGTAGCGCGGCCTCGTGGCCGCAACTAAATTCGCTCGATCAGATAGCCGATACGTACCGATGGTCCGCGCTCGATTGAGCAGGCCGCGCAGGCTGTAGACTGTAGACCGTAGGCTGTAGGTCGGAGAAACCGCGGAGGTCGGAGAAGAGCCTTTGCCACAAGGACGC
>CAZGSN010000090.1:0-1880 GCA_964528465.1 uncultured Binatia bacterium (SeqCode)
CTTGGTGGATATGACATTGCTCGTCAACGGTATCCCGCGATCGGGAACGTCGCCACGCATCTTCGTTGAGTTGAAGCGCCCTGACGATTGTGATGAGCTGGTCGATGCGGCAAAAGAGGCTGCGGTTATCTGTCTTCTCGAAGAAATGGCCACGCTTGGTCTTTAGCTGCGCGTTGACGAGTCTGGCAGGCGGAAATACCAGTGAATGATCTTACCCACCAACAACGGACACGCCGCTAAGCGGCTTGTTGTGCCTCAAACGCTTCCGGGCTGATGTTGCCGTTGGCGCTGTGTCGGCGGGTTCGATTGTAGTCCGTCTCGATGTATTCAAACACGGCGTTGCGCACCTGCTGGCGCGTGGTGAAGCGCTCACCGTGGATCGCTTCCACCTTCAACGAGTGGAAGAAGCTCTCGGCACACGCATTATCGTAGCAATTCCCTTTCGCGCTCATGCTGCTGATCAGCTTGTTCGTTTTGATCAGGCGCTGAAAATCACCCGAACAATATTGGCTGCCCCGATCCGAATGGAAGATAACCCCCGTGGGCGAGCGCCGGCGCCACAGCGCCATTCGCAGTGCGTCGCACACCAGCACCGCCGTCATTCGCTCCGACATCGACCAGCCCACCACTCGACGGCTGTACAGGTCGATGACCGTCGCCAGATACAGCCAGCCCTCGTCGCTCCACAGATACGTGATGTCGCCGACCCACTTCTGGTTCGGCTGCGTGGCGGTGAAATCCTGCTGGAGCACGTTCGGGGCAACCGGCAGGTTGTGGTTCGCGTTGGTCGTCGCCTTGAACTTCCTGGCGGCCTTGGCCCGGAAACCCTGCCGGTTGAGGCTCGCGGCCACCGTCTTGCGATTGGCGGGCGTACCCGCGGCCATCAGGTCCGCCGTCAGGCGGGGTGCGCCGTAACGTCCTTTGCGGGCGAGAAAGGCCTGCGCCACCTGCTGGTCGAGCGCCTGGCGGACGCGCGTCCGGGTCGCAGGTTGCTGCTGACGTCGGCACCAGCTGTAAAACCCACTGCGCGACACGGCAAAGACGCGCGCCATCCGCTTCACCGCAAACTCCGCACGATGTCGGCTCATAAAGGCGTACTTCACTTCTGGTGCTTCGCGAAGTACGCCGCCGCCTTTTTTAGGATCGCCAACTCCTCGGCCTGTTCGGCCAGTTGGCGCTTGAGGCGGACGTTCTCAAGCGCCATCTGGTGCTCCGCCTCGCCGCGATCCTGTTGCAGGCGTGCTTGGGCTCGCCAACTGTAAATCTGGGATTCATGTAACCCGAGCTGCTTCGCCGCGTCGGCCACGCCGACCCGATCCGCCAAGCCCCGCGCTTCTGCCCGATACTCCGGCGTGTAATGCCGGCGGGTCGTCTTGGGTTGCTTCGTTTGCTTTGCCATGGTCCACCTCTGTCGCGTAGTCTATTCGCCTCGCAGAGTGTCCGTCGTGGATGGGTAAGATCACGGAGCATTCGACTTCGTGCTGGCCAATCCGCCCTTCAACGTCAACGCGGTGGACAAGGAACGGCTCAAGGAGATGGTCGGCTTTGATTCCCAGGGCAGGGGCAGGCGATTCCCCTTCGGCCTGCCGCGCACCGACAACGCCAATTACCTCTGGATCCAGCTCTTCTATTCAGCACTCAACGCCAAGGGTCGCGCCGGATTCGTCATGGCCAACTCGGCGTCGGACGCGCGCTCCTCCGAGCAGGAAATCCGGCAGAAACTCATCGAGAGCCGCGCTATAGACGCGATGGTAGCGGTAGGTCCAAATATGTTCTACACGGTGACGCTGCCATGCACGCTGTGGTTTATGGACAAGGGCAAGGCATCGCGTCCACCCTCACCCCAACCCTCTCCCACGGGGAGAGGGAGCGCCGCAGCC
>CAZGSN010000091.1:0-3495 GCA_964528465.1 uncultured Binatia bacterium (SeqCode)
CCTCGGTCTTATCCCCGAGAAGCGCTCCTAGCTTCATCAGCATTGGAATCGGCGCAAAGGCGGCGACCGTCAAATGGGTAGCGCCGTTTCTCGCCGTGATTACGGGACGAATTCGGCGCTCATAGATCTCAGTTACAACACGTTCTGCGCGCGGCCAGAACTCAGTCGAATTGTCGAGGGTGTCGAAATCGCCCTTGTCAATATGGACGTGCATATCAAGGGGAAATCGCGTGTAGCCGCTGTTCTCCAACATCGCGTAGTGGACTTGGCGCACGTCGATGACTGGCACATGGGTCCCGATGGGAAACGACATGAGGATGGGCAGGCTGTCCTGTACGCCGGTTGCCGAGTAGATGAGCTGGATACGAGCCTCGTGCTCGCGCTTCATCGCTTGTAGTTGCTCGGCCGAGTACTCGCTATTCTTTCCGTTCCGGTCGACACGGCTGTGGCAATCGAAGCACGCAAGCATGAGGTTGCTTGGGTCTTTGGCCAAGCGCTCGGAATCGCCGGCGAATCCGCGAGCACCGTCCGGACTGTCAGCGATGATGTGCGCATATTCGCCCACTACGCACTTCGTCTTGGTCAAAAAGTCCCGGTCAACGGGCTTGTAGCAGCCTCGGAATTCGCAGCGTCCAGCGGCTGCAATCCATAGGTCGCGGCGCACGTCGAGAGGGATGTATGCCCGTTCCTGAGTTCTAGCCATTTTTGACCTCCTGCTTCAGTTCTCGGATGGAGCCGCGGCGACTCAAGCACCACACCCGAATTCGTTCTGTGCCAACGATGGGAAAAAACAGACGGTCGCCTTCAAACGTGTCCCCAGACACCGCTTGCTGCCAATCGCAACAGTCGACGCTGCTGGGATTCGGGTCAGGCTCGGGGTGGGTGTGCCACAGCCCCAGGTAGGCTGATGTCCTTTCCTGCTCCGACCACCGCTGGCGCGCGATGTGCTCATGCTTGGATGAGCGGAAGAAGGCGAACCTGCGGCGGCGGTCACTTTTCTGGGGCGTGGACACCTCGTCGACGACCACGTCATGTGAGTCCAGAAGATGGCGCCCCAGCAGAACGCCGCCGGCCTCGCAATTCCACCAGTGGTGCTGCGCATAGGCAAGCATCTGCTGCACGGCGTGCTCGACGATGATGAGCCTTTGCCGCGGCGTGACGCGATAGACTAGTCTCACGCGGCCTCCTGCGGCGCGCGGCAGTGCCGGCAAGCACGACCGAAGACCCGCCGCGTAGCGTCATCCGAGAGGGTTGTCCGTGCGGCCTGGAACCAGAGCGTCGTGTGCAGCCCATGCTGAGCAGCAGCGCTGCCCTCCCCAACCCAGAATCGGTAGGAAGGCTCTCGCGCCACGGCGCCCGCTGCGAATGCGGTCATTGCCGAAAGGATGTGCTCGGCAGCCAGCAGGCCCGTGCGGCGTGCCTGAATGGGGCCGAACGGAACGAATGCACCAGCGCAGCCTGTAAGGTTGCGCGTGACGGGCTGGTTCGGCTCCAGAAACGATGTGCGCGACACTTGGGAAGGTTGGCCCTCGTCGTTGCGGTAGGCGCAGTCGAGGCAGCCCTCACCCGTGGTCCACATCAGCACCGAATGTCCGCCCAGGTCCAGCGCCTCTAGCCAGGTGAAAACGACGGGCAGGTCGAACCGCTTGTCCTTGAGCACACGCGAGAACGAGCGCTCGATGGACGGCGCTCCGAACGCGAGCACGATGCCGTCGTACTTGCTGAGGTCGGCGGTCTTATGCCATTCCTGCGCGGTCGTGCAAACCGGCGTGATGTCAACGCCCGGATAACGCCGCTCCAGCGCCAGCTTCAGCCCCAAAGGCTTGCCCATGTCGATGTAGAGGGGCTGCAGCAGGTGACGAAACACGTTGTCTTCCGAGTACTCGTCGTTGTCGACCACCGTTAGCTTGCCTACACCAGCCGCCGCTAGGGTGTCGACGACAACACAGCCGATGGCACCGGCGCCCAGGACGGCCACGTGCTTCCCCAGCAATTCCAGCGACGCGCCGCCGCGCTCGCGCATGTAGTTCGGCGTGTGGCGGCGCATTGTCAGCGGCGTAACCGGTGCCTTCTTGTCAACAACACCGCGGTGTGCGCCAAAAGCAACGCCGACCAACGAACGTCCGCCAGCCAGGCGAGGCACCGACACCAGCAGCGCAAGCCGCTTTGGCGAGTTCTTCGACGGGCCGACCAGCTGGTCCCAGAGTTTCAACTGCTCAGGCGACAGCCGCTGATGAACCTCCTCGATGAACGCGGTCGTCAGCTCGTCTGGTCTCACCGGCGGCAAGCCCAACGCATCAACGTGAACGTACAGGGCCCGCTGTCCCTCAAGCTTGTTATCCTGAACTTCCCAGGGCAATTCCGCGTCACGCTCCACGAAGTACCACTTCGACTTCACGAACCCCTTAACCATGCGTGAATTGCCGTCGACCTCGAAATAGGCGCGGGAACGCAGAGAGCCCGGCAGGTGCAGCCAGTAGCCCTCCAGCTCGTTGAAGAACTCCTTGTAGCCGGTGGTGGCGTCCAACGCCGAACTTTCGAGCAGGTCGTACGCCTTGAGGACCGTGTGCGCCACGATTTCCGCCGAACGCCCAGGGTCGAGCGACAACCCCTGGCCGTCGTCGATGCACACGGCACCGGAGTAGCTGACATGCGCGAGCGGTACTACCGGGGGCTGCGTCCAGACCTTCGGAAGGCGTAACAGCTCCTCGTCGCAATCAACGTACACGGGCCACTTGCGCGTCGCGCCCGTGAACTCGACTCCCAGGCTTTTCGTAGCCGGACTGTCCAGGCGAGTAACCTCGATGCCGCGCAAGCCGCAAGCGGTCTTGATAGCCTCAAACGCGGCGTCCACCTTCGCGGGGGCGCCTGCCTCTAAGGCAGCCTCCGTCAAGCGGAGTTCCCGGTGCTGATGACTGCGGCCGCGACCGCCTTGGCCGTTTCGGACTTCTCCGGCACCTTGAAGTCATCGCCGAACTGTTTCTTGAGTAACTTGCAGGCGTCCTCGGGCAATTCCTCGTCGTAGGCGTCGCTCAGCGCATCGCGCAGCGCTTCCAGCTTCTCCTTGAACGTAGCCATCTGCCCCTTCGTCATGCCGGCCATCAAGTCGCTGCACGGCGTCACCGGCAAAGTGACCTTCAACCGTTCGTGCCAACCATCGTCATCCGTGTAGGCGGTCTCGAAGTGCGACAGGATAGCCTTGGCCCAGTCTAGCAGGGCCAGCAGGTCCGCCGGCTTGCCTGAGGTCTCGAAACGGGGCTTGAACCACGTTTTCGCCGCCACGGTGAGCGCAATGCTCAGGGGCGCTCCGCCGCTGCGAAACTGGACGTCACGCCAGCGCTTAAGGTAGCGGATACAGCGGCGATACTGCGCCAACTCGTTGGCGTCCTTGAACGCGGTGCAAATGAGCTCGGTGAGCGTCTTGGGGTCGGACGTCTCCCAGACCCGAAACTCTTCGCCGGAATTCTCTTTGCCCTTGGCTAGGTCGAGCAGGCC
>CAZGSN010000092.1:0-9060 GCA_964528465.1 uncultured Binatia bacterium (SeqCode)
GGGGGCGTCTCCATTGCTTGTAAACATTGATGAATCTGAGTTGGAGACGGGCCGCCCTCGGCCCGCGTCTGGTGTAGGAACGATTTGGCGTGCAAAGCCGTCGTCGCCAGAAGCGCGGGATATCGAAGTTCGAAGCCGCGGGCGCTGCACCCTACGCCGTCTGAGGTTAGTTTGGCAGCTCCCCGAGGGCTTGGGCGATGTCGGCGAGGAGTCGCTGGGCGTCGGTTTCGTCTTGGGCGGCGCGGCCTTGGTAGTGCTGGAAGTCGCGCAGGGCGGCTTGGGCGTAGGCTTGCGCGCGGTGCAGGAGGTCGCGCTGACGGGGCAGAGCGGACTCTCGCCTGGAGGCTCGGAGGTACATGACAGCCATGTTGAAGCGAGTCTGGCCGGCACCGAAGCGATCGTCGGTTTGCTCGCAAATCAGCACGTCCTTCTCGAAGTGCTCTCGGGCCAGCCCGATCTCGCCGACCTCGCTGTAGAGACTACCCAATTCAGAATGTATAGGGCTCAGGTCGGTCAGGGCATTGGGTGGGCAGTGGGCGAGGGCCTTGTGGTAGTGCTGTTCCGCCGCATGCGCATGCCTCAGCATGACTTCTTTCGCCTCGCCGCGCTGGCGAGATTCCCTGAACCGCTCGTGATGGACCATGCCGATCTGCTTCACGCATTGGGCTCGGCCTTCGGCGTCCCTTGTTGTTCGCAATGCCAAGCTTCGCTGGTATGCGGCTTCGGCGGCCTCAAGGTTGCGGATGGCGGGAAGGCCTATGTAGGCGTTGCCGAGGTTGTAGTGGCCGACGGCTTCGGCGGCGGTGTCTTGGATACGCTGGGTGTAGCGAATGGTCTCCTCGTAGGCCGCCACGCAGTCGGGGCTACCTTGCTGCATCAGGATTTGGCCGAGAGTGCCAGTTGACATCGCTAAGGTGCGGATGAGGTAGCGTTCGCCGGGGCCAAGGTCCGCGTCCGATAGGAGGGCGTGGGCGGCTTGCTGGCGGCTCCAGGCGACGCGCTTCTCCTGCAAGGCGGCTGCTTGGGGGAGGTCTCGGTCGTGGTCTTTGGCCACGTAGACGCGGTAGCCGATGACCAAGCTGTATTGGTCTTCCCGGCCGGGGATGGGGGCGTCTTCGAGAGTGCAGTAATCGGGCGTGATCTCGGCGACCAGCCGGGCCCATTCGGGCTGGCGGCCTTGGTGGGTATAGAGAACGTCAACTCCCTGCATGGCGGGGGTGACAGCATCCCACCAACCGTGGCGGCGGGCGGTGCGGCGGGCGTGTAGCAGGTTGGCTTCTTCCAGGGCGAGGAATCGGATGACCTCTCGGTTACCGTCACCGAATTGGTCGTGGTAGTAGTTACCCAGTGCCCCGATAGCACCGACCCAGTGGCGGAGGGCTGTGGTGGCGGTGCTGCGGCCCGCCTGGCCGTCGTAGTGCCGGGCGAAGAGTTGGCGCAGGAACCACGGCAGCGCCGGGTGGATGCTGTACCAGGTGCTGCCCAGATGCGTTAGCAGGCCGGTTTCGCGCGCCCGATCCAGCACGCTGATCAGATCTTCCTTCGTCTTGCCCTTGAGTTCGGGCAGGCCGTCGTTGTTTTGGCCCATCAAGTCGAGCGCATCCACGTCGACCGTGCTTTGGAATAGATGGAGCAGGGCGATGATGGGCAGTTCCTCGCTTTGGAAGGCGTGGCGGAAGCCGTAGTCGAGCGAGGCACCGAGGGATTTGTCGCGACCCTGGCGCTCGTCGGTGTCGTCGATGGCTTGCTCGCCGCTACGAATAGAATCCACGAAGCTTTCAATTTGCTTGCGACCGCGCAGTCCCTTCTTGATGGCCTGGCCAACGAGGACGCGAAGAGTGAGCGGGTTGCCGTGGCAGTAATCGAGCAACGGCTGCCAGTCGGTGATTTCCTCGCGGGCGATCTTGCGCTCGTCGCCGAGACTGCGCGCGAGATTGGCCGCGTCGCTGCGGCTCATGCGCGGCATCTCCACGCGGTGCGGAATGCCGCCAAGCCATTCTTGCTCGTCGCGCCGCGAGGTCAGGAGGATGCGGGCCTGGGTGCCCTTGGTGATCTTGATCTGCTTGAGAAAGTCAGCCAGCTCAGCCTGTTCTGTGGGCGTCCAGGCTGATTCGGTCCCAGCGGGGAACCCGGCGACCGGCTCGACGTTGTCCCAAATCCAGAGCACGGGGATTTGCAGGAGAAGCTGCAGGACGAGGCGGCGGCGCGTGGCGGTGTCGTTCACGGCATGCCATTCGATTGCGTTGGCTTGCAGTGTCGCAGCGAAAGCCTGGCCGATTTGGTTCAGCACGTCGGTCAGGTCCGTGTGGCTTTCGAAGGAGGTCTGTAGGACGACGGGTTGCTGGCCCAGGCCGCCGGTCTGCGCATACCAGCGGGCGAACTCGACGGCGGTGGCGGATTTTCCCTGACCGGCGTAAGCGTGCAGCAACACGACGGGGTGCTGGTCGAAGGCGCGGTCGAGCAGCAGCAGGGTTTCGTCACGACCCACGAACCCAGTGTCCGGCACATAGCGGCGAAGGGCGGGATTGGTCTGCGCCGGGTCGAGTTCGGGGCGGTTGAGTTCGAGGCCGGGCGCGTCGGCTTTGGGCCGCAGTAATTGGATGGGCGCGGCTTCATAAACGACAGGCACGAACCAGTCCTGCAACGCTCGCGGCTGCAGTCCGACCCAGCGGTCGGGATTGCGCTGCAGGTGTTTGCGGCCTTCGCTGGCGGCCTCGCCGAAGGAGCGCCCCTGCGCCAGCGCGGCGTAAAGCTGGCCGATGTATTGGGCGGCGGTGACGACGAAAACGCTGTAACGCATGCCGAGTACGGCGGGGATGCCGTGGTCAATGACCGCTTGGGCGAGCGAGCCGATGGCGCGAACTTCGTCGTGGACGTTTTCGCTCACGGGCTGCTGGGCGGGTCCGCCGCTGGCTTCGTGCATGGCGGACTGGCAGGCGTTGAGCACGAGCACAGGCACACCGGTGTCGTGGAGCAGCTTGCCGAGTTCGCCGCCGGAAACGGGGCGCATGTTTTCTTTGCTGCCGGGATGCTCGAATAGGAGGTAGCCGTGCTTGCCGTTGTGCTGGCCGCCCAGCATCAGGGTGCTGATTGCTTTTACCCAGTCGGCTAACGTGGTCTTGCTCAAGTCTTCGTACACGCCGTGGCCGTCGAAGTGAACGACGTGGAAGGGGCGGCCCGCTTGCTTGGCCCGGGTGAGTTCTTTCTGCAGTTGCTCGAAGGTGGGCGGACGCAATGCAGTGATGTCGAAACGAACCAGGTCAGACCCGAGGTCTTGCAAGAGGCGGTTGGCCACGGCGCGCAGTTCGACGTCATTGCGACCCCCGGGTCGGCAGACGACGTAAAGCAGCCGCAAGCGTCCCTCTTCAGCGGGCGGCACTGGCACGAAGCTGAGGTTCGGGTCGGACTGAACGCGGACGAAGGATTGGACGCGCACGGCAATGGCGGAGTCGGACTGCGGATCGCGCATCAATTCCCACGGAATGGAAGCGGCCTCGGCGATGCCGGTGCTGATTTCGATACGCAGGTCGGCGAGTTGCTCGCGCACGGCAAACCAGATGGCGCGGGTGTTTTGGTTGGCGTCGAGGACTTTGTTGTAAAGCTCCTCGCCACGCTGCTTGATCCATGTTTCGACCTGCGTGACGTGGACATCCTCGACCGACTCCGCGTGCTGGAGGTAGTCTTCCATGTACCAGCGAAGCTCCTCCTGCTCCTGCGGCGTGAGCGCAAAGTCGATCTCGGCCTTACCGGTGAGTCGTGCCTGACCAGGGCGATCAAGCGCGAGCTTGATCGAGTGCTGCACCCCGGTCAGTCCTACTTGTTCGACGTGTAGCGTCGCGTTCATGCGGATAGCCCCCATAAGCTGTGAATACGGCATGACCCCCAAAGCGGCATAGGAGGTTTGCTTCTACTTGGGATGAGTCAGTCGATCAAGGCGAAGGTCGATGTCGATGTTGCGCTAGATGGGCCGGACATCAAAGGCCGAAGCCGCAGTCACCGTGTCTTACCTCGGCGGAGTCTAGCTTCCTTCTCACCCATTTCCTTCGCCCACCCCTTGGCAATGCTCTCGCGAACCGCAGGCATGCCGTGGTCGTTCACGTTGCGAGCATACTTACGCGCCAGGCCAAACCACGACGGTCTCGATCGGCTCGAGCGGGGCAGCGGCTGGTCCCGGCGAGCCGCCGGACGGGTTTCGCCGATCCAGGCACGCAGCAGCTTGATCGCGACTTCGCCAACGGGCTGCCCTTGGTTGCTGCTCTTTGCCTTCACCTTCCGATACAGCTCGTCGGGAATCTCGATGGTAGCTTTCATGGGTTTTGGATAGTTCCCTTCTCAGCGACTCGTCACAGTCTCAGGCCGATCGGATTCGTTCTCGCAGTGATTCGGGCAATTCCGCGGTCGCTCTTCCTTCGAGCAGCGGCTTACGTTGCATCAACGGGCGGTGTCAATACGCCGGGGACGCACTCGCGCACCGACCACAGACGGAAGGCCAGGTATCCGATCGCCTAGTCCGGACAATTCACGCCCTCGCGGCAAAATCGGGTCAAGCGGCTGAGCGCACGAGGGATTCGAAGCATGTTGATGAAAACAGTGTGTTCTTTGAACCACGAGGGCACGAAGAACACGAAGCAAGAGCAGGGCGAGGTTAAGGGGACTGGTCAACTGTGTAGCAAACCTCTCATTTCTTGTCGGCGCGCCCAAGTTCCCAAGCGAAACTCGCGCCGAACGTAACAAGAGGTTAGCGCGGACAAAAGCGCAATCTCGCCGATCCGTTTCTTCCCGTGGAGACTCAACAGGAGAACACAGAGAGAACAGAGGGATTGTTCTCCGCTCTGTTTCCTCTGTTTTCTCCTGTTCAATCCTTATCCGAGGTTCCGGCCAGCGGCCGGGATGGGTATCCTTCAGAGTTCCCCCTGAAGAGTCATTCTTCGTGACCTTCGTGCCTTCGTGGTTCAATAAGAAGGTCACGTGGATGTTTGCCGCCTCCTCGGCGAGCAGTCTCATGAATTATGCGGGCTAGAGTGTCGTGCGTCGTAGCCGCAGGGCGTTGGCGATTACGGATACCGAACTCAGGCTCATGGCGGCGCTGGCTATCATTGGATTGAGCAGCAAGCCGGTGAAGGGATACAAGACGCCCGCTGCAATCGGCACGGCGAGCGCGTTGTAGGCGAAGGCAAAGAAGAGGTTCTGGCGAATGTTGCGCATCATGGCCCGGCTCAGGCGGCGGGCTTTGGCGATGCCGCGCAAGTCGCCTTTCATCAATGTGATGTCTGCACTCTCGATGGCGACGTCGCTACCCGTTGCCATGGCGATTCCCACTTGGGCTTGGGCCAGTGCCGGAGCATCGTTGATGCCATCGCCGGCCATTGCCACCTTGCGGCCTTGGGCTTGTAAGCTCCTTACCACCTCGAGCTTCTGCTGAGGCGTTACCTCGGCCACGACCTGATCGATCCCGAGCGACCGCCCGACACTTTCGCCGCTGGCTCGGGTGTCTCCGGTGAGCATGACCAAGCGCACCTGCTCGTTATGTAGGAGTGCAATGGCCTCGGGCGTGCTCTCTTTGATTGGGTCCGTACTACCCAACAAGCCGACGACGATGCCATCGACGACGACGAACATTACGGTCGCACCTGTACTGCGCATGTCGTGGGCGGCTGCGCGCAACTCGTCTTCTCCAATGCCTAGCTGCTCAAGCAGCGCCCTGCTGCCGACGGCAACACTGCGGCCATCGACCTGTGCCACAACGCCCTTGCCCGTAGTCGAGTGGAAGCCTTGCACCGGTAGAAGGGGGATTGCACGCTCTTGAGCTGCCATGACGATGGCGCTCGCCAGAGGATGCTCGCTGCCACGCTCGAGGCTGGCAGCCAGTTGCAGTAATTGGTTCTCGGTCCACGATCCCGTGGCCAGGATGGAAGTGAGGTACGGCTTGCCTGCTGTCAGCGTGCCGGTCTTGTCGACTACCAGCGTGTCGACAGCGGCGAGAAGCTCGAGCGCGGTTGCATTCTTCACCAAAACTCCTGCCTGAGCGCCACGACCGGTTCCCACCATGACCGACATGGGAGTCGCAAGGCCAAGGGCACAGGGGCAGGCAACGATCAGGACAGCAACAGCGTTGACCACCGCGTATGCCAATCTTGGCTCAGGGCCGAAGGTTGCCCACACCAGAAACGTCGCCGCGGCAATCGCGATGACGGCAGGTACGAAATAAGCGGCCACCTGATCCGCGAGAGCTTGAATCGGCGCCCGGCTGCGCTGTGCCTCGCTCACCAGCCGTACGATTTGGGCCAACACAGTGGCGCTGCCGACTCGCTCGGCGCGAAGGATGAAGCTGCCGCTGCCGTTCCATGTGGCCCCGGTCACCGCATCGCCCATCTGCTTGGTTACCGGCAAAGGCTCGCCGGTAAGCATCGATTCATCAATGCTGCTGCTGCCCTCGACAATGACGCCATCGACAGGGATCTTGTCTCCCGGTCGGATGCGCAAGCGGTCGCCTACCTGCACCTCGTGCAAGGGCACTACGCTGTCGCTGCCATCAGGTTCAACTCGGCAAGCAACCGTAGGTGCCAAGCGCAGCAAGGCTTGCAAGGCGCCACGTGTCTGCTGGCGCGCACGCAGCTCCAGCACTTGGCCGAACAGCACCAAGGTGACGATCACGGCGGCCGACTCGAAGTAGACGGAAGGAGCACCGCCATGGCCTTGTGCCGACACAGGCAAGAAGCTCGGAAAGAGTAGAGCGCCAGCGCTGTACAAGTAGGCAACCGCGGTACCCAGACCGACAAGGGTGAACATGTTCAGGTGACGGGTTTGTAACGAGCGCCGCGCCCGCTCGAAGAACGGTGCGCCTCCCCAGGCAACGACAGGTGTCGCAAGAAGCATCTGTGCCCACAGCATTGCGGTGGACGGGTGGCTAGAGCTTGCCATCGGCAGCATGTCGGACATGGCAATGACAAAGACCGGGGTGGTTAAGGCAACACAGACCCACAGCCGACGCTGCATCTCAGCCAGCTCCGGGTCTGGCCCTTCGTCTCCGGTCGACAGCATGGGCTCGAGAGCCATGCCGCAGATGGGGCAGGACCCGGGAGCCGTGGTGATGATCTCCGGATCCATCGGGCAGGTATACGAACTACCCGGGACAGGAGCAGCGGGACTCTGAGCGGGATCTAGGAAGGTGCTCGGGCACGCACGGAACTTTTCTTGGCAACGCGGATTGCAGAAGAAATAGGTCGTCTCGTGGAAGGTGAAGGAGCCGCCTTTGGCGTGCTCCCGGCTCACCTGCATGCCGCACACCGGGTCGATCGCGAACTTTTCTGCCGTTGCGATCTCCACGGGTGTGCAGTTGGTGCTCATCGGGGATCTCGGTTTGCCAGTGAGCCAGTGGCCCGGTGCTGCGGTGCGCGAGAGCAGTGCGGCGGTTGCGGATATTCGTGACCTCGGCGCCACCTATTCGCGTAGGTCGAGCGCCCGCAAGCGGGGCGTTCAGTGTTCGCAACTACCAGACCGATAGGGCTTGAAGCTCTCACTTCACTGCAGCACCGGCGCACTGGCGAACCGGCGCACCAGGGAAACCGTTCTCACGCACTCGCCGCTTCCGGCGCATCGAGTACCACCTGAGCGACGAGTTCACGGTTCCAGGTGGCATCGCCGAATGTGACCTCCGAGCCTTTGGCGCGCTTGAAGTACAGGTGCATGTCGTGTTCCCACGTGAAGCCGATGCCGCCGTGGATCTGGATGCCTTCGGCGGAGACGAAGCGGTAGGCATCGGAGCAGTAGGCCTTGGCCATGCACGCGGCGAGGTTCGCCTCGGGCACGTCGTTGGCCACCGCCCAGGCGGCGTAGTAGGTCGCCGACTTGGCGCTCTCGACCTGCACCATCATGTTGGCGCACTTGTGCTGAATCGCCTGGAAGCTGCCGATCGGGCGGCCGAACTGCTCGCGGACCTTGGCATAGTCGACACTCATCTCGAGGACCTTCTGCGCCCCGCCACACATCTCGGCGCACAAGGCCACCTTCGCCCGATCGACGAGCCGATCGAGGAGGGCCCACCCGGCGCCTTCCTTACCGAGGACGGCGTCACTGCCGACCGTCACGCCGTTGAACCCGACTTCGCACAGCTTGCGCGTCTGATCCATGGTCTTGAGGACCCGGATCGAGACTCCCTTGGCCTTGGCGTCGACGAGCACCAGCGTGATGCCGTCGGTGCCGCTACCGCCGGTGCGCACCGGAACAATCAACAGATCCGAATTGTGAGCGTCGTGCACGAACAGCTTGGTTCCCGACAAGGTCAGCTTGCCGCCACTCGACTTCGCCGCCAGCGCAATCCCCTCCGCGTCCCAACGGCCGCTCTCTTCGACTTGCGCCAGGGTCGCCTTCAACGTGCCGGCGGCAATGCCGGGGAGATACTGCTTCTTCTGCGCCGCGCTGCCACCGAGATCGATGGCGAGGCCGCCGAGAATCACCGTAGCGAAGAACGGGCCCGGCATGACGACCCGTCCCATCTCCTCGAGGACGACAACGAGATCCACCATGTTGAGACCCGCTCCGCCGAACTCCTCGGGAATGACCAAGCCGGTCCACCCGAGCTCCGCCATTTTCTTCCACTGATCCTCGGAGTAGCCGCGTTCGTCTTCCATCATCTGGCGGACGTACGTGCTCGGGCACTCGCTCTCCAGAAACTGTCGCGCGCTTTGGCGCAGCATTTCTTGCTCTTCATTGAATCCGAAATCCATGGGGCCTCCAGTCGAGAGCTCGGCGTCGAGCCTCAGTTCGAGAGAATGGTCACGCAGGCGACCGCGCCCGGGCCGCCGAGATTGTGCGCCAAGCCGATCTCCGCATCCTTGACTTGGCGCGCGCCAGCCTTGTTCCACAGGTGCTGGCCGACCTCGTAGATCATGCGGATGCCCGTGGCGCCGATCGGGTGGCCAAAGCTCTTCAGGCCGCCGCTCGGGTTGACCGGCAGCTCGCCGCCGATCGATGCCCGTCCTTCGGTGACGAACCTCGCCCCTTCGCCGCGGCCACAGAAGCCGAGATCCTCATAGTTCAAGATCTCGGTGATGGTGAAGC
>CAZGSN010000093.1:0-17189 GCA_964528465.1 uncultured Binatia bacterium (SeqCode)
AGAAACACAAAACTGTGAACGGACACACCCAAGATGTTTCTGCTTCTGCTCTTGCAGCTCTTGCCTATGTCCGCATTCATCCGCGAAGCAAACGCTTCAATTCTTGTCGGCGCGCGCAAATTTGGGATGCCTTCACATCTCCCCAAAAAAACCAACGCAGAGCCGCAAAGGTGGGAAGAGAACAAGAAGAACTGAAGAATCAACAGGAGGCAACGGAGAAAACAGAGAATGTCTTTTCAGGTTTCACCTTCTTGAACTTCTTCCTCTGTTCCCTCTGTGGCCTCCTGTTCAATCTCTTATTTTGGTTCCGGCCAACGGCCGGGCTGGGTCCGTCCGTGGTTCAATGAGCACGGATCCGAAGGCCGCGTCGTAACGCATGCCGCAGCAGAGGACGCCGATGGCGAAGCCGTGCGCGCACTATCCGGCGTGTGTCGGCTGCCCTTTGATCGGCACAGCATATGGCGAACAACTGCGCATCAAGCAGGAACGCGTCGCCACAG
The DNA here is from genome assembly GCA_964528465.1 of uncultured Binatia bacterium (SeqCode). Classification (GTDB taxonomy): domain Bacteria; phylum Desulfobacterota; class Binatia; order HRBIN30; family HRBIN30; genus CAZGSN01. The sequence goes on from CAZGSN010000093.1 coordinate 501, forward strand.
CGCTATGCGAATACACCAGCCTTACCTCGGTGCCGATCCACGAAGTGATCGGATCGCCCCGCGCCTTCGGCTATCGCAACCAGGCCAAGCTAGTGACGCGGCGCTCACAACGGGGGCTGTTGCTGGGAATCTACAAGCCGGGCACGCATCAAGTTGTCGATATCCGCGAGTGCCCAGTCCATCATCCCTTGATCACACAGATTCTGAAGCGCGCCGCGGCGGCGATCGAGCAGCTCGAAGTGCCGGCCTACGACGAACGCACGCACAGCGGTGTGCTGCGCTATCTCGTCGTCCGCGTCAGCAATTGGGCAAAGCGCGCACAGGTCATCGTGGTGACCTGTCCTCGATCGTGGCCGCGGCAGGCGGCGCTACTACGGGCTCTGGAGCGGATCCCCGGCGTCGAGTCGGTGGTACACAACATCAACGACACTCCCGGCAACGTAGTCTTGGGATCGGAGAACAGGCCCGTCGGCCGCGTCGCAACTCTGACCGAGCGCGTCGGTGACTTGAAGCTAAGCAGTCATGCCGGCGCGTTCCTGCAGGCCAACATTCCGGTCGCACGCAAGCTGTATGATCACGCCGTGGCCGAGGCCCAGCTTGGTCCCGAGGATGTGGTGGCCGATCTCTATTGCGGGGTTGGCGCGCTGACCTTCTTTCTCGCTGCCCAGGCGAGAACAGTCTTTGGAATCGAGGAGTCCCCCGTCGCCGTGCCCGACGCCAAGGCCAACGTCCGCCTCAACGGATTCCACAACGTCCGCTTCGAGCGTGCCGCGGCAGCGGATGGCCTTGTGGAGCTGGCGCAACGGCTGCCGCGCATCGACGTGGTCACCCTGAATCCGCCGCGCAAAGGCGCCGACGCCGCAACACGCACGGCCATCGTTGCAGCCAGCCCGAGACGCATCGTCTACGTATCCTGCGACCCGCGCACATTAGCACATGACCTCGATTGGTTTGCCGAGCACGGATACCGCACCGAACGCGTGCAGCCGTTCGACATGCTACCGCAAACCGAGCACATCGAATGTGCCGCGACACTCGTGCACATGGCGCGCTGATAGCCATCCGCTCAGGTGCCGGCGATCACGGGCAAGGTGCAGCGACTCGGCCGACGACGTAGACGATCTCCTCGGCGGTGACCGCGAGGTCGTCATTGAGGTCGAAGGCGTGGCAGGCTGAGACCTCGGCCTGACGCGCGCGGCTACGCTGCTGTCCTCAGCCCCGCACCGGCGAACCTGACATCAGAACCGTTCGTCTACTGTCCCGTCCGCCAGCGACACGGCTTTGACGGAGCGCTGCTGCGGGAGTGTCCATGCCTGACCAGCGGGAGATTGACTGCCGGCAACCAGGAGTGTGTTGCTGTCTTCCCAGGTGACGCGGTCGAGGTTGCTATCCGCAATGGGGATGTGACGTGGGGCTTCGCCCGTGGCGGAAAGAACGAACAGCTCGCGCGCAGGGAGCGGATAGCCCTTCTCCGGTGTGGCGGTGATGGCGATGTGGGAGCCGTCCGGGGACACGGCTACATCTCCGATCGAGGTGGTGTCACGCACCAGGATGCGCGTTGGCGCAGCATCAAGGGGAATCTCCCAGAGCTGCCAGTCCCAATCGCCGCCAAGAACCGCGTAGAGCTTGTCTCCCGCCGGCGCCCAGCGCAGCAAGGTACGATCGCGGTCCCATGTCAGCAGCACCTGATCACTACTGCCGTCCGCTTCGGCGACGTGTACCTCCAAGCGGTTGTGGAGCGCGGCCAGATAAGCGAAGCGACTGGCATCGGGCGACGGGATGGGTTGGTCGACAATCCATCCGGGACGGCGCACGACCATGCTCTCCGAGCCGTCGCTACTGAGCCGCAAGATCTGGTCTTGTCGCGCGGTCAGCACCGAGCCGTCCGCAGTCACCGAGGGGCACGTGCCGCTGCCCAAGGTTCGGCGACTGCCGTCGCTGCTGAGCACGAGAATCGTCGGATAGCTGCGGCGGGGATCAGAGTAACTGACGAGCACTTGCGAGCCATCGGGAAACCATTGCGGCGGTTGCAGGGTCGCTCGCGCTAGCTCCCACTTGTGTCGGACACTGCCGGCATCGAGCCAAGTGATGGTATGCGCCGACCATGGATAGGGCTCACCGCTGGTGACCAGCATCTGCTTCTCACGCGGTACCGCGTGCAAGGGAGAAGCATAGGCGGGGAAGCGATTGTTGCGACGGATCACGTCTGGAAAGGAAAGCTGCGGGTCGAGAATGGCGTATTGATTGGCTTGCAGATCGTAGTGTTCCCCAAGACGAGAGGAAAGCACGGTAGGCTCAGGGTTGTCCGCGGCAAACACCCACAATGGAAACACCTGGCTATCGACACGCGCCTTGCCTTCGCTGCGAACCGTGAATCCTCCTTGAGGATCGGCAACCAGTTGCAGGTCGGCAAGCACATCGGATCGCACCCAATCTTGCAGCCACGGCTCCAGGCTCGTTCCCAGCACCTCCTCGAACACCTTTTGAATGTCGGCATCGCTTGCCTGGCGGTAGCGCTGGGTCGCGACCAGTTTGCGCATGGCGTCGTAGCAACGGTCACGACCGACCTGCTGGCACAGTTGCAAGGCAACGTAGGCGCCCTTGCGATAGATGGTGTCGCGCGAGTTCGCCTCGTTGAGGACATTGTCGAGCATCGACATATCGCGCACGGCACGCTGGCGCTCGGGATCGAAGTGTGCGGATGCCAGGCGTTGCGTCAGGGCGTCGACCCCAAAAGCATCCTCGGTCGCTAGGAGGCTGAACAGCTCCGCCCACCCTTCGACAATCCACTGGCCACCGCTCGCCGGATTCAGCCATTGCTCCGCAACCGTGGCTCCCCACCAGTTATGGGCAATCTCGTGGGCCAGCAGGGCGTAGCCGTTGTCGCCGCTGCGGAAGTAGCGTAGCGATAGGCCAATCAAGCCATTTCCAAAATTGACGCCGCGACGCAGGTTGCGACCTACATACACAGCCACCGTATCGAAACCCGAGGGACCCAAACGCTGGGCGAGGAATTGGTTGGCGCGCGACATGTGGTCGAGCACTTCCGCGCTATCCAACTCGACGTCATCGGCAACGTAGAGGCGATAGTCGACCTCGTCGCGGTGTAGTTCCTCCGTGCGCAAGCGACCGGCAACCAGAGGGATGGCCGCCAACGGGCGCGTCGAGACCCACGACACCACTTGTTGCTCACCGCGCAGCACCTGACTTGCGGTGCGGCTGGCATGGGCAAGGGTTAGCGCGCGCGGCAAGGTGACGCGGACATCCGCAGTGAAGAAGCTCTGCGCGTCGACGGGGTACCAGAACGCCTCGGCGCCAAGCGTTACGTTGTCGGGATTGATCTCGGTGGGGATGGTTTCGGGCGGTGTCGACGGAAAGGTTCCTTCGTACTCGAAGCGAACCTGAATGCTCTCGTCCTTTGCTACCGGCAACTGCGGCTCCACAAACAACAGCCACGACAATCGGTGAACAGATATCTCCTCACTCTTGGCACCGCCGACGACACGCACGTTACGCAACTTGAGCAGCGGATTGAAGAGAAAGAAGAAGCGCGGGCGCCGCTCTTCGAGACTGCGCAAAGTCAGGGTAGTAACCGCGCCGAGTCGATGCGTGTCGGGGAACAGTTGCACGTCGGTGGCGATGTGCTCGGTGCGTTGCGCGGCAAAGGCATTGCCCACAACACGCACTGCGGCTCGTAGAGGCCGCGTGTCTCCGCCAGATATCGCCACGTACAGAGACAAGGCAGCCAGGAAGACCCCGGCGCAGAAGCTCAGAGAGGCGATCTGCGACAGCCGGTAGAAGAATCGAAGGACAAGGTTTTGCGGCACACTCATGGGAAGCGCGGACCATATGGGGGCAGTCACGCCTGTGTCAATGCAGCGGTGCACCCCCAGATTCGGCGCCAGCGCCGGTTCGCCGGTGCGGGTTAGATAGCCTTGGCACCAAGTCCGTGCTTCCCTGCGGAGTCGGGGTCGCTATCGGAGTCAGTATGGATCCCACTTCACCTGGTGTCTCCCAAAGCGGTGTCGGGGCCGATTCCGATACCGATACCGCTTCCGACCCCGATCTAGTTGCAGGGTTACTGGAACCGACCCATCGCTGCAGACTCGCCACACCGGCGCACCGGGTACCGGCGCACCGCAGCACAGGCTTCCCGAGATATCCCAGCACTTCAGCACTCCCGCACCTCAGCACCGAATTCCCAACGCAACGTCGGGCTTGACTTTGGCAGGCCTGGCCGGAAAGATCCGCGGCATCGCGCTGGCGGAGCAGGGTTGGGAGAGGATGCAAAAGCGGCTGCAAAACTTCTTTGGATCGTACTGGTTGACCATCAAGGTGGTAGGGCTGTTCGTGAGCCTAATCACGGTGTTCTTTACTTTGCTGACGTGGTCGCCGCTGGTGCAGCGGCTGGACCTAGCCTGGTCGGTTGCGCGAGTGATCGCCTTCGTTGCCTTCTGGGTATTGAAGGGAATTGGAGCGGTGGCGGGTTTCCCGGTGTTCATGGCCGGAACCAATCTTGGCTCGGAGGGCTTTCGTGTGGATGTTAGTCCGGCTTGCTCCGGGGTAGTGCCGACGATGATCTACCTCTCGGCTGTGCTCGCCTATCCCAGCAGTCGCCGCTCGAAGCTCATCGGGGCAGCTCTTGGAGTGGCGATCATCCACAGCGTCAATCTACTGCGCGTGGTCGGTCTTTTTCTCATCGGTCTCTTTGCCAACCAGTACTTCCACGACACGCACGTTTACGTCGCCCAAGCTTTGGTGGTCGCGATTGCAGTGGCCACTTGGCTCTACTGGGCGGGGCGCTTTGCCGATGCGCCTGGGCGTTAAGCCACACATCTTTCTCGCCAGGCTGCTGCTGGCGTTCGCCGTCGTTTACTTCCTGTGGATTCCCATCGCGCCGGGATACACTGGGGTGCTGGCCGGCATCACCCGTGTTGCCCTCAACGCCAGCGAGGCACTGTCCGGGCAAAGCGGCCGAACAACGATGTATGTGCGCGAGGCGGCTGATGGTAAGCCCGCCATCTATTACCAGCACGGCCGCTTCCCGCAGCTCGAATCGGGCATCGCCGCGGAGTGGGTACAGGCGAACATCGTCTTGCTGATCCCTCTGATGTTGGCGGTCCCCGCCGCCACCTATGGGCAGCGCGGCAAGCGTCTGGCCCTGGCCATCCTCCTCGCCATCCTCCTGCAGGTGCTGGATGTCATGGTCACCGTCAAAGCCTTCTACGCATCCTACCCGCCCACAGGGTACGGCAGCCTAACGCGACGCTTCTACCAATTCGGAGATGCCTTCGCGCAAGCCTTCGACACGCAACTGTTTCCCTTCGTCATCTGGGCCGGCATCCACTTCCGCCAGCTCCTCGGACAGCAGCAGACACCATCGTCACTGCCAGCCGCTAAGCCGTCGCCGAGACCGCCTCGGAACAAGCGCAAGCAATAACTGCCGGATACGCCCGCACATCCTCGCAGCAGGAGCTAAGGCACCTCTGCAAGAGTCCGTGCAAGTCGGCTCCCTGCGGGGTCGGGGTCGCTATCCGAATCGGCATCGATCTCATTTCACGCGGTATCTCCCCATCTTTGTCGCGGTCGATTCCGACTCCGATTCCGATTCCGACCCCGACTTGGGTACTGGGGAGGTTCCCTAGGGGAAAAAGGTCCGCACCGGCTCACTTAGGCAGCGGCGCGCCCATCGCGTAGCAGACGCAGCACCTCTCGAATCTGCGCCATGGTGCATGGCTTACTCAGGGTCGGCTGTGGCGGCAGCTTCTCGCGCAGGCCGCGTCCGTCGCCGCGCCATAATCCACCGGTGACGAACACCACACGCCGCGCCAGATCGGGCTGCTCGGCAGCCAAGCGCGCATAAACTTCCGGTCCGCTGATATCGGGTAAGCGCACGTCCAAAAAGATGATGTCGTAGGCACGTTGCGCCACTTGCGCCAACGCCTCTTCCCCGCACGCTGCGTGCTGCACCTGCACCCCCTCGCGGCGCAGCATCTCGATCAAAGTCTCCGCTACCGCGGCATCGTCATCCACCAGCAGCGCAGACTGCTTCGGTGGCTGCGCTTCCTGCACCACCGCCGGCAAACTCAACATGAACGTCGCACCCTGGTCCGACGTCGACAGCAGCTTGAGATCTCCACCATGGGCACGCGCGATCGAGTAGCTCACGCTCAAGCCCAATCCTGTGCCCATTTCCTTGGTACTGAAGAATGGGTCGAAAACACGTTCCGCTTCGTGTGCCGCAACGCCCACGCCGGTGTCTTGGATCCTGACCTGAACTTGCGCGGCGCTGGCTTCGACGACCACCGAGAGTGTGCCTCCCTGTCGCCGCATGGCGTAAATCGCGTTGCTAAAGAGGTTCACGAGGACTTGCTGAATCTGCTTTGCATCGGCAAGCACCAGAGTCGGCGTAGAGGATGGATCGAAGCTACAGCGGACGTGGTTACGACGACACTCCGCATCCACGAGGTCGAGCGTCTCACGAACAATCTCACGCACATCGACAGTGCGGCGCTCGGGGGGACGCGGGCGCGCGAAACCCAGGAGCTGCCGCACGATCTCAGAGATGCGCTGGCCCTGACGCTCCACCAAGCCCAACGCGTGGCGTAGTTCGCCAAGGTCATCGCTGTCACGTACCAGCTCAGCTTGGCTCAGAATCCCAACCAAGGCGTTGTTGATCTCGTGAGCGACGCCCGAGGCCATCTGACCGGCGGCAGCGAGCCGGTCGGCCCGCTGCATTCGTTCTTGCAGATCATGAGCCGACGACATGTCGGTAATCACGGCAACGATGCCCTGAAACGGATCGTCCTCGCTGCGAATCGTGCTGACGTTGACCAGCATGGGGAACGTAGAATTGTCACTGCGGCGTCCAATGGCCTCGCCGCGCCATCCCACGTTTGCAACCTCGCGCTGAATGTTCTTCAGCTCTTCCGCCGGCAGAGAGGACGTCGCGTAATTGAAGCTGTCACGGCCCTTGAGTTCTGCCCAACTGATGCGGAACAGGCGTAAGAAAGCCTCGTTGGCATAAACGATGCGGCCGCGGCGATTGGTAATCAGCACAGCCTCACCGGTGCTGTCGATGGCATGCCCCAAGCGCCGGCTTTCCTCCACGAGGTGCGCGCGTTCGATGGCCACCGCTGTCTGTGCCGCAATACCATCGCTAACCAGAAGCTCGTTTTGGGTGAATGCGGTTTGGCCGTCGCGACGACCAAACTGCAGAACTCCGAAGAAGCGGTCGCCACTGCGCAAGGGGGCCATCAGCAGCGTGCGCGCCTCCGGCAAGCCCAACCGTGCGATGCCGCGCGCCGCGACCACAGCACAGTGCCCTAGTTGCCGCACCCATTCGAAATCCGGCACATCATCGGGTGATAGCTTGACCTCAGGAAACTGCCGCGCCACGGCCGCGTCTGTCCCCGACACCATAGCGCCACGGTACACACCCTCGTCGGGATTCCAAAGAAAGACGCCGCAGTAGTCGACGCCGAGAATCTGCGGCGTGACGTCGACGACCTTGCCGAGAACATCCGTCAAACGCGTGGCCCGGCTCACCGCCTGATTCACCGCGAGGATGGCACGCGAGACGGCATGCGCGGCTCGCTCTCGCTGCACCGCAGCACGGGCTCGCCGCACCTCGACCTGCAGTTGCCGGTCCTTGCGATCGATCTGACGAAGAAGCCATGGAGCACCCACCAAGGAGGCGGCAAGCAATCCAAGGCGAAAGAAGTCGTCGACATCGGAATCGAGCTGAGGAATCGAAGCCGTCTGCCACCACTCGGCCTCGTTCCCGAGCACCACGACAACCATGATCGCCATCGCCCACAACGCCGCAAGCAACGCGTACGAGAAGCCGTACACCAGCACGTAACCGACGATCTTGACGAGAACGATAACGCCCATCGGACTGCGAAGCCCGCCGGTGATCGCAGTGATCAACGTTGCGGTGCCGATGTTCAGCAAGAAATCCAGACGCAGAAGGGACCGCGAAATCGCACCGCCACGGAACTTGAGACAGATGACGCTGTTCCCTCCCAGATACGCCACGAACAAGAGGTGAATCGGCAAGGCGAGGAGTAGGTCGGGCTGGATGTACTCGTTGTAGTAAACCCATGCCGCCACGCCGAGCACCACGCGTAGGGAGAAAAAATAGTAGGCAGTTTGTTGGATCAGGTCACGATTGAGACGCTGATCGAAAGCGACGCGAGGGCGCGGAGGAGAGGCTGCCACCCTTCCTCTCTACAGCGGCCCCACGGGGAAAGACAACCGGTGGGCTACGTCCAGACCGGAACTCGCGCCGGATCTGGAGGTGTACGATGCGCCGGTTCGCCGGTGCGGGGAGCTGCGTTCTTTAAATCAGACCACCAGCCAGCGTAGCCGCGCGGGCTTCAGGATAACCCGTCCGGCATAGGCAGAGTCCGCGTTGGCGGAGGACCTGAGCTACTCGACTTCGCGGGCTCGGTAGACGGGCTTGTTCTGCGACTCGTGGTAGGTGCGCACGAGAAGCTCGCCAAGCAGACCCATAGTGACAAACTGTAAGCCCATCAGCGACAGCAGGATACCGAGCCAGACGATCGGGCGATTGGCGAGGGGAATGGCAAACAGCAAGCGTTGCACCCCGAGAAAACCCGTGATCGCAAGGCCGGCCACCGTGCACAACAGGCCAATACCCCCAAACACTTGAATCGGCCTGGTCGAATAGGAGGAGAGAAATTTCACCGTCACTAAGTCGAGCAACACCCGCAGGGTGCGCGACAAGCCGTACTTGGAGGTGCCGGCACGGCGCGGCCGGTGGTGGACCACGACCTCGGCGATGCGCGCGCCAAGGTCGTCGGCAATGGCGGGAATGAAGCGGTGCATTTCGCCGTAGAGACGCATGCCCTTCACGATCTCGCTACGCATGAGTTTGAGCGTGCACCCGTAGTCGTGCAGACGCACGCCGGTGATGCGTCCAATCAGCCCATTGGCAAGTTGTGAGGGCAGGCGCCGGGTGAGAAAGGGATCTTGTCGCGGTAACCGCCAGCCGGCAACCACGTCGTAGCCTTCCTCCAACTTTGCCAACATGGCCGCGATATCCGCCGGGTCGTTCTGTCCATCGCCATCCAAGGCAACGATGACGTTGCCATGTGCATGGTCGAATCCCGCGGCGAGAGCGGCTGTCTGTCCGTAGTTGCGCGCAAGCTTGATGACCCGCAGGTGCGTGTCGCGCTTGCGCAACTCCAGCAGTGCTTCGAGCGTACCATCATGGCTACCATCATCGACGAACAGGATCTCGAACGGCCTGCCGATCTTGGTGAGCACCGCACAGAGTTCGTCGTGGAGGGCGACGACGTTGTCGACCTCGTCATGAACGGGAATGACCGCGGAGAGTTCGACGTCACCCATGCACGGCGTCAGGCATTCTCGATATCGGTGAGAGTGACGAACTGGCGGTAGCGATGCTCGATGTCCTCGTTGGTAAGCGTGCGCAAACGCGCCATTCCGAACTGCTCAACGACGTAGGACGCCATGACACTTCCGTAGATGATGGCGCGGCGCAAACCGCGCTCCGAGGTATCGCGCGAACGCGCCAGCTCGCCCATGAAGCCACCGGCAAAGGTATCGCCGGCACCGGTGGGGTCGTGAACCTCTTCCAACGGAAATGCCGGCACCGCAAACACGGAGTCGGCAGAAAACTGGATGACTCCGTATTCCCCCCGCTTGATGAGAACACGCTTGGGTCCCATCGCCAGCAGGCGCCGCGCCGCCTTGACGACGTTGCTCTCGCCACTGAGCAAACGTGCTTCCTCGTCATTGATGACCAGAATCTGCACGCGGTCGAGCAAGCGCTGCAAGTCGCCGCGGGACTGCATGATCCAATGGTTCATGGTGTCACAGCCGATGATCCCCGGAGCCGCCAATTGGTCGAGAACCATCTCTTGCAGCTTAGGATCGATATTGGCCAAGAATACGTACTGCGCGTCGCGATACTGCGTGGGCAAGTTGGGGCGGAAATCGGCAAAGACGCCGAGATCGAGGTGCAGAGTGTCGCGCTGATTCATGTCCTCGTGGTAGCGCCCGGTCCACGCACCAGTGCGGCCACTGCGCACCTCCAAGCCCTCGAGGTCGACACGGCGCTGCTTGAGAAATTCCACCTCGGCCGCTGGAAAGTCGTCGCCCACCGTGGCCACCATTTGCACCGGGGCGAAAAAGCTGGCGGCGACGGAGAAATAAGTCGCCGCTCCGCCCAAGGTGCGCTCCGCCTTGCCGTGCGGAGTTTCGAGAGAGTCGATGAAAACCGATCCAACCACCAAAATGCTGCTCATGGGTCACACCACCTAAATGTATTTGTGAAGAAGAAGATGCAGATCCTGCTTGAGGCTCGCAGGGATTAAGCTGCGATCGGTAATCAAGGCATGCTCCAAGGCACTGGCACAGGCACAAGTGCGGGCCTGCGGCAGTTTCTCTACTGCCGTGGTAATTACCTTTTGCGCCTTGGCTACGTTGTCGGAGAGGATCTTGAGAATGTCGCCGATCACGACATCGGCCTCGCTCTCGTGCCAGCAATCGTAGTCGGTAGCCAAGGCCAACGTGGCAAAACAAATCTCGGATTCGCGCGCCAGCTTGGCTTCTTGCAGATTGGTCATGCCGATGATGTCGGCACCCCACTGCCGATACAGATTGGACTCGGCTCGCGTCGAGAACTGCGGGCCTTCCATGCACAAGTAGGTACCACCAGCGTGAACAACGGCTCCGATTGCCTTGGCCGAGTCGAGCAAGACTCCACCCAACACGCTGCAGAACGGATCGGCGAAAGCGATGTGGGCGACAATACCGTTTCCAAAGAAGGTGCTCGGACGGCGGAAGGTGCGGTCGATCAACTGATCCGGCACCACCAAATGGCCGGGAGCAATGTGCTCGCGCAAGCTACCGACAGCACCGACACCGATGATCCACTCCGCGCCAAGCTGCTTCATTCCGAAGATGTTGGCGCGAAAATTCAGGTCGCTCGGCAGGATGCGATGACCGCGCCCGTGGCGTGGGAGAAAAATGAGCCGTACGCCATGAAGCTCGCCGCACACGTACTCATCTGAGGGCTCACCGAAGGGGGTCGCCAGACGCCGCCGTTCCACGTTCTGCAGATCCGGCATGTCGTACAAACCGCTACCGCCAATCACTCCAATCGTCTTCAAGCCGCCTCCCTCTTTCTCCTGTTGGCTAGCGCAAGATCGTCAGGTGGGGACCCGCCTCTACGTTGAGCCGCGACACCGCCTCCAGCACATCGCCGTCGACCATGTAATGTGTCGGCTGTGGAAACTCAATGTGGAGCAAGGCGGTGATGTCGTCGTGGACAGTCGGCAGCGCGAGGGGCTGCCCGCGGACCAAACGTGGCAGGCGCACCAGAGCCTGCGCCGGGCGGATATCCGCAGCGATTAGATGAAAGTAGCCGGGACGCTCGTCGCCGCGATACGTCACTTGGATACCGAGACCAATCTCGTTGATGCTGCTGGCGTACAGGAAATTGAAGCGCTGTTGAGCGAGCGGCGCAGCACCACAGTCGAGGCGCGCCGAGAATGGTGCCAGCAGATCAGAAGCAAACTCACTGCCGACAAGTGCCGATCCCAAAGCCCGGCCAAACACGCGGGCTGCGGTAATCGGACCACTGCCACTCGCGTAGTAGGCCTGGAGAAAGCGCACCACCGCACCGGCACCGGTCATGAATCCGTAGTGGGTCGCGTTGATGCGCAGAAGCTGTCGTTGCGTGGTGACGAGCGGCCGTTGCGCGCGCACGTCGGCAACGATGCTTGCCAACACCTGCTCCGGCCCGCCACGTCGACACCCCACGGCACGAGCAATGGTGTTCATCGACCCAGCCCGCAACGGTAGGAATTGTGGAAGGTGCTCGGCACCAAACGTACGCACGACGCTCGACAGAGTGCGAAAGAAGCTCCCGTCGCCACCACATACCGCAAGAATGCCAATCTTTTGCGCGAGCAACTCCCGCGCCACGCCATCGAGATCGTCCAACGCCGAAGGCTCGAAGACGATGCCATCGTCACCCACGATCTCCCGAAGCTGTTGAAACCGCCCCTGTCGGCCCCGGTTCCGCCCGGCGTGCGGATTGACGACAACACCAATCATCCGCGCCCAGGTAGCGACCATCTTCCAACAGAGCAAATTCAGAGGGCATGAGAAGGGCAGCTAGCCATGTCGGCGCAGGCGGCCGCTCTCCCGATGCGTCTCCTTGGGGTCCGAGGCTAGGGACTGGAGAAATCCAAGCAAACCCAAGCCCCGAATTCTGGTTTTGAGACAAGCCCTCGAGATAGCGTCGGCATGGGTACGCGCCGGCCCCCACGCCGGGGGGCTTCGCCTCGTTCTTGCTCTGGGAGCATCCCGCTGACAGTAGGCGGCCAGACAACGCCGACGGCAAGACCGCCAAAGCCAGAACCAAACTGGCTAGCGCTGACGCCGAGCGCTGCTCCGGCGTCACTGTCTCAACGGCCTTCCCTAGCAAGGCACTTCCACACCCTTCGCCCAGTGCGTCGACGAGGGCATCGTTTGCCCCGCCTCAGTCTCAACGTCATGGATGTCGCGACTCGGCCTCGCGCTTCAGCGCCCTGTTCATGGCGTCGAAGCCACGCTGGGTGAGCTTGGCGCCGAGTAGACCGACCAGCAGGCCGCCGATTCCGAAGAACACTTCATTGTGCTCAAGGAGAACGCGATCGGCGGCAATGGGCTGGAGACGAAAGAGATGCTCTCCCTGAGCAAACCAAGGGTGGACGATGGCACCGGTCCACGCAAACTGGCAGCCTTCCACATAAGAGGTAACGTCGGGCCAAAACGTCGTGCGCCGGCGAGCGGTCAGTTGCGGGCTGACTTCCACCCGGGCACCGGGCGCGATTCGGCCCTTGGCCTGGACGATGAAAGGATTCCAACGATGGTACTGGTCCAGGTCGATGAGGAGATCCCACACGACAGACGCAGGTGCCTGGATCTCGATCTGGGTGCAGACACTGTAGCTCATGGAACCTCCGTTTTGTGAGCTGCCATTGGCGAGAGCTCAGGAACCGAAGTGGCGCTCCAAAAAGCGCACCTGGTCCCGTAGCGTGATCTCGAAATCGTCGCCCCAATAGACATCGAAATGATCCACGTCATAGGCAAGGAACTCACAGTCAGCGATACGCTCGCTGGCGCGCCGCGCCGGGTCGAAGGGCGTGGTCTGGTCCCTGCGACCCGCCTGCAGCAGCACCGGGCAGGGGATGCGATCGACGAATCGGCCAGGGGAGTAGAGCAGCAACTGTAGGAGGGAAGCCGCTGTCACCCGGTTGTTGCGGTCAAAGTAACTCCGCCAGAGCAAGCCATCTCTGCCGCCAGCGTCGTTCGGGAGCAGCCTGAGCATGGAGTCGTAGGCGCCCGGCGTCGACATGGCAGCCAGCGAGCCTGCGGGTCCGAAGGCCTGGATGTAAACACGCTGCCCAACACAAGCCAGGAGGGCATCGCATACACTCGCCATCGACAAGCGCAGCCGGGAGCGGAGGGGCACTGCTAAGGCGCTGGCGAGGCCGCTGATATGTGGCACCTGCGAAATGACGGCCGCGATAGAGGGGGTGTGGGCCGCGGTGTAGAGAACATGGCCACCGGCGAAGGACGTCCCCCAGAGGACGATACGCTGATAGCCCAGGGAGCGGGCGAAGGTGATCGCCGCCACCCAGTCCTGCTGCTGCCTGCGCACGTTCAGAAGGCCTCTGGGCAAGCCTTCGCTGTCGCCAAAGTGGCGGTAGTCGAAGACAAGAACGGAGTATCCTTCGGCTTGGAATCGCCGCGCATACGCGTCCAAGCCATAGTGGCGGGTAGCGCCGAAACCGTGGGCCATTACGATACAGGGCGGACTAGGCCGGGTGGAGCCGTGATAGTGCCAAGCAGCACACTGATCGGAACCTGCCCGAAAGCGCAGGTCCTCGCATAGAGTGGGAGCAACAGATGGGTCGCTGGCGGCGACTGCGTCCAGTGGATTCATGGTTCTCGGCTTCGCTCTGATTGGCGGCGCCGGTCGCCCAATCGCCAGGCGTAGAGATGGATTCCGCCAATCAAGAGGAAGGACCCAAGGAACAGGATCCACTTGCCGATGGAGGCAGCCGTGCTGATCGCCGGCAGGGGGTTGATCAAGGCCACGTAACCCGGCTGGCTCAGGAACACATGCTGCAGTCCGTTTTCGATGCAGTCTTGGATGCCGGCCAAGGGAGGAAAGAGAAGCACGACGTTCCAGCGACTAGGGAGGCGTGCAGTGTCTAAGGCTAGGGCGAGGCAGGCGCTGAGGGTGATCGCGTACCAGATCCAGTGCAGGTCATCAAAGACGAGATGGGCACGGTAGAACCCCATGCTCCCCTTTGCCTCCCACGCCGCAAAGACTCGTGCGTACTCCGCGGCGGAGAACCCACTGAGCTGGAGGGAGACCATTTGCTGCGTGCCGAGGGGATGCACGAGGATGGCGATGACCACCTGCGACACGAGGTAGATGCTACCGAACAGCGCCAGCAGCCCCTTATGGGCAAGCAGTTCACGAGCCTTTGCCAGCCTCGGCATGGCGGCAGATTTCATCATTCTCTCACCCTCCACCGGCGTGCGTGCCGGGGCCTCCCGCAACGCCGCCTGGACTACAAATGTCGTTTCTCTATACTGCTGCGGTCACTCAAGTCAACTACAGATGTAGTCATTGGAGGAACTCATGAGCCACAGTAAAGCTGTGCCGCGAGCCGACCGCATAGCCAAGGCGGCGGTCCTCGTTCTCGGACGCAAGGGCGCCGAGGGTCTCACGCACCGGGCGGTGGATCGTCAGGCACGACTGGCCGAGGGCTCGACCAGCAACATCTTCCGCACCCGCGCCGCACTCATCGGTGCTGTCTGCGAGTATCTGACCGAACGCGATCTCGACCAACTGCAGCGGGCGGCAGCAAAGCTCTCTTCAAGTCGCCAGGTGACGACGGAAAGGGCCGCGTCGGCGCTTGTGGATATCATCCAGCAATGGGCCGAAGACGACGCCGTATACACGTGTGCGCGGCTCGAACTGTTCCTGGCGGCGCGCCGCAGTAGCGAGATCGCGGGCAGTTTGGAGCGTGCACGAGCTGCCCTTCGCGATTTCACCTCGAGCTGGCTGCAGAGCCTTACGCAAGGACGTACCGTCCATCTCGGCGGTCTCATCGCCCTGGTCGAGGGGCTAACCATGGCTCAGTTGCTGCATCCAGCAAGCAAGCTGTCCCGGGCCGAGTTGGAAACGGAGACCCTTGTGCTGTTGCGGGCAATCATCGGCTAGGCGATCGGCTCAGCGGGGAATGAGAATACCCCTCGTGATGACTCCCAGAACGATCTACTGCTCTGCCTAAGTGAGCCTGAGAGAGCTGCAGATCAAAGGAGCCCTGGGCAAACGGACTTTGCGCGCAACGCTTGCTGATCCGAGATTGCGCTGCTCTTGGCGGAAGGGGCCGTGGCACTAAACCGCTCCAAGAGGCCTGGGGGCAGACAAGCTTTGACAAGATACTTTCGACGCTCGCGCACCTGTACTCGCAGAACTCGGCTCACACGATTGCATTCCGCTACCGAGGAGCACGAAATGGGGCGAATCATCGCTGCGGTTACGATCACGAACGTCCTTGAACCATCCAAGGTGACCCGCTGCGATGGCATGGTCGATACCGCCGCCTTCGGGCTGACGTTGCGGTCGACGTGGATGCCGCGGCTGGGCTCGCTGCCGCTTTCCCGCAAGGTAGAAACTGGAGACCGCAGACCACCGCTCACTGGCTGGCTTGTTTTGCGGTCCGGTGAAGATCCAGATCGCCGGGTTTCCCGAGGTCTTGGGCGAAGTCGTGTTCGTCGACATGCCGGAGGCCGACGACACCTACGAGCCGCGCATCGGATACATGGTCTTGGAAGCATCCCAGGCGGCTGTCGATATGGTCGGCCATCGACTCACACAGGTTCACTACCTCGACCCGAAGGCGGCTTCCACCAGTAGCGGCGGATAGCTCCCGGTGACGCTTGGAAGTGGCGACGCAAACATGAATTCCTAATTCGTACTCTGCGACCCTGCGGCTTCGAAACGGACCTGGCCTGTCGAAGGACAGCGTGAGGCCGATGTTGCAGCCCTTCCGGCAGCACCGCCAAGTCATCCGATACCGGCACGCGTACTGCCGCTTCATCTTGTTCGGGATACCGGTGTCGACAACAACCCCCGAGGGTGATACGGGCGCGGGAACAACTGGGCGTGCAGTTGGCACACACCAGGCCGAGCAAGGGGAGGTCTCTAACCTACGGCTGCGACCACTTCGACGACAGCAGCGACAACGGTAGCTGCCCCTAGGATCGTGATCGGGCGGAGATGCGATCGGCATCTGGCAAGACATCGAGCTAGCTTTCCAGCGCAGCCGTCGCCCCGGTTAGCGATGGTGTCTGGTTGGCGAGGGCGAGCTGGCCGCAGGCAGCTTGGATGTCGCGACCGCGGCTGCGGCGAACGGTGGTGCTGACCTCGGCAGCCAGCAAGACCTTCTGAAAGCGCAGAATGACGTCGTCCGCGCTACGCGCGAAGCCGGCATCGGGAAACGGGTTGAATGGGATGAGGTTCACTTTGGCACGGATGCCGTGCAGGAGGCGGGCAAGACGGGTGGCGTCTTGTGGGGTGTCGTTGACACCGGCGAGAAGGACGTACTCGAAGGTAATGCGGCG
>CAZGSN010000094.1:0-14465 GCA_964528465.1 uncultured Binatia bacterium (SeqCode)
AGAGCACGGTCAGCACGGTGCCGGGATTCACGAAGGTGATGAGGATCTGCGGAGCCTCTACCCACCACTCGCGGATCCACCCAAAACGAATGGCGAAGGCTTCCACACAGAGAACCGCCGCCAGACCAAAAAGGGCGGAACTGCGCACCAATGAACGACCACCGGGACCACCAAACATTTCCCCTGTACCCTCGGTCTCACGATCTACGAAGGGAATCAGCAGCAAGCCGAGAAGCACGATCATCGGAATGCCGATGCCACCCATGAGCGCGGAGTAAGACACCAGCTCTTGCAGACCCAAGAAATACCACGGCGCCTTGGCCGGATTCTCCGGGATGGCTGGATTCGCCAGCTCCTTGAGTGGAGCATCAGAGACCAGGCCAAGAGCAAGGCATATCAGCAGGGTCAACATGAAGACGCCGGCTTCCGCGTAGAACACATGGGGCATTGCCGGCACCGTGTGCTCGGGGCCCTCCCCTACAAGGGAGGTACGTCCGCGCACGACGGCAGCCAAGTGATAGGTCTTCTGCGGCGCTGCCGTGAACACAGGATAGGTAGAGGTGCTGGGTGGACCGAGACGACGCTCGGCATCGACGGGACGGGCTAGGCCGCCGTCTTTGCGGATGCGCCAGAAGTGCAATGCCATCAGTACAGCCAAGGCCAATGGCAGGATCATCACGTGGAGAAGATAGAAGCGGATCAGTGCTTCCTCGCCGATCTCGTCCGAGCCGAGCAGCAGGAATCGTTGCCAACCACCGATATCGAAGTATGCGGTGATGCCGAGAGCGTCGGTAAGCTCTCGCGGTGATTGCGCGATATTGGCGCCGATGGTGATGGCCCAGTAGGCGAGCTGGTCCCACGGCAACAGGTAGCCGGTGAACGAAAGGCCCAGCGTTACAGCGAGCAAGCCCATGCCGATCACCCAGTTGAGTTCGCGCGGGGCGCGGTAGGCGGCAGTGTAGAACACACGCGCCATGTGCAAGAACACCGAGAACACCATCACCTGCGCTGCCCAGCGATGGATGTTGCGCATGAACTGGCCGGTGGGCACGACGAAGTGGATGTCTTTGATCGAGTCGTACGCTGCCGTCGGATACGGCTTGTAATAGAACATCAACAAGATGCCGGTACCCAAGGTGATGAAGAACGCCGACAGAGCCATCAGCCCGAGGCCGTAGGTGGTCGACCAGCGAAGAGTCCAACGATGAATGCGAACCGCATGGATGTGCAGAAAGAAGTTGCCGAAGACAAACGATGAGCGGCTGCGGTCGGTGTTGGGCTTGCCGCTGCGGAAGAGACTCGCCTTCACTGCCGCGGGCATCGCCGCGAGATTGGCAAGGAAACGCTGCATGGCGGATGCAGGCGCCGCGGAACCTACCACAGGGTTGGTCGTGGTATCGGGCTTCATACCACCACCTTCTTTCCCGCCGGTACGGTGACGCTTTCATCAATGATGAGGGTGTCCGCTCCCAAGACACTGACCGAAAGCCACGGCAACGCTTTAGGTGCGGGGCCCTTCACAACGGAGCCATCGAGGCCAAAGCGCGACCCGTGGCATGGGCAGTCGAAGCCACGGCCCTCGGCCTTCACGATGCAACCGAGATGCGTGCACGTCGTGGATACGGCATAAACCCCGTCGGCATCACGAAAAATCGCAAGCGGGCGGCCGGGAGGGATGAACGGTTGCCCAGCCTCCAAGTTGGCCGGGAGGGTAACGCGGAATTTTCGCGAAGCCGATGGCACAACCGCAGCCCGCGGCAAGCGCATGGCGCCGAGGATGCCGAAGGTCAGAGTAGCCAGGGCCGACCACAGCGCCGCAAGACCAAGGAAGTCGCGGCGAGGAATCTCGTCCGGATCGAGCCGAGAACGAGTCGGAGGGGTGGTTGCGGTGGAGTTGCTCATAACGTCCTCCAAGTAGTGGTGAACTGCACGCGTTCCATGACGATGGCGTCGGCGGGGCAGCGCATGGCGCATAGGGCGCAGCGGATGCAGCGGTCTTCATCCTTGAGGATGACGGAGTTGGCATCGATGTCGTGATCGTCACCAAGATTCATGTCGAGGATGGCGTCGAGGTCGGCACCACCGTCGAGCGCGGAGAGTGGCACCAGCTTCAGGCACGACGTGGGGCAGACATCGGCACAGCCGCCACACAGCACGCAACGCGAACCATCGAAAACAGGAGTCACGCCACAGTCGAGGCAGCGCGCAGCCTCACGGCGAGCAGCTCCCTCGCTGTAGACTTTCTCCACGACGGCATCCGGATCGGCCAAGCGTACATTTACGTCGTTGGTCTCAAGTTCCGCGCGCTGCAGGCGCTCGTATCCGATCTCGCGGCGATACATCGGCAGAGGCAAGTGCGTCGTCAGCGCATCGGCGGCGAGCTGATGCCCGGTGATGCTCTGGTAGATCGAGCGCGCCGCCTTTTTGCCGGAGGCCACAGCGTCGATGAGCAGGCGCGTGCCATGGGCCAGATCGCCGGCCACAAAGATTCCGGCCGCGCTGGAGACAAGCGTGTTGGCATCGACACGTGGCCAGCCGGGGCGGAACTGCTCTACGTCCTCACCGCCGTCTTGGAGAAAGCTCAGGTCGGGGCTTTGTCCCGCCGCAATGAGGACGGTGTCACAATCAATGACCTCGCGCGCCGCATCATCGAAGACAGGTTGGAAGCGACGCTGCTCGTCGTAAACTCGCAGGCAGCGGCGCAGCGCAACACCGCAAACACGCCCGTCGGCGTCGCGTTGGATTTCGAGAGGTCCCCAACCGTTGCGACGCTCGATGCCTTCTTCATCGCCTTCCCGGATTTCCACCGTGTCGGCCGGCATCTCCTCGAGCGTCTCCAAGGATACGAGGACAACCTCGTGCTTGCCGGGAAGGCGAGCAGCGGTGCGGGCAGCGTCGGAGGCAATCTGACGCACAACACTGCGAGCCACGTCATAGGCCACATTGCCGCCGCCAATGACCACGATCTTCTCGCCAAGATCAAGACTCTCGCCGAGAGACACCGCACGCAGGAAGTCGACCCCACCATAAACGCGTGGCCCCCGCTCGCCGGGGATGCCCAGAAGACGCGCTTGCTTCGCTCCGACAGCAATGAGGACGGCCGCATGATCGCGCCGCAGATCGGCGAAACGAACATCGCGACCGACACGTACCCCCAAGCGAATCTCGACCCCAAGGGCTTCGATCACGGCCACCTCGCGCCGGATGACCTCCCGCGGCAAGCGGTAGCTAGGCACGCCCACCGCGAGCATTCCGGCAGCGACTGTTTCCGTCTCGAAGACAGTCGGTCGTAGACCGAGCAGGGCCAGGTCGTGTGCCGCAGCCAAGCCGGCAGGACCGCCACCGATGATGGCTACCTTCTCCCCGGCAGCGGTGAGGAATTGTCCCGCCATTTGCGCGCGCAGCACGGCGGCCATTTCTTCGGCGTCGCCACCAACGTTGGGAACATGCTGGCGCAGGGCATTCAGGATTGCTTCCGACGGGACTGCTTCCGCGCCATGCCGCTCGCAGACAAACCGCTTCAGGGCACGAATCGACACCGGTTTGTCGGTACCGATGAAGTGGCCGTCGGCATCGACCCGCGGCACCCGACCACGGCGGCAAGCCGCTTCGCAAGGAGCACCGCAGATGCGTCCGCAGATAGAAGCAAAGGGATTGGGTCCACGCGCGATCAGGTAGGCTTCGTCGAAGCGACCGGCGGCAATGGCACGGACATACCCCCGGGCATCGGTGTGCACGGGGCAGGCAACCTGGCACGCCACCAGATCCTGGTGATAGCGCTCGCCTGGAACCTCGACTCGCAAGCGTAAATTCGATTCGTCGCGCATCGTCCGCCTCGTGCACCTCGCCTTGCGCCAGCAAGGAAGGAGACAAGTCGCCCTCCGTTTGCATGGCCCAGGACAGGGTTATGACTACGACGAGGTAGCGCGGGTATGATCCGCGTCATACGCCTGCGAAAGAGGCGGCTTTGTCCTGGGCAAAGCCGGGCAGAGCCGAAGGAGGCTGCGACCCGAAGGGAGGACCCCGACTTTGCAGCACCGCACACAGAATTTGGATGCGACTTGTCATCGTGGCGATGGAATTCCGCCGACCCATCAGGAGTCCGACCTACAGTCTCAGACCTCCTGATCCCGGGGAATCTGCCATGAGCCCAAGCGTATTCACCATGAAGGAAATGAAGGTCATGAAGTCGGGAAAAGGGATGCCATTGGGCATTTCTTCTTCATGAGCTTCAGGATTGCCATGGTTTAGTTCCCCGTTCCGAATCAACCTCAGCCGTGTTGGGATCATCACGGAATCCACGCGGCCTCCTGGTGTCGAACATTTCTCGGAACTTGCAGATCGTGAGATCAGAAGTTCTGAGTCTATGGTCTACGGCCTCTGGCCTGCGCGGCCCCTTGGCTGCGGCCACGCGGCTGCGCTGTGGTGCAGGGAAGACTCCGTCATTCGAAGCGGTACGGCTGGTGTCGCGTGTAGAGATCGAAGCGTTGTGTGAGTTCTTGGATCAACTCCGTGTTCTCGGTTGCGGCCGCTGCCTCCAAGGAACGGCGGCTGGCGGCGATGGCGTCGTCGAACCGGCCGGCCTCGGCGTAGGCAGCAGCCAGGGTATCGAGCATGGTGGCCCGATCGACGGCCGATACTGGCGTTTGCCCGGGCTTCAAGAGAATCGTTGTCATCTGCTCCGCAAGGCGAACCGCCTCGTTGCCGTTGCGGACTTTCCGTGGGCTTGCCTTGACCAGGCAATCTGATGCAAAGACAATCATCTGATGGCAAAAAAAGCTTCCCCTTCCCAGGCGCCGAGCCGTGCATCCCATCTTGCTCTGGCATTCTCAGTCGGCTTCTTGACGCTGGGGATTGAGATGGCGGGAGGGCGTATTCTGACGCCGTTCTTTGGCTCTTCGCTCTACCAGTGGGCCAGCTTGATAGGGGTGGCACTGCTCTCCTACTCGCTAGGGTATATCTGGAACGTGTCGATCTGCCGCTATGGAACAGGTGTCCCGCTGTTGTTGTCCGCCGGTTATTTGATCGTGTTGCCCTTCTGGATCGCTGGCGTTTTAGAGTTGTTCTTGGGCCTGCCCTTGCTCCCGAGTTCGATTCTATCTGCCTTTCTCACCATAGGCCCGCCTTCGATCTTGATGGCAAGCCTAACGCCGCACTTGCAGGAACGAGCTATTGCGGCCTCGGCACGTGGGAGTTCGATTTTGGCTGCGTCGACACTAGGAAGCCTGGCTGGAGTCTTTGGCGTGGCGTTTTATCTGGTCCCTTGGTTTGGACTTTCCAAGACCTTTCTCGGGTTAGGGCTACTCAGCGCCTCGACCGCGGCCTTAGCGATGTTTGGATCTCAGGCCATGCCGACGATACTCATGGCGATCGCGGCGTATCCGGTTGTTGTGGGCGTACTCTCCCAGGCTCCGGCTATGGTTCTCGGCTCCACCTTGGCCCGCTTCGAGGTGCTCGCCTCCGACACCCCATCGCGAAAGCACCTTGCGCTGGTTGAGGCAAAGGAAACCTTGTACCAGAGTTATTCCCTGTGGAAGTCGGGAGAGCCAAGCTCGCCGACGCTCCACTTTTTCATGAATGGACTGAAGCAGTTCGAATGGAACGAAGCCGAGGCAGCGAGTGCACTGCACGCGCAGCCGGATTATTTTCATTACGCCTACCACGCGTTCTCGTGGACCGCGAATCCCCAGCGTGGCGATGGGCTGTTCATCGGGCTGGGGGGCGGGTTGGTGCCGTATTTGATCCAGAGACAATACCCCGAGGCCCGGCTTACCACCGTGGAACTCGATGCGGATGTTGCGGACGTGGTGTGGAGGGAGCTCCCGCTCTCACGGCTTCCAAGCACGGCGCGTCGGCCCGAACTCGTCATAGGCGATGGTCGGCTCTACCTCCGCAACTCCAAAGAGAAATACGACTATATCTTCGTCGACGCCTACGTTGGAACCTTCATCCCCCATCATTTGTGCACGTCCGAGTTTTTTCAATCTGTCCGCGATCATCTTCGACCGCATGGCGTCCTCGCCATTAACCTCGTTTCCGTGTTCTCACACGGCGGTTTCCTGGATCGCTTCGAGGCAACGGTTCGCGCCGCCTTTCCCGCTTTTGTCTCAATAGATCTCCCCGGCATGGACAACCGCATGATCTACGGATTTGTCAGCGGGCTACCGAAGGTATCCGCCGACAGCACCTCTGTTGTCGACCAGGCGCTGCTGATCAGCTCGGTTACCCCGCGTGCTACCTGGGCACAGCCCCTGACCGACGACCGTGACGAGATCGACGCCCTCCTGTTCGAAGCACAACAGAGGCTGTTCGCCGAGAAAACCCTGATGTGACGGAGCATCGCTGTCAGCGAAGGAAGCAACACACGCGAACCACCACGCACCGTGATCATTCCTCGAGCCGTCCCCTTATTCGAAGCGGTGCGGCTCGTTTCGCTCATACAGCTCAAGCCCTTGCTTACTGTAAGTTCTTAGATCAACTCGGCGTTCCCGATTGCCGCTCCTACATTCTTTAGGGAAACGCAGCTTGCAGCAATGACTCTCGGTGACAAGGTGGCCGCTGCATTACTTTCCGGAATGACGGGCATTATTTTCTTGCAAGGCATGGCCGTTCCAGCGTAGAAGCGACGGCGTCAAGAAAAACCAAACAACCTGGATCGGTCCGGGCGAGATTGGGGGATGCCGTGCGCTCACATATCAGGTCCTTCGTTGCAGCGTGCCTACTTGTCATGGTTGCCGTCTGCTTTCCCAGTGCAGGGTACGGCATTTGTGGCGACGCGAATCTCGAGAATGATGAGGCTTGTGACGATGGAAACGCTGCCAACGGTGACGGCTGCTCTGCCACGTGCCAAATCGAGAGCGCGACGCCAACCAAAACGCCCACCAACTCTCCCACTCCGACGGCCACCGCCACCCCCTGCGGCAATAGGTACTGGCGATGTTCCAACGGCACCTATACATGGGATGATGCAAGCTGCTGGGCCGCGACTGTGGCGGGGTCAGGCGGTGCCGGAGCCCCGACGGAGTGCTTCGATTGTGTCTTCGACCAGGACAGTGGGCCGGTCAACGTCGACGCCACGCAATTGCAGGCGATTGCCTGCCGAGATCTGGACGTCATTGATGCCGTGGGTGTGACCGTTCATCTTCCGACGATCGCTTGGCGCATTAACGGAAGTCCTCGGTTTTCTCCTGGCTTAACAATCGCGGGTCCTTCTCAAGCTGGGATACTGCTTACCGGAGCAGGTGAGCAGACCATTTTGGGCGAGGGGCCGATCAATCTCAGCGATGGCTACGTGCTAGGTATTGATGCGCCGACGGGAGCGTACAAGCTGAGCGCTGATTGGAATTGGCCGGGGGGAAAGGTCGCTGTTGGCAGAGGCAGTCTGGATCAGAACGGTCATGATGTCCTGCTTGATGGCAGTTTCGGTGGCCCTGAGGGCCGGTGGCTTCCGGGTCCCAACGCACTCTCGATTGCCATGTGGGGAATCTGGAGTGCGGGTATCTTCGTGCCAGATGCATCTACGGTGATCGCCCGCCCCCGAGCAGGCGGATACGCTGGGTCCTTCACCGCTTGGAATTCAAGCTTCCATAATGTGCGCTTTCCCCATGCTGAAGGTTACCCTTTGGATGTGCTGGCGAGCGGTGACTGGACGGCGCATCAGTTGGAGATTGAACCTGGCGTGACCGCCCAGTTGTTTGGCAACCCTGGGCACACCATCGGAGTGGACGCCTTGCAGTGCACGGGGAATGGTCAAGGCTACATCACACTCAGCACCAACGCAGAAGCTGGAACCACCGATCAAATCGAGATCATCGCCGGCACCCAGCCGGTCTGTGACTACCTGATCCTCAGTAGCGCGGACGTGCCCTGCAAGGTCGGCACCCCGGCGGCTTCGGAGATTCCATACGCCTACTGGCCGACGCCCGGGCAGACTCCCTGCATCGCCGGGCCGCATTCGATTTGTCCAGAGGGTGGTGCGCCCGGATGGTTGTGCCCAGAAACGCCCAACCCGACACTTACCGCGACCTTCACGCCAACCCAGACAGCGACGGAGACAGCAACCTACACACCTACTCCAACGGAGACCCCGACCGCAACTCCCACCTTCTCCCCAACCGCTACCCCGACCGAAACCCCCACGGATACCCCAACCCTAACTCCGACCTTCAGCCCCACAGACACAGAGACGGCTACCCCAGCACCCACGGCGACGATGCCGATACAGCCGGCTTGCTGCTCCTTCTCCGGCCGCATGCACCTGTGCAGCGATAGCGGCAATCCCTGCCGTACGGACACGGACTGCACTGGAGGGACCGATCTGTGTACGGGACCGGCAGTGACCTGTATCGACTCTTCACTCTTTCATCAGTCCCTGACCTCGGAACTGTGCACGTTCGTGTCGACGAATATCCTCACCATTTGCGCCGACTCCGGCGATCGCTGCAACTCTGCGGACAACGTCTGCTCTAACTCCGCAGCTACCTGCTCAGCGGACACTGACTGCCCGGGAGGAACCTGCACCAACCCGACCTGCCCTGGCAGCCGCTGTGGCGATCCTGTTCTTAGCCATCACCTTGGTGCCGATTGTTCCGTGCCCGGCAATCCAAGCAGCGATTGTGTGCCGCCAAGCCCGACTTTGACGCCAACCCCCATGCCGACGCACACGAGCACTCCAACTTTCCGCGCCCCGGGCTGCTGCGGCTTCATTGGCGAGAACGATCTCGAACTTACTTGCATGGACAACGAATCTACGGGTGGGAACCCAGAGATCTCGAGCCTGGAGACCTGCGAACTCATCGCTCAAGAGCAACTCAACGGGGATACCGTTCTTCTGTTCAACCCCAACCAGCGCTGCTTCCCTACGGCGGGCGACGGGTCCGGCTTCTGCCCACCGCCAAGGCGAACCCCGACCCATACGGCCACTCCGCTTCCGAGCCATTCGCCAACCATCTCTCCGACGGAAGTCGATACGATGACGCCCACGTCCACAGTTCTGGCGCCGACGCTACCAAGTCGCACTCCCACGCCAGGCCTGGTTCGGACACCCATCGGGATTACGTTCGCGGCGGGTGGAGCCTTGGCGACGACTGGCGCTCGCTACGTTCACGGCGACGTCGCCTTGAGCGAGGCTGCGCAAAGCTTCGCCTATCCGATCGACGTGGTTCTGAGGAACCTGGTGACGGCGTGCAAGCGAGGTGGCAGCGCTTTACCCCTAGATGCCGGCTCCTTTACCTTCGATCTCCTTGCCAATGGAACAGCGACCGGCGTCAGCACGGTCTGCGACACTGCCACCTGGCTGGCGAGCGACACCGTGCACAGCAGCATGGTCATACCCGCCGGCCACATGGTGACCTTGCGCTCGACGCCGTCGGGGGTGACGTTCTCCAACACCCAGCTCTTTGCTTCTTGGCAAACCTTCGCTTCCGATGGGGAGACTCCGCTTGTCTTCATTGATGGCGGGGGCCTGGCCACTACCGCGCCTGCGAATGGGGAGTATTGCGACATCATGCGGGGATCTTGCAACATCACGGGCGCCTCTAACGCGGCACGCGTCGTTGCCGTGGGCTTCGAAGTCGACAAGCTTGCGGTAACCCTGGGAGGCGCGCCTGCGGCAGCAAACACGGAGACGTACTGCCTACGCAATGTCACGCAAGGGCGTGACCTCGTGTGTGCAGGACCAGTGTCTAGTTCGGCACGGAGCGCCATCAGCGCGGCGTGTACCTCCGGTTGCTCGGTGGATGCTGGCGACGAGATTGCCATCCGCGTCGATGTCACCGGCTCCGGAAGGTCGACAACCCGTCACTTCGCCATTCATGTTACCGGTGCCAGCACTCAGATTCTGTTCGCGGGAACTAGCAGCACTGCCGCACGCTTCGCCGGACCTATTGGGCTGGACTTCATCACCAGCGCATCAGGCGTGGAAGTGCCGGTTGCTAGCAAGATTTCTATCGGCAACTTGTATGCGCTCGCCGACACCAATGTCACCAGGACGCTGGAAGTGGTTGCCGGCAGCAACTGTGCGAGTCTCACCCCTTCTCCCCTCTTGCCCATCTGCTCGATGGACAACGAGCCTGCGTGTGCCGATAGCGCGAGCCGCATGGAAGTGGACGCCGTGGCCTGTGTACGCGTCGACATGCACTCCCAAGGAACCGCGAATGTACGCTTCCGCGGTGGCGTTGAGCTTTCCGCCGACGATCCCAATACTCCGACCTCCACGCCAACCAGCACCCCAACTGAGACGCCTACTCACACTTTCACAAAAACCATTTCTCCGACTCGGACTCCGACACGGACACCGACGATAACCCGCACCGTCACTCCGACTCCGAGCGCCACGTCTACCAAGACGGCAACCGTCAGCCCCACACCCGGGCCAGCCTGCGGCACCGACCCTACCGACGAGGGATTCATCCAAATGGTGAAAGCCTCACTCGCCGCGGATTGCCCGTGCAGCAGCCCACTGGATCGTGATGACTACACCGACTGCGTCGAGGCACGCCTCAGCGAAGCGGTAAGCGATGGCGCCCTGCGGCCGGAGTGTGTCGACACGATCCGGTACGCGGCCAGCCAGCACTTGTGTGGGGATGAAGATCTGGAGATGTGCTGTATCCCCGAGACCGATGGCTCGGAAACCCCGGCGGCCGTACTAGCGGGAACATGCGTCAGCAACGGTGGCTTACCCGGAGCAAGTAACCGCGGCATCGACTCCTGTGACAATCCGTGCCTAGGTGACGAGGTTACCGAGGAGACCGTCGAAGAGCTTATGACGGCTGCGATCGCAACCTGGACCGCGTCCGGAAGCGTGGCAGACTGGGACAATCCCATCTTTTTCAGTTGGGCACGTGCGCAGGTTGTCGTAGAAGCGGGTTGCCAGGAGAACTACGGCTTCCTCGTGCCCGACAACTTTCAGCAGCGCCGTTCTTACAGGCGCTCCTCAATCCTGGAGTGCGATACCAACGTACCGACGCCTGGCCCAGGTGAGACCTGTCAGGAGGTATCCGACACTTGCACGGGTGGCCCCTTCAATCCGAGCGTGAACTATTGTGGTCCGGGCTTTGGCGGCAAATGGTATCAATGGAACATTCGCTGCAACGATTGTCTGAACTGGGGTTGCTGGAGACACGACAACTGCACTGGGAATCTATGCATCGACCTGAAATGTCAGTTCCTAGACAATGGGGACTGCGAAGACTGTTTCTACGATCGCCTCTGGAACTGCAGTGGGAGAGCCACCTCCTGCTGCGCCCCAATACTGGCTTCCACGGCGCTTTGTGCTGGAAATCCGATCTGCCAACGGATCGTACTAAATGAGGCGCTCCCCCCCTGCACAGAGCTTTCTTGCTTGGTCACGGTCAACTGGATGGCAGGGGTTGCTGCGGGGTTCAACCTCTTCAGGTGCCCATCAAACCGAACGACCTGTGGCCCCTGCCAAACCTGTGCGGGGCATTGCGAGGGCTCGAACCCGCCCGTGTCGGTGTGCGCCCCCCTGCCTGTGGCCTACGCCAAGGTCACCGGCGCCTTGGATTGGCCGCCGGGGGGTGGTTGCAGCAACGTCACGGGCTGTGGGGAATGCGGTGGCTGTGGTGTACTTGGGTGCACAGGTCGTCACCACCGTCAAGTGTCCTTTTTCGACTGTGAGGGAAAGCTCATCAAGCGCTGCTATGGGCAAGCCGGAGAGTTCAAGCTCTGTGGTGAGCTGTGCTCCATTTCGGAGAATTGTCAGCCGGACGAGTGGGCGAACGAAGCGTGGGCGGAAATCAATATCTGTGCCGCTGCCGCTGGATTGCCGCAACTGCCCAACGATCCTTACGCTGCCAAAGGAACGGTATTCACCTTCAATTGACAATAGCCAGGACGCCAGGCTGACGACCTCTTCGCTAGGCCGGATGCGGGTCGCTGGCGACAGAGAACTAAGTCAGCGTAGCCCCAAAGCCCCGAAAGAGACGTAGAACATGAAGATGGAGATCGGAACTAGCAGTGCGAACAGGGAGCGAGCAACGAGGTCTGGGCGTCGTGCACGGACTGAGAGAACTGCCGCGTAGGCGCCCATCGAAGACCAGCTTAGATGCATAACCTGCATCAAGCTGACGAGTATCCCGTCGAACCAGGGAAGAGTCCGCCCCACAAGGCCGCAGAGAGCGAACAGCCATAGCGAGGCCCTAGCGAACGCGTGGACGCGCTCCTCCAAGAACCTTCTGGGCGCTGGCTTGGTTGGCAACGCACCGCGCCAAACCCACCACGGGGTTATAGAAAGCGTCAACCACACCAAACCAAAGATTCCGCCGTAAAGAAGCTTCACCATCGTCTCGATACGTTGCGGGCCGGGCGAGGTCCACACATAGAGAGCCAGGCAACACACGGTGACAACAGCCAAGCCGAGCCGCTGTTCAATTCGCAGTTGAACTCTAGCAATGATCAGCCAAAGCCAACCCGGAATCCCAACACGCAACCAGAGGAGGACATCGTGCGCAGACGATGTGAGGACGGGGAGCCAGGAAAGGCCGGGTGGGGTCAAGGGATACAGGCTTGCACAACTGATCACGGTGAGCCCCAACCAGAGAAGGGCGATCCCCCATTGCTGCGCCAGCGTGGGGGGCATCGGCGAGCGCGCGGCAGTAGTGTCGGGATAGCCCGGCTTGCTTGCGTCGATATGCATGGCGGTTGACCTACGCAGCGAATACGCTGTGGCCGGGGGCGT
Organism: uncultured Binatia bacterium (SeqCode); assembly: GCA_964528465.1. Classification (GTDB taxonomy): domain Bacteria; phylum Desulfobacterota; class Binatia; order HRBIN30; family HRBIN30; genus CAZGSN01. Next base: position 12,698 of record CAZGSN010000094.1, read on the forward strand.
GGCAAACGAAAAGCGGATTGTCGATCGACTGTGATCCTAACCAGTGGGCCGAGTCGGTCTTCGCCTCCATCAACGCCTGTGCCGCGGCCGAGGGTCTCCCGCTTATCCCCTTCCTACCCGATGCCCCACCGACCCTGACCTCGGTTTGAAGCCAGCAACGTAGCCGCGGCGGCGACACCGTGAAGTAAGCCGGAATTGCGCCACACACGATATCCGCATTCCGTCCGAATCGACGTGTTGACGCACGCGGCGCGCTTGCTCCATCATGTAAATCTGCATTGCAAATTTATGGCGTGCATGTCATTTCGCGCCCATGGCTCTGCCGGTTAGAACTCCACGCCGGTCAGATATTTTGACCGACATTTGCGTGGGCTGGAAGCCGTCTTCCTCTCCGGGAAGACGGGGAAAGCCGAGCGGGTAAAGTCGACCTTTCGGCGGAGCGATTCCTCGTGGCCAGTGGACTCGAGACGACCGCCGATGCCCGGTATCGTCATCTATATTCGGATCGACGGCGGCTTCTCTGTATGGGACACGGCGCGCAACTACTGGCGTAAGGATCCCGGCAGACCCGCTGCATACCACTTCCAGGCCGCTAACGCCTGGGAGGGTCTCGATGTGGGCAGCGAACGCCCGTGCGAGGGGCTCGAGCGAGATTGGGTAAGTTGGCAGGAGGGTGGGAAGCCACAGTTCGAGGTGTTGAGGAGGGTCCTCGAAATCCTGTCCCCGATTGATGAACCATTGCGCCCAGGACGCTCGAGCCGCACTTCGATACAGACAAAGATGATCTGTACCTCTTGCAGAGCGACGGTGGGCAAATCTCACTCACGGGAGGACATTGGGCAAAGCAAGGCGACGCGTCTTGTTGGCTCGTGTCGGACGTGTTTGGTCTGCAGCAGGCACGATCGCTGGAGGCGGAACTTGCCATCGAGGCTGCGGAAGCGTTCATGCGCGGAGAGACCAAGTTACCCTCCGGACTGGACTCCAAAGAACGCATCCACTCCCAGCTACAACGTCTTCTTCCAGTCCACGACGCATTCTGGCCTCGCTGGATACTGGACGGGATCGGCACGTCTCGCAGACCCAGCCGCCGATAAAGACCCAGTCGATGATTGGCGTACGTCCAGTCCGCAAACCGCGCGGTTTCGACCTGAAGGTAACAAAAGTGGGGAACGCATCGAAGCCAGGTCTATGCGGACATTGGCAAATCGGGGAACAGGCCGAGTTGGCGGAGGATGGTGACGACATCCCAGTAGACGCGCTCACAAACAATACGATCGCCGTCAAAGAAGAAGAACGCGGTCATTGGGCAACGGAAGCTGCGGCCGGTCGCCGGGATGCCGCGCAGGGGACCTTGATGCGTGCCCAGCAAGTTGAACTCGACAATCACCGCAGCGTCGCTGTGATGCAGTGCCCGCAACTCGTTGCGTTGGTCGGGGAACGCCGTGCGCGAAGCGCGGAAGTAGTCGAGGACCGCTTCCCTGCCATCGAAGACTTCCCCCGTGGGTACGAGTTCGTAGCGCGGATGGGAGAACGTCCCCAGCGTCGCCTCGAAGTCGTGCCGATTCTCTGACTCCATGTGTTCACGCACCACCGCCTCACGTCGCTGGCGCAAGCCTTCTACCGCAGTCGTCATCGCAGTCCTCCTATTCTCCATTCAGGCATAGCGGCGTGCGAAGTCGCGTAGTTGGGCACGGTTGCCGATCACCAGCAGATTGCTGTCGGCGGCCAGCTCGGTTTCCCCGCGGGGATTGGTGAGCATGGCGGTGGG
>CAZGSN010000095.1:0-9864 GCA_964528465.1 uncultured Binatia bacterium (SeqCode)
CAGTTGCATCGGTCATGGGGGCTATCCATACAAGAAGGAGAAGCCGAAGGAGGAGGCGTCGCCCAGCGCCGCGCCGGTGTTGTTCGTAGAATCAGGCAGCCGCTACCAGGGCAGCAATGTTCGCAAGGATCGTGGCATGAACGGCTTCTGCTCTTTCGAGATTGAACCCGATGGCGCCATCGCGCTCCACTACCGCGACTGGCGCGGCCATGAGCGCTGCACCGCCAGGTTCGCCAAGCAGGCGAGTGGGGCGCTGGAGTTAGCGTCCCTGGTCGAGGACCTCAGCTCCTGATCACGCCAATGTACGATTGAGAAGCCGAAGAAGGGGAGTGGTCGTTTGGAATTTTTGCCACAGTACGACGAACTCTGGGTGGTGAGCGACATCCACATGGGTGGCGAACGCTCCTTCCAGATCTTTCCTCACGGTAAGCGACTGGCAAAGTTCATCGAGTATGTGGGTGCCCGCCGTCCCAATGAACAGGTCGCGCTGGTCCTCAACGGCGACATCATCGATTCGCTCGCCGAGGATTGTGTCCCCGGCTACGTGGCCCTCGACGTCGACACCGCGCTGCGAATGATGGAGCGTATTGCCGCTGATGAGGCCTTCGCGCCGGTTTGGAAGGCGCTAGCAGACTTCGTTTGCATCGCCGGTCGGCATCTCATCTTTGTCTTGGGCAACCACGATATCGAACTTGCTCTGGCTCCAGTGGAAGCTTGGGTACGCAAGCGGCTCGCGGGCACCGACGCGAGCAAGGATGCGCGCATCGCTTTCTCGACCCGCGGCGGGGGCTTCGGCTGCCGGGTCGGCGACAAGAGAGTGTTCTGTACCCACGGCAACGAAGTGGATGGTTGGAATGTCGTCGACTACAGCGCCCTGGGAAGCCTCGAGAATGCGATGAACGCTGGGCGGCGCGTCGATTCGGAAGGATGGATCCCCAACGCCGGTACGCGCATGGTCATCGATCTGATGAATGACGTGAAGCGCAAGCATCCGTTCGTGGATCTCCTCAAACCCGAGATCAAGCCGGTCCTCAGTGTCCTGCTGACTCTCGATCCGGCCCTGGTGAAGAAGGTAGATCGCGGTGCCGTCTACAGGATCATCCGCGAGCTGATGCAGGGCAATCGCGAGGTGAAGAACTTGTTGTCGGCCAACGGCGATCTCGGACAACTGCCGGCGGCCACGCTGGCGTCCGCGGCCGTGAACGAGGTTCTGGGAGTGAAGCTCGCCGCCCACGTACGTAGTGTCCAAGACGGCGTCAGCGAGGACGAACTCCTCCTCGCCGCCGAACGCGATCTGCGCCAGCCACGCCGTGCCCCGATCGAAGCGGCCGAGGGCGCGACGCTCGGTTGGTCCGACATCGTCTCCGGCTGGCTGGGGCTGGTCAACCAGTCGGAAGCGTTGCGGCATGCGCTCCAGGATTGGCTGGGTGACGATACGACCTTCGATCTGACCGACCGTGACGCGACCTTTAGAAGCATCGTCGAGCGTGTTGGACCCGGCGTCGATTTCGTCGTCACCGGCCACACCCACCTGGCGCGTGCCATCGAGTACGCGCCGGGCCGCCACTACTTCAACTGCGGAACCTGGATCCGCCTGCTGCGTCTGACGACGCAGGCCCTGGCCGACGAGGACATCTTCAAAGAACAGGTGTTCGCTGCGTTCGAGAAGAAAACCATGGAAGCCCTCGACGCCGCCAAGATCCCTGGGCCAGATGGCTCGCCGTTGAATTTGGTGCTCGATCGCACCGACGCTGTGCGCATCTCGCGCGATGAAACCGGGGTGAGCGGAGCTTTGCTGCGGGTCGTCGACAGCAATGGCGGCCTGAACGTCGATGTTGAGCCCGAGAAGGGTGGGTTGGGAGAATGAGCGCCACGTCGTTTCGTCAGGTGAGATTGGAGATCGTCCGTCCCGGCAAGCCGCATAATCAGTTGCTGTCGCCGCTGACGCCCTACATGGCGTTGTGCGGCGAAGGATCGCCGATCACATTTCACATCGATTTCGAGCATCATCAACTGCTGAACCGGTTGGAGCGCCTGCGTTACGTGACCAAGGCCGGACCGCAGATGATGGGTATTCCGCCGCGTCTACGCGAGGCCGAGGTGGGTGAGCTCGGCAACGAGATCGCGCGCATTCTGAGCAGGATCGAGACCCTCTCCACCGAGCTCGCCCGCGAGCGCGGCAACCCAGGCGGCGGCACTGACGACGTCGTTCACCTGCGCTTGATGATTTCCGGGTCGGAGCTGTCGCTGATCCCGTTCGAAATGGCGATTGCACCGCTGGCGTATCCGGGCGAAGGCCTTGAGTTCTGCCTCCAGGCTAGCCTGCCGGTCGTCGTCACGCGCGAGATTCGCCGCGGCCGGCCGGTGCCGGTGAAATGGAATCGAAGCTCGAGCACGACGCCGAAAGTGCTGCTGGTGTACGCGGAGCCTGCGGGCCTCACGGTTCCCGCGAAAGAGCACCTACGCGCGATCCGCACGGCACTGCATCCCTGGATCCGACGCTTCCCGAGCAGTGTGTCGCCGACTGCATCACCGGAAGGCGGGGCTCCCTCCGCGGTGGACGAACGCAAGTTGCGCTTGATGAAGAAGCGATTGCGGGTGCTCCCCAACGCCAGCATCGAGCGCATCTATCAGATGTGCGCCACGGAGAGGTTCACTCACGTTCATATTCTCGCCCACGGCGACACCTATGAGCATGCCGGGGAGACTCGATTCGGTGTCGCTCTCTGTCGTGACGGTTCCCCGCACATCAAAGAGGTGGTGAGCGGCAAGCGTCTTGCCAAAGCGCTACAGGCCGAAGACGCGCGCGGCTGCGGGCGCTCTGAGCCGTTGGTGGTAACGCTGGCAACCTGCGACTCGGGAAACCAGACGACGGTTCTGGTCCCCGGCGGGAGCATTGCTCACGACCTGCACGTCGAAGGCATTCCCTGGGTCTTTGCCTCGCAGTTCCCGCTGACGGTGGCCGGCTCGGTGCATATGGCCGACGCGCTCTACCCGCGCCTGTTCCGTGGCGACGACCCGCGCCAAATTCTCTTCGAACTCCGACGGCAGCTCTACCAGAGCGCACGGAATGATCATGATTGGGCAAGCATCGTCGCCTATGCCGCGATGCCGTCCGGTTTCGATAGTGAGGTGGCGGAGTTCTGCTCGCGACAGATCAAGGAAGCGATCAATGTCTGCCTCGAGTACGCCGATGCCCTGACCACGGAAAATGGGCAGGGCAAGCACTGCGAAGACGAGATCATGACCACCGTCCGAGAGGTGCAGGAGTGGCTGCGCACCTGGAAGGGTCGCCAGCCAACCGGAGACTCGGCGGAGGATCGTTTACGGCGTGCCGAGATCATCAGTATGCACGGGTCGACCTACAAGCGGCTGGCGCTGCTGCTTGCCAAGCTCAAGGGTGAAGGTTCAGAAGAAGTCGGACGCTACTACCGCGAATCGCTCGAATACTACCGCAGCAGCATGACCGAGGCTGGTGTGGTGAACGCCAAATACTATTGGTCGGCGACGCAGTACCTGTGCTTGCAGGCGATCCGTGGTCGCGAACCCGACGCGAAAACCTACGAACTCGCCAAGGGCCTAGCCGAACGCGACATCGACTCGAAGGCAGACGACGGCACCAAGGCCTGGGCCTATGCCACGCTGGCGGAACTCGAGTTGCTCGGCTCCTATCACTTGCCACGGGTGGACGTCGGTGCCGACGAGCGGCTGGAAGAGCATTGCCGGAGCATCGTTGCGTTAATGGGTCCGCGATCGTTTCACGTTGGCTCTACCCTGCGCCAGTTCCAGCGTTATCGGGTCCAGTGGAAGGACGAGCGCTGGCAAACATTGGCCGAGCGAGCAATCGCTGTACTGGCGCCGTCGGGCGCCAACCATATCGACTTCGATTACCCAGACGAGTGATCGCGATAGATTACGTACCTTAATTCCGCCGAGGCCAGAGCCCGTCTGCATGGCGCCCTTCTAATTGCGGCCTCCGAATGGCACACGTCGGAGTCGCCTGAAGAAAACCGATGAGGCCAAGCCTCGACGATCGACACAAAGACGGTGCAGTTGGAACTCAAAGGCCTCGCATCCACAGGCAGTCGAGGCTGTCGAGCAGCATGTGGATGAGCAAGCCAACGCCGACGAGACGGCTCTTCGGAAAGATCGTCAGGACCACGTAGCCGGCGATGGGAAGGGGTTGATGCAAGGGGTGGAATCCGATGCTGCAGCGATTCGGGTCATAACGCGGCACGGCCAGGAGATGGTCCAGATCAACGACCATCGTCGCCACCAGGATCACAAAGGCGCGCAGCCAGCGCTCTCGAAAAAACAACCAGGCAACGGCGAGGGGGACGGCGCCGTGCAACACTAGGTGTAGGTTGGCACGCATGCTTAGGGCTTAGAGGGCGCTGACTTCTACGGGAATCCCGTTCAAGACGGCATTGCCGGAGAGCGGATCGATGCACGCCTCGTCGGTGAGGAGATTGCTGTTGATCCCCGGCTGTTGAGCGGCGACGCGGAGCTGCGTGTTCTTGACGTCGTGTCCCCAGCCGTGCGGTAAGCTTACGACTCCCGGCATAATCGCATCGGTAACCTCGACTTGTGCCTCGACGCTGCCGACGCGTCCGCGCACACGTGCCATACCGCCTTCGACAAGTTGCAACCGCTGCGCGTCCTGTGGATGAATCTGCAACGTGCAGCGCGCGCGGCCTCCGGCAAGGCCGGGAAGATTGTGCATCCAGGAATTATTGGAACGTAGATGGCGGCGCCCCACCAGAAGGAACGAGTCTACGGCAGGATTCGCGGCGGCGGCAGACCACAGCCGCGGCAAATCAGAAACCAACAGCGGTGGTGCCAGTTCGATCTTGCCGCTCGGCGTCCGCAAGGCTTGCGGCAAGCGCGGCCGCAAAGGTCCGAGATCGATGCCGTGGGGATTGGCCTCGAGCTTGGCCAGGCTCAAGCCGTCTGGTTCGGCGCCAAAGCCGTCACCGTACGGCCCACAACGCAAGCCCAGGTCGATGATTCTCTCCGGCCCGTTTCGTGGCGCCAGAGCCTGAAGAATCTCGTTACCGTCGCGACCGTACACGCGAGAGGCAGGGTCACCAATGGCGCGCTGCACTTGGCTCAAGGCAACCAAGTCATCCAGAGCTGCCACATCTGCTTGGCTTCCCTGGCCCGCCATGATGGCCGACAGGTGCAGCAAGGTTTGCCATTCGCGTGGTCGCTCCTCGCTTGCGGCAAAGAGTGGCGGCGAGTAGCGGGCGGCATTGCGGTAGCCGAATTGCGGGAAGGCGGCGTCGAAATGCGGGTTCTCGAGCGGTGACATCCCGGGGAAAATCACATTGGCGTGGCGCGTCGTTTCGTTGAGATAGATGTCGAGGCTGACCATGAAGTCGAGCTTCTCAAAGGCGCGCGCCAAGCGTGCACCGTTGGGTGTGCTCAAGATGGGGTTGCCGGCGACAGTGAACAGGGCTCGGATCTGGCCCTCTCCAGGGGTTTCGATTTCTTCGGCAAGGCATGCCACCGGAAGCTCGCCAAGCACCTCGGGCGCTTTGCGCACGCGACTGAAGCGGCGGCCCGTACGCACACCGCGCCCACTACCCGAGGGGCCGTAGGTATTGGAGGCAAAGGCCGCGGCCATCGGGAACATCATTCCGCCTTCGCGATCGAGGTTGCCGGTGAGCACGTTGCACACGTCGACCAGCCAACTGGCAACCGAACCCAACTCTTGTGTGCAGGTGCCGATGCGCCCGTACACGGCCGCTCGCGATGCCTTGGCGAGGTCTCTGGCGAGCCGCCGAATGGTTGCGGCATCGACCGCACAAAGGGGCGCCATTTTGTCAGGAGAGAAGGGCGCGATCACGGCTCGCAATTCGTCAACGCCCGCAGTGATGTCGCGCAGATGATCGAGGTGGACGAGATCTTCCTCGAATAGCGTGTGCACCATGGCCGCTAGGAGATGCGCATCCGTTCCAGGGCGAACGAATACATGCTCATCGGCGGCACGGGCCGTGCGCGTCCGCCGCGGGTCGACGACCACACAACGACCGCCGCGCGCCTGCAAAGCGCGCAAGCGACCGGGGAAATCGGGCACCGTCCACAGGCTGCCGTTGGAGTCGAATGGATTGGCGCCCAAGATGAGGAGAAAATCGCAACGGTCGATGTCGGGCACCGCCACCGTCATGAACGTCCCAAACATCAAACCAGAAGCCAGTTGCTTTGGGATCTGGTCCACAGTGCTGGCAGAGAAGATGTTGCGCGTGCGCAAGGAACGTATCAGTGCCTGGCCGTAGATGCTGAGTCCGATGTTGTGCACGCTCGGGTTGCCAAGGTAGATGGCTACAGCATCGTTGCCGTGTTGCGCCGCTATCGCTGGTAGCCGGCTCTCCACCTCGGCAAAGGCTTCCTCCCACGATACCGGCACATGCTTGTCGCCACGCCGCACCAGCGGTTGGCGTATGCGGTCCGGGTCGGCGTCGAGATCGCTCAGCGCCGTGGCCTTGGGGCAAAGAAACCCGTGGCTGAACACGTCGGCATCATCACCGCGGACGGAGACGACCTGCCGCCCCTCGATCGCAAGCGCGATACCGCAGGTGGCTTCGCAAAACGGACAGATTCGTAGCTTCGTTTCAGCCATGCAGAGATCTCCTCATCCCAGCCATGGCACGCTTGCAAAGCCCTCACAACTACCTCAGATCCGGCGCTGCGCCAGATCTGAGGTGCCCGGTGCGCCACTTCGCCGGTGTGCGATGTGGGGTTCCGGAGCACAGGCGCGTAGGCACAGCCTTAGCCAGCGGTTCAAGGATGCGCGGTCCAGCGAAGACAAAGTCGGTCTTTGCGCTGGATTAGACTAATGGTGCGGCCCGTCGTCCCTAGACGTGTGCGGCTCACGCGGAGGATCCGGAGGGGCGTGGAAGAAATTCCGCAACTTGCGGGTGAATGCGTATCAGGCCCGGGCCACTTTGCTGTCCGTAGTAACGCATCCTCAGAAGCTGCTGGGAAAGGTGAGACAGTTCGCTGCGCAAAGCAGGTGGTGCCAGGTAGTACTTGGCGGCGAGACCAGGAACGAGGCGCAAAGGTAGCCAGTCCTCGGTTGCCGTTGCCGTGCCACGCATGCGCAAGACACGAGTCTCCTGAGAGCGGGATTCGGCGTCGAAGCACATCACAACCTGAGGGTTTGCTTTGATGTTGCGCACGGCAAGAGCGCTGCCGGCGGTGCCGATGACGATGGCATCCCCGTCGACGTTGAACCAAATGGGAGTGATCAACGGCACCCCGCGCGGCGAAAGAGTCGCCAGCCGAACGTTGTAAGAAGCATCCAGAAAGGCAGCAATCTCAGGATCACGCAGGTGCATCGTTACTCTCTCGTAGGCTGCCGTAGTCCCAGGCGGAAATCGCCTGCGGCCGTACCTCGCGCCAGCCATCTACCGGCGGCTCCAGCACGCCGCGGAGGGTTACGGCACGTAGCTCAAACCAGTACAGCCCGTCATCTACCGTTAGGCGGACTGGACCGTTCTGCCAACTTGCTAGCTCGGGAAGATCGCGCAGCCAGAAACGTTCGCCATCGAAGCGAATGGCAACCGGTATGAGATCGAGCCCGTGCTCGCTCACCCCAGCCAAGTAGGCGCGCCGCGGCTGCCGCAGCATCGCGGCAAGAGTGCGCCAATCGACGTGACGCGTAATCGGAGCCATGGCACCGACCGGGTGCAATCCGTATTCCCACGAGGAGCCGACGCACCGCCAAGCCATAGCACTTGCAGCTTCTCATCTTTGCGCACGCTCTCAGCTTGCCGGCAGTGGCTTGCGATCGGCCAGCACGCGCAACAGCGGGAGGAGGTCGGGGCGACGCTGAATCTCATCAATCACGATCAACCCCTTGAGCGGGCGTAAGGCGGTACTTGGCTCGGCGAGGCGGGCGAGGCTGGCGGGGTCTTCGAGATCAAAAAACATTGAGAGACGAGCTACGAACGAATTGCCTGGCAAGCGTTGTCTTGCCGGATTGCCGCGGACCCAGCAGCGCAACCACTCGGCTGCGCTTCAAGGCGGCGCGAACCAACGCGACATCGTCCGTACGATCGATCACGCGGGCCTGAACAGACCATGAAAATCCCGGATACAATACGGGATTTTCATGGTCAGAGCCCCAAGATTCATGGCCCCAAGGTTAGGCCACCGTCGCTGGCCCGCGTGAGTTACCTTAGACCCGGTCCAATGGCTCATGACGCCCCCCATCATTGGAGCCCGGCGTCTGTAAAAGTCTGTTGTCTGTCCGTCTGTTGTCCCCTCAGTGTGTTCGGCGGTTGCAAGTCGGGGCGGACCAGTTGGAATCCCAGCCGCGGATGATACCACGCGTCGGGTGATGACCGGTGTATCTGCACCGAATATCCGCGTCGACGCATCCCACTCCGAGACACGCCAGCCGCGATTCCAACGCGGGACCTACGGCTTAGAAGGCCGTTGTGGCGCTGCAGAAAAACCCACGCCAGTGCGGGTTTTTGCGTCTCTCCAGGGATTGCGGTTCAATCCCCAGTCCGAGATGTTCATCGGTTTTCATCGTTTTCCACGATCCAACCGGCACCACAACCGGCACCAGTCTTCTCCGATCCGGAGGAGCCGCGTTTTCCTGCGCCACAGACCGGCAATGCTTTCGATGCTATGTTTAGAACCATGGGTTCGAAGCTGTCGGTTGCCAATCGCTATCTGCGCGATCGTGCGATGCGCGAGCGCGCGCTTGACCGTTGGGGCTAGTGCAATTGATCGAAAACGTGGGATCACGCTGCCGCGCCGGGCTGTGCCGGTGGCGTTCCCTCAACCAGGTAGTCGAGGATTTCACCTTGCATCCGTTCAATCTCAAGCCGGTAGCCTGAGCTGAGAGAGGGCCACTCTTCGGGGCGGGCGGTCTGCCGCAACGCTTCGAGAAGCGCCTCGAACTTCGCTACGCGCTCGCGTGTTACCGTCAACTCTTCTCGGTTCCTGATCATAATTTCACCTCCACGATACCACGTTTGGTACCACTCCGTTTCGTTTGCCAGGTCTCGAAGAACTCATCCACCAACGATTCAGGCAGCATACCCTCACGGAACCAGAAAATGCTCGCGCCATATCGGGCGTCGGCGTCCGCGTGGGAGAAAAGCGTTCGACACTCACGCGGCGCGTCTTCAACCTTAAAATCTGTGTTCATAACCAACACCAGGTCTACGTCGCGCGGTTCGGTGGCTGCCGATACGAAGCTGCCAAAGACGATGAAGCGTAACAGCTTCCCGGTCCCGCTCGCCAGCTGGTGCAGGAGTCGCAACTTCGCCAGCGCACGCTGGCGCGTCTCTGAGCCGGTGCCAAACAATTGAGCCAAGTCGGCCCAGTCGGCGATGTGAATGCCCTCCGGGAGGTCCCCGTTCTCGTTCAGTGCAGGCAGCATCGGATCGTCTTTAATAGCCTTCGCCCATTGAACTCTGGGTCAACGGAAGGCCTTAGACCTCTTCGAGATCTTCCCGCGCAAAGCGCATCCAGCGGGAAACCTCGTCGAGCAGCTCAGGGCTGCTCATAGACAACCTTGCCTTCGCGAAGCGCGGGACGGAGCACGCTGCCTGTAAGGTCGCCGCGGCGATCGATCTCATCTGGTGTAGTGACGATGATGTCCTTACAGACCGGCAGATCGGAAAAAACGCGCCGGATCTCGATTGCTACGCCACGCTTGTCAGCAACCCGGTCCAATACGACGAGCAAATCAATGTCGCTGTCTGCGGTTGCGGTCCCGTGGGCACGAGAGCCAAAGAGAACAACGCGGCGGGGATGAAATTGTTGGACGATGCGGTCGACCATCAGTGGAATCGCCGCTTCAGTTTCCTGCAAGGTCATACCGCCTCCTGAGTCGTTTGGAGC
>CAZGSN010000096.1:0-3385 GCA_964528465.1 uncultured Binatia bacterium (SeqCode)
AGCCGACACTGTGCCGCTGTAGGATGGCATTGTCGCTACCAGTCCGTTCCCCTCACCCGCCAGCCCAGACGAGGTCCCGACGTTGGCGGTGATCTGGAAGGACTGAATCACTAGGTCGCCGGCGAAGGGAGGTTGGTCGCCATTGAGATCGGTGCCGCCGCCGGGGCACCCCAGCTCGACCTCCCCACCTTGGTCGCATTCGTAGGTGATGAACTTGACGCTGCTGCCATCGACCCGATACGGAAGACGCGGATCACACGCCTCCAACTCGCACGGCCGCACCGCGGCGCCGCTGTTGATCACGCAAGCCGTCGGTTGGTTCGGCTCTGCGCACGCGGTGTCGAAGACCTGCAGCACAAAGTCCGCGGTGTCGTTGTCGCCGCTGCCACCGTTCAGGTTTTGGTTCCCCTGCACCGCTTCCTTGGTGCGAAAAGCAATGAGTCCGGTCGAGCCGCAAACAAACTCCTCCGCCGCCTGGCCGCTGTTTATGGTCGTGTTGTTCGCCGGGTTGAAGAGCTGCAACACCCGATCATTCTGATCCCCATCGCCGTTGAGATCGCTCCCTTGATTCGCTTCCGGAGTGAGAAACACCGCCAGCGAACCGCAAACCTGCACCGTATCTGCCGCCTGCCCGCTGTTGAGCCAGCCACCGCCCGACAGCGCATGCATGTGGACAACGGTGTCGAGCGTGTCGCCGTCGTTGTTGAGGATTGTGTTGCCATCACCGGCTTCGGTTACCAGCGCCGCGATGTAGGTCTCCGACATCGCCACCGCCGTCGCCGCGCGTCCGAGGTTTTGTACCGTCGAGCCACCGGTCCACAGTTGCACGACAAGGTCCTCGGTGTCGTTGTCGGAGTTCAACGAGCCGCCGGGGCATTGCGTGGTGCCGAACGTCGACTCGGGGCGAAGGAAGGCGGCTTTGCCTCCAAACACGGAGGCCTCTTGCGCAGGGCAAAGCAGAGAAACAGTCGGAGGTGTCGTGGTTGCATCCAGGACCTCCAAGAGGGTGTCGTCTAGACGGCCATCGGGAAAGATATCGGAGGCAGTGTCAGTTGCATCAATCGAACGTACGAATACGTCCCAGGCTTGATTGGTATCACCATCCACCAGGTTGCCTGCAGAGCAAGAGAAGGCGATCGCTGCACCGTCATCACTTATTGCGCCCATTCGCGAGCCACCCGACGGATCAGCACCCGAAACGGATCGATCCATGATCTCAGACAAGCCGGTTTGTTGATCGTAAAGGATGATATCCCTCCCCAGGAAAAGGACGTATCTTCCGTCTGAGGTGATATCTGGGTCACCGGAGGCCCCGTCGCTCGTTGCATACACTCCTCCACTTGCTCGTTTCATCAACCTGCTTTCTCGATCGAAGACAAAAACATCGCCGAGCGAGTTAGTGTCGTTTGCAACAAGATTCGAAGCGTCACTTTCGAATGCGACGTAGCGGCCATTCGCGGAGATTGCTGGTTTCCACGAAGACCCGTTCCCAGAGCCCAGTGCCCCAAGGCTGACGAGATCATGAAGGTTCGTGGATCGATCGAACACATACACGTCTAAGTCGGCGTTTGTGTCGTTGGCAGACAATGCCGTGGTTGAGGCGAACGCCAGAAGCCGACCGTCGGGCATTTCCGCCCCAGAGCTTCCAGGCATCCAGTACTGAGTGCCACCGCCCACAGCATGGAGATACAGACCGACCGGGTATTGCGCCGACACGTTGCCGAAGCTCCTGAACAGGACCTCCGCACCGTCTCTGGCGATTCGCGGTATGAAGGAGGGCTCCGTGAACTGGCTCCCGTCCCTGCCAACGCTGATACGTGTTGTTGTATTCGAGTTACGATCCCTAAGAAAAACGTCGTTGACGGTGTTGGTATCTCCTGCGACTAGGTTCGTCGCTCGGCTTTGGAAAGCGACTAGCGCGCCGCCATCGGAGACGGAGCCATCCGAAGAAACTCCATTCCCTTGGGTCCCTGCGCTTCCGATGCTGATACGCGAGGTGGTGCGTAGCATCCGGTCGTGGACGAAAACGTCCGTTTGGCCATTGGTGTCCCCCGGCACCAGATTGGCTGCGGCACTTTGAAAGGTGACGTATCGCCCGTCACTCGACATGCCCGTTTGAATAGCCATCTGGCTATCGCCTGCTCCTTCGGCGCCAGCGGATGAGACGCTAACCCGCTCAAGGAGCTTCCTTGCCTGGTTGGTCTCGGATCGGCGGTAGAACACCCTCCCGTTCGAGACTGCCAAGCTGCGCTGATCAATCACCGGCGCGGCATCAACCACGCCTCCCGTGACTAGCGGCAAGGGATCGCTATTGGTACTCAAGGCCACTCTAAGAATGGAATCGAAGAACCCCCCGTTCCCGGTTGAATCACAGAAATCGTCGTCGCGAAAATTCTGGTCCGCTTCCGATTCGAGAAAAGCGACCGTATCGCCAGACCATTCAACCGCCGTAGTACGAGCATACGTTGAAACGATTGTCTGAACTGCCCGCCCATCCGGGGTTCCTTGCACACCACACGTTGAGGAATTGCCAAGTGGCAGTACCCGTCCCGTCGTGCGATCGCGAAGCGTTAGTACCGTGTCGCTGTTGTCTCCGTCACCGTTGAGGTCCTTGTCGTTGATTGCCTCGTGGCTTACTAGCGCCAGGATGTTGCCGTCATGTTGTTGGGTGAGACTTTCCAACGGCACCGGGCTCTGCGCTTCGAAGGCGTAGGCAACGCAGGTGTTGTTGATCCCGGGGCACATGTCGTTGACGGTGCACTGGTTATGCGGGGCCTGTTGGCAGATCTGCTCGTTTTCGTAGCGGTCGAGCGTCAACGGCCCGCCGATGGTTTGTGCTAACGCCAGGGTGGCGGCATCGAATAAGCGGCCGCAGGTGCCGCTTAAGCAGTCCCCGTCATTGGTACACGCTGCACCGTCGTTGTCCCCACCGGCGCAGGCGTTGCCACACTTGCCCATTGAGCAGTCGTTGTCCGTGCTGCACGGGTTGCCGCCCAGAGTGCACACGCCTCGACGGTGGGCGATGCGCAGCACAGTCGACGGCGCATCGGCGGTGCCGAAGAGAGTGACAGTGCCGTTGGCCGCTGCCGTCGGATCTGCCTGTGGTTCGAAGATCGGTGGCAGCTTGCCGCCTTCTGGGGTGTAGGAGTCGACGAATACCTCCGACGGAATCGACAAAGGCACTGGCGGTTTGATGGTGGCGCGCAGGAGACGTGGCACGGGGACGTTGTTGCTGTTGACGAGGATACCCGACCAGTTGAAGGGCACCAGGATGTTGCCGGCGGTGTCGAGCGTGAAACGCAGCTCGGGTGCATCCGCGGTGCACGGGGGTACGTCGGTGAAGCAGTTGCTGGCGTAGCTGTTGGGTGGGGGGGGGGCGGTGAAG
>CAZGSN010000097.1:0-10837 GCA_964528465.1 uncultured Binatia bacterium (SeqCode)
GGGATCCCTGCCGCACCCGGTCAACGCCGTTCGAACCGCCGCAAGAGGATCGAGAGTCGTGGCGTCGCAGCTTCCACCTAACTGTATGCGGACAACGTCGACGACATCAACCAGGCCCGAACCGTCGCAATCGCCCGTACACTGGGCCATAGCCGGCCCGCTGCGCAGCAAGACAAGCACAAGGACCCAAGTCACCACGCGCCAGCCGCCGAGCCGCCACAGGAGCAACACTATCGGGAAGACAACCAAGAGAGCCAGCAAGCTTGGGTCGGAGCCTCCATGAACAGAACAACCGTTACCGCTCTGGCCTCGGGCTGTAGCGGATGGTGACGGGGGAGCCTGGGTTGCAGACGGCGTTGGCAGCACAGCTACGGCCTCACATACGTCGCCAATGCCATTGTCGTTGCGGTCTGCTTGGTCTGCGTTGGCCAGACGCGCGCAGTTGTCGAAAGGATCGGAGATACCGTCGTCGTCGCTATCTCCAGCGGCAGCGGTGAGCAGCGGCTGCGAGCAATCTGTCTGTCCCGCCGCATCGCAGGTTGCAACAAAGACCTGCCCACTCTCTTCCCCGGCAAGCGGGCTGGCCAATCTCTGGAACGACTCGCCACTGTCTTGGCAGCGGGCGGGCGCGGTGCAGTCGGCATCGCTGGCGCAGACCCCATGACGGGAGTGGCAGACGCCCTTTCCCGGGACCAAGCCAGGAACACAAAACTCCTCCCTCCCACATGCCTCCCCAGCCAGCGCCGTGTCGCAGGTCCGACTCAGCTTCTCGATGCACGCTCCCGGCGGCGTGAAGCAGCGCCCACCGCTACTCCCGCAATCCGCGGCAGTGGCACAGGCGCGACCGCTATCCGTGCACACTCCGGCACCGACAGCACCAATAGTGGTGAGAGCTCCGGAGTGAAGCGTATCGGCCCGGCGCTGCGTACGCGAGGCGCGCATGCGCCGAATGGCGTCGCCACCAGCACGCGCCGCTCTCCGCAAATCCGCGCGTGCCATTGCCGAGTGGAAGGTCTGCAACACCAGATCCCTCTCATCTCCGTCGCCGTTCAGATCCTCCCCTTGCTCTTCCTCCAGGGTTAAAAACTTCACGCCGTTAGCGGTGACTCGATAGGGCACGCGCGGATCACAGGCGGGCAATCGGCAAACAATCGCGGCTTGCGCCGTGTTCAGGAGCTCCTGCCGAGCCAGATCGTAAACCTGCAAGACGCTGTCGAGCGTATCGCCGTCGCCGTTCAGATCACGATTTCCCTGCGCTGCCTCAGAGGTGCGCATGGCCACAAGCCCGTGGGCAACGACAAACTCCTCGACTGCTTGCCCCAAGGATCGGATGCCGCCGGTCGCTGCCAAGTACACCTGCAAGACGGCATCGCTCTCGTCTCCATCGCCGTTGAGATCCGCTCCCTGCTGGTCCTCGGGTACACGCAGTACCACTTCCCCGTCGCGGATCGCCAAGGAATCGGCCGCCACACCAAGGTTGCGCCACTGCGCACGTGCCAACTCCCACACCTCGACTACGGTATCTGCGGTGTCGCCATCCTGGTTCAAATCCACTTTGCCCTGCTGAGCTTCGGAGACACGCGCAGCAATCAGGTTCGCTGAGATCGCAACTTCTTGCGCAGCACGCCCGAGGTTGCGCACCTGGCCTTCGGCAGCAAGATGCACGACTAGATCGAGACGATCGCCATCGGCATTGAGATCGGCGCCAGCTTGCGACTCTGGGACCAAGAACACCGCGCGACCGTCGGCAACCGCGACCGCTTGTGCGGGCCCTAGAGCTGTCGAACCACGTTCCGGGTGTGCGCTATCGAAGACCTCCAGCAACGTGTCGTCGCCGTCACCATCGCCGTTGCGATCCGTGGCGCCGTGTGGGTCGGGCTCTGCGATCAGAACCGACGTACACGGCCCGTCCGCACACTCCTGGCCACCGGCCACCAAGTTGGTGGCGCGACTCTCAAAAGCGACCGTCGAGCCGTCTCCCGAAAGCGATGGCCACCCGGAGCGGCCATCCGCCTCGATGCCAGCAGATTCACTCACACGTTCGGTGAAGCCGGTGAGTCGGTCGTGCACAAATATGTCGGTGCAGTTCTCAAGAGCATGGCCGTCCACTCCCGGGCACAACTCATTGGTGTCGCCAGGAACGAGATTGCTGGCACGGCTGGCAAACGCCACAAAACGTCCATCGTTGGAAAGCGACAGATGACGTCCGAACGATGGCGCATCCGCTTGCTCGCCCGCAGACGACACGCTGATCCGGCTAGTCTCCCCCGCATCGCGCTCGCGCACAAAGATGTCGAAGCCACTGTTGGTATCGCCCGCGACCAAATTGGTTGCCGCACTCTCGAAGGCAACGATGGCGCCATCGGCCGACATGGCCGGGCTCAGCGACTGGTTGTTGCTCTGCTCTCCCAGCGAACTGACGCTAACCAACTCGGTCGTCTCGGCAACCATGTCGCGCACCAGGATGTCGGCACAGGTGATGCCATTGGCGCCGGAGATCTCCAAGTTGAGGCAGAAATCATTGAGATCGCGAAAGGGCAAATTGCGATCAAAGCTGGTGAAGGCAGCAAAACGGCCATCGTCGGAGATTGCCGCGGCTTGCAGAGGTTCATGATGTCCTATCTCGCCGCTCCCGGTCAGCGTAGCCACGCGGTTAACCTCTGCCGGCGGAGCATGGTCGAAGAGACCAAGCCCCATGGGGTCACGGTCATTACGAATCAAACCACCGTGAAAAGCAGTGTGAAAGAAATCGAGATAGGGAGCGCGGCTGGAGAAGAGCGCGAAGCGCCCATCCGCGGATAGGACAGGGAAGAGAGAATCGCCCTCCGTCCCCGGCTCGGAACCACCCATGCCTTTGTCTTGGCGACTGACAACCGTCGCCCCGGCTTGGCCAACCTCGTCGAAGAAACCGTTGCCGTCGTTGTCGCGGTCGTACACCAGCACCTGCCGCCAGCCATTGCGTGCCAACGCCGACACGGCAACGAAACGCCCATCACCGGAGATCCAAGGTGTACGCGCAGCGCTGGTACCGGCGACGATCGAGTCGGGCAACTGCACGCGGATGGTCCGCCCGCTGTGCCGGTCGTGCACAAAGGTGGTCGGCTCCTCGGGCAAGGGAAACGCGGTGTCTAGATTGGCAGCGCTACTCTCGAACGCCACGTGCTGGCCGTCTTTGGAAAGCGACGGTCGAAGCGCGTGGCCATTTCCGGCAATGCCGTGGGTGCCGACACTGGCCCGAGTGATATGCCGCGGTGCGGCTGCTGATTCGTGGCGACGGAAGAACACCAAGCCGTTGGAGATCTCGATGCTGCGACCGTTGACCATAGGGGCAGCATCGACAGCCAGAGCGAGACCCGCCGTGAGTTCTTCCGCGTCTCCGGCAGCATGGCGATAGCCCCGCAAGATGGTGTCGAAACGATCGCCGTCCCCATTTAGGTCGCTGTCTCCTTGCAAAGGCTCGGCTTCCAAGAAGGCGATGAGATCCCCAGAGGCAAGCACCGCTGGATAACGGAAGGGAGATTGCCGTAGGCGTGTCGCGGCCTTGCCGGGGGCCTGGCCTTCGCCAATCGCGACGCTCTCGCCGCTGTGACGATCGGTGAGTAGAACCACGTCGTCCCTCGTATCGGAGTCTCCGTTGAGGTCACGCCCGTCCACGGCCTCCGGCACTACCGTGACCAGCACTTCCTCCGATTGAATCAGCCCTTCCAGCGGCACTGGATCTTTGGCACTGACCCGATACGCGACACAGCGGCTGGGCGCGCATTCTCGATCGTCGTGGCACACAACACCGGTGTCGTGGCACACCCCCGGAGCAAAACGTGGAAGGACCACGGGCCCAACGCCTTCCAGGGCGCGCGCCGCAAAATCAAAGTTGGCCGTGCTGCACTCGCCGCCCGGACAATAGTCATCATCGCGACACGATGCTCCGGCCTGGCTCCCGCCCTGACACGTGCCGCGGCCACAACTACCTCCGGCGCAATCGGAGTCCTGGGTGCAAGGAGCATCCTCGTAGACACCACCCTCGCACTGCCGGAGTAGCGGGCTACGACGCGCCAGACGCAGTACGGTCGCTGCCGCATCTGCGGTCCCAAACAGCACCAGCTCATTGGCTGCCGTAGGGTCCGTTTGCGGTTCGAAGATGGGTGGCAGCAATCCACCTTCGGGTGAGTAGGAGTTCAGAAAGGCACTTCCCGGCAGACGCATCGCCTGCGCAGAGTCTGGGAACGCCGGACCGGCAAAGGTGGTGCGCAACTGCCGGGCAATGGGCACGGCATTGCCGGCGAGGATGCCACGCCAATCCATGGGGATGAGAATGTTGCCGGCGCGATCCAGGGCAAAGCGAAACTCGGTGGCCGTGCCGGTGCACGGCGGCAGCGGCGAAGTACACAGGGCCTGATAGTCGTTGGCCGGAGGCAGTGCGGTGAAGTGGCCGAAGGTGGAGTCGGGGTTGGTGCCGCAGGTGCCATCGAGCGTGAACAACGTATCCACACAGGCCATTAGCCCCGTCGTGTCTCGGCACGATTGCGCCGCCAACCCACAAGGCAGCGGATCGCCGGCGGCAGTGACGGCGATGGTAGCCGGCCCCGCCAGCGTGCGATCATCGTTAGCGCGATCGAGCAGCGCATCGGTATCGGGAAACGCAAAGCGCAGGAGATGCGCGTCCACCACTTGGATCAGGTTTGAAGCTGACGACGGGATGCAGACGACGTGCTGTACATCTGGCCGTGCGGCACATTGCTGGCGTTGGCTCTCGATATCAGCGCAGCTCGGCGCCAGGAGCACCATGTTTCTTGGTCCCGCAGGAGGAGTGAATAGGATGCTCACTACGGGGCTGGCGGTGGAGGCGAATCCCGTCGAGGCCGCGTCGCAGGCGGGACTTAGACGGACAGCGACAAGATCCCCGGGCCCAGCAAAGGGGCGGTCGAGCGAGCCTAGGCTGCCGCGAAAGCTATTGGAGGTGCCGGGAATCTGGTTGCAACTGGCGCTCGCTCTCTGGCCCGCCATCGTCACCAGAAAGAGCAGCAGGCAGAGCCGGCGCACCCGCACACTCATCGTGTCAGCCCAAAACGTTGCAACTTATCGATCAGTCCGCGGCGCGACACGCCCAACTCGGCAGCAGCACGGGTCTGATTCCCTTGGTTGCGCGCCAGGGCCTCACGCACGATCTGTGCTTCGTAGCGCTCCATTTGTTGCCGCAAGGACGCCGCCTCGCCATCCAGGGAGGTGCCTGCAGAAACATCGGTCGCTGAGAACTTGGCGGAGAGCAGATCGGCCGTGATGTAGCTGTCGGCATCGGCCATAGTGAAGGCGCGCTCCACCTCGTTCTCCAGTTCGCGCACGTTGCCCGGGTAGTCATGTGCCGTAAGCTGAGCCAACGCTGCCGCGGTAAACCCGAGAACCGACTTGCCGCTACTGCGACGGAAGCGATCGAGGAAGTGTTGCGCCAGAAGGGGAATGTCTTCCATGCGCTGGCGCAAGGGCGGAGCCGTGATCGTGAACACGCCGAGACGGTAGTAAAGATCCTTGCGAAAGCGTCCGGCGGCTACATCTGCTTCGAGATCATGATGCGTCGCCGCCAAAATGCGGACGTCAACCCGCGTCGTCTCATTGGCGCCGACGCGACGGATCTCGCCCTGGTCGAGGACTCGCAAAAGGCGAGTTTGCAACTCCGGTGGGCAGTCGCCGATCTCGTCCAAGAACAACGTGCCGCCGTCTGCCAGTTCGAACAGCCCGGCACGATCCTCATGGGCCCCGGTGAAGGCGCCGCGGCGATGGCCGAACAGCTCGCTGGTCAGGAGGTCGGGAGCAATTGCTCCACAGTTCTCGGAGAGGAACGGCTTGTCAGCACGCGCGCCGTTGTAATGAATGGCTCGCGCCAACAGCTCCTTCCCGGTCCCCGTCTCGCCGAGGATCAGCACCGTTGTGTCCGAAGCCACGACGCGTTCGACTAGGCCGAGGGTGCGACGCAAGGCGCCGCTGGTGCCGACAAGCTCCTCGAATCGGTAACGGCCATGTGCCTCGCGGCGCAGAAACGTGTTTTCGAGGCGCAGGCGTTGATTGGCCGCGGCTAGTTCTTGCTGTAGCCGCCGATTTTCGACTGCCAGGCGGTGGCGTTCCAAGCCCTGGCGCACAGTGATGCGCAGATCGTTGCTGTCCCACGGCTTGGCGATGTAGCGATAGAGACTACCGGCATTGATGGCTTGTATGAGCGCCTCGAGATCGGCGTAGCCGGTCAGCATAATGCACACCAAATCCGGATAGGCTTGCGCCACCCTGTGCAGGAATTCGCTCCCGGTCATCTCCGGCATACGCTGATCGATGATCGCCAGAGCGATCTCCGGATGCTCGGCCAGGAGGCGAAGGGCGCGATCGCCATTGGTGGCAGTATAGACTTCGTAGTCGATGCCGAGGGTGATGCGCAGTAGGTTGACGCTTGCCGCCTCGTCATCGAGGACCAGGATCGCCTGGCTAACCTCAGGATTTCCCATGCTCGGGTTCCTATCCGACGTTCATCCTCACCGATAGTGAGTCGCGGCTGGTGATGCCGCCGGGGTGTGCGTCACTTTTGTTGATTTCCATCTGGGCTCCACGGCCTCACGGCCGCGGCTACTGTGTCTTCGCAAGCTCCGTGTAGCCGCGCGCGTGAGCGCGCGGATCCTGGAAGCTTGTCTCCCCGCAAATTTGTCGCACACCCTGCCGCAGGTAGGCATACGGTAATCTCCGTGTTTCCCGGAACGCTGCTGGTAAGCTC
Organism: uncultured Binatia bacterium (SeqCode); assembly: GCA_964528465.1. Classification (GTDB taxonomy): domain Bacteria; phylum Desulfobacterota; class Binatia; order HRBIN30; family HRBIN30; genus CAZGSN01. The sequence goes on from CAZGSN010000097.1 coordinate 6,752, forward strand.
GATGCTTCCACCCTGGTCTTGCACAATTTGGCGCACGATGGCCAGCCCAAGGCCGAGACCCGCGTGGTAAGACTTAGTCGTGAAGAACGGTTCGAACATGCGCTGCGCCACCGCCGCCGGGATGCCGGGGCCGTTGTCGCGCACACGCACGACGATCTGACCGTTAGCCTGGGTACTGTTCCCGGAGTCGTCGCGTTGGGCTTCGACCCAGACGCAGGGCTGCGGCACATCGGCGACCGCATCAAAGGCGTTCTGCAGTAGGTTGATGCACACCTGCACCAATGCCGCTTCCTCACCAACCGCAAACACATCCGCGATGCCTGCTACCTCTACCTCTGGCGCCCGCGGCGCTGAAGTGCGAACGGCTCGCAGCGCAGAAAGCACGACAGCCTTCACGGAAACCTTAGCGTGGGGTGTATCCGCCGCGCGGCGCCCAAACGCACGCAGTTGCTCGACCACGTACGTCAGGCGCTGCGCCCCTTCGCGGCAGATTTCGAGGACGGAGGGGAGATTCTCCATCACATACGCCAACCGTAGCTCCTCCCGTTGCGCTGTAAGCGGCACTTCTCGATTTGCCGCCGACACGTAGCGCGCCATGGCCATGGAGTACTGCTCCAGGGCATCCAGGCTGCCGTTGATCAGACTGAGCGGTGCGCGCAGCTCGTGAGCAACGTGGGCGATCGTCGTTGTATCGTGTGCCTTCATGTCCAGGATTGCGTCCGTCATTTCAGATGCATGGGCTACTGCAGCCGACGAGTTTGCCTCATGGGCATGTCAGGTCACCACCACAAAGGTTGGCTCCCACCTCAATCCCGCCGGACACTTCACTAGTTTGGCTGCCATCAATGTGATTGAGCGCGTAGCCACCACCAGCGAGGCCGATCTCATTGCCGTTCATAGAATTGGCTACTACCGCGCCACCGGCTTGAATCCCGCTAAGCTGGTTATCATTGGCGACGTTCAGGCTCACTGTGCCGTCTTGGATGTCGATTCCATTTAGGTCGTTGCCGACGGAGGCATTGCCAATCACGGTAGGTCCATTCGGAGAGAGGACACCAGAGCAGCCATTCACCGACAGCGCGTTGCCAAGGATCACCACACCTCCATCGCCACCGGCTAAGATGCCATGACCTCCGTTGCCTTCCACATGATTATGGATGAGCACCCCAGCCAAACCGACCTCAATACCCTGATCATTGTTGTTGGTAGCGAGGCAGTTCGACACCACACCCCCATCGATGCCGATACCGACGCCGCCGTTGTGACTAGCCGTCACGCTCTCCACTCGTCCCGCCTCGACGCTGCCGGTAATCAGCAGGCCGTAATGCCCGTTGTCGACGAGACGAACCCGCTCTACGCGCCCGCTTTGCAACAGGATCCCGTGGCTACCCATGCCGGCAACAGCACCATCGAGCACGACCACGCCATCACTAGTATCAGCATCTATGCCGATTCCGGAGCCGACGCTCGTGCATAGGTGACTAAAGGGATCACAAGTATTCACGCCTTTGATGGTGAAGCCGTTGAGATTGATCTTCACATTGTCGGCTTGAACCTTGATCGCCGTCGTGTTGGCGTTGGGCACAGTGATGTTGGCCACCAGCATGTACGAACCCGGCGCCGTGATGAGGTAGGGAAAAGAGCTGGGTTGTTTGATGCGTTTGATGCCGTCGCCTGCAGCGTCCGCCGTGCAGGCAACAATCAGACAGGACAGTCCAACGAAAGTACCTGAGAGTCGGTTGTGCATGTTTCAAGTCCTCCTTAGGTGGAAGGGAGAGCAATGCCGGTGCCAGACTGGGCCGAGAAGAGACCGCGCAGCCGAGAGCTTTGAGATGTGCAGTAGCCTGCGCACACGGAAGCCTTGGTGTGCAGCCGCTTTCACACCTGGCAAGCCAAGTAGCCGCGGCGGTAACGCCGTGGCCCTAGGCGGAATCCCGGGCGCCACGCTCCACCCGACTCCACGTGCTTACGCACGCGGGCTACGCATGCCTTTGTTCCGCCAAGCCAAGTAGTCGTAGCCGCGACGGTAACGCCGTGGTGCCAGGTGGAATCCTATGACCAACGCGCTCCACATTCCGCCTGACTCCACGCGCTTACGCACGCGGCTACGCAGCTTGCATTCCACACGGCTCCACGTGCTCACGCAGGCGGCTACGTACGCAAGCCAAGTAGCCGCGGCGGTGACACCGTGGCCTTAGGTGGAATCGCGGGCGCCACGTCCCGCCCGACCCCACGCGCTGACGCGCGCGGCTACGCATGCTCTCGTTCCGCCTGACTCCACGCGCTCACGCACGCGGCTACGCAGCTTGCATTCCATCCGACTCCACGTGCTCACGCACGCGGCTACGCAGCTTGCATTCCATCCGACTCCACGTGCTCACGCACGCGGCTACGCATGCTCTCGCTCCCGACGCCACGCGCTTACGCGCGTGGCGTCGGGCGTCCTCCGCATCGACTAGAACAGAGCCGTAAACGGGTGATGGGTTACTGTCGAGGTGCCTTTGATCGACACCTTACTGCCCAACAAGCTTCCGGCAATGGTGACACCCTGCCCAACCTTGATGGGTCGCTCCGGCGCCAGCACCGTGCCGACGAAGCTAGCCGAGCCGAGGATCTTCACCGACCCCTTGCCGGGTGCAACCCAAAGTAGGTTCTCGGCTTTCAATTGACCGCCGAGTTGCACCACGGCGCCCTTGGCCACGGCCAATCCCTTCTCGACCTGGATCACCACAATGGCGTCCGGATCGTCGGCGGACACCGTCAGCACCGTGGTGCCGGAAACACGTACGGAGCTGGTATGCAGGATGTGCGGCCCGGGCCCGCTGAGCACCGGCAACGGCTGCGGGTCACCCAGCTTGTGCTGGATAGGCGGCAGCACCTGCGCCGGGAGGTTGTACAAGTACATCGCGTCCGCAATCAGCGCCGCCTTGGCGTTGCTGCAACGCGTGAATTCGTCGTGCGTGCCGAGGTGGTCGACGTAGGGATTACCCGGACTGTCCAAGAACAACCCCTCGCATGTCGACCCTGGGGGCGCGCAGTCGATGTCGATGGTGCAGGCGCTCGCATCTCCCGTGCAGGTGCCGGGTCCGACCACAGGAGCCATGCCGGCCAGAACTCTCGTCGTCGACGATGCATCGACGAAGTAGTTGCCGATATTGACGTCGCCGCCACTGCCCAGCTTGATCTTTTGATTGGCAGCACCGGCCAAAGAGCCACGAATCTGCACGGCCGACAAAAGCTCGACGGTAGCCTCGCCGCAGACACCGCCGCGTGACGGGCCGATGGGGAAGGGCGCAGGCGAGTCCACGATGCTGCCGTCGATGGAATCGAGCAGGAACTGACCACCCAAGAACACGCTCTTGCCGGTAGTGGCACGACCGACGATGGCGAAGTGCTGCGACTCGGACAGCGTCGCACAACCGGAGTCGTCGGCATCCACATCGCCGTCGCTGTCGTTGTCAGTCTCGTCCAAACAATTGCCGCAAGTACGTGACTCGACCACCACCTCGTGCTGGCACGATCCAGGTTCCGTGCACGTATCCTGCGTACACGCATCGGCATCGTCGCAAGGCGAACCGCTGATTTGACGGATGCCGCAGCCCGACCGTTGGCCGGAACCAAAATAAGAGATTGAACAGGAGGCCACGGAGGGAACAGAGGAAGAATTGCAAGAAACTGAAGAGACTTTCTCTGTTCCCTCCGTTGCCTCCTGTTGATTCGTCAGTTTTTCATGCGCGCTTCGCTCGCTTACGCCTCTGCGTTGGCTTCTTTTGTCTGCGCCGATCGCCTCCGGTGTCCAGCGGGCCGATTTGTGGGTAAGGCTCAGGGCTTTCGCCGGGGTGACGTTCGAACGAAGACGCGGGCTCAGAAGTAGGTGCCGGGAACCGTGCTGGACTTATGCAGAGGTTCCCTCATCGCTCCGCACCATTCGGGTTCGTCTCGACTTGCCATCAGTATCCAAGAAATTCGCACCGGTACACCGGCGCACCGGCTTACCGGAAACACACCTACTTCTTCACCAGCTCGACATCAATGGTGATGGTCACTTCGTCCCCCACCACCACGCCGCCGCTATCCAGCCCCTTG
>CAZGSN010000098.1:0-4142 GCA_964528465.1 uncultured Binatia bacterium (SeqCode)
GCACCACGCTACGAGCCGCGCCACTACCCACACTGCAACCTCGGCCGAGTCTACCGCGCTAAGGGCTGGCTCGTGCGCGCCCTGCAAGAGTTTCAGAAGGCTTTGGCCCTAAACCCCAATTACGAGTACGCGCACACGCAGATCCACGAGATTCAGGCAGTTCTGCACTAGCATCTCCAAGGCTTGAGGCAGTTCTGGCAATTGCGCGCCGACGGACCAAACGCAACCCTGAGCGCTGGCATCTTCCTCGATCGCACTAGTCTGCGATCACAGCGGTCAGCGTATGCCCACTCACCGCAGCACGCCAGGCGGCTTCAATCTCTCTCTGCGTCAGCTCTTCTACGATGCGCTGCGATTCCTCCGGCAGCGGCACTCCAGTGAGTGTTGCCTCTGCCAGCGCCAGGGCGCGGTCGAATCGGCTCTCGGCCAGTGAGGCATAGCGGTAGCGGATCTTCTTGCGTGCACGCTGGAGTTCCTCCGCCGAGAAGCCATGCTCCGCGGCTCTTTGGCAGGTATCCTCGACAGCCTTCTCCAAACGCTTCGCCGCGCCCCGCGCTGAGCTGGCCGATACTTGCGCCACGGCCCAGTCCGATCCGAAATCGAGCCCAGCCGACACCTCGTATCCAAGACCGAGACGCTCGCGCACCTCCTGGAACAAGCGACTGTCCGGATCGGAACCGACGAGATCGAGAGCAATGCCAACCGCAATCAGACGCCGCGGTTCGCGCGGCACGGCCATCATCTTCGTTAGGTATGCTTGACCGCCGCCGCCGCGCAATCGCATGCGACCATTTGCCGCGAGGCGCACGGCCGGAGGCTGCACCGCCTCGCCATCGCGCCCATCGGAAAAGTGCCGGCGCACCGCTGTCTTCACGGCATCGGGCCGCACACCGCCAACAACCGCCAAGGCGCTTTGCGCATGGCAGAAATGGCGGCGAATGAAGGCGCCAACCACACGCGTGTCCATGCTGCGAATGCTCTGGATACTGCCGCACACGGGATGGCCGAGGGAGTCCTGGAAAAAGCGCGCCCAAGCTCGGCTGTGCAGACGATCGGCAGGATCATCGAGACGGCCGCGAATTTCGTCGATGACAACGCGTCGCTCCTTGCGAAAGCGGTCATCCTCGATGCGGCTGTGGTAAAACTGCTCCGCGAGCAGTCCTAACGCCGCCGGCACATCCTCATTGAAGACCTCAAAGGTGAGGGAAATCGTCTCGTAACCGGTGTCGGCGTTGTGTTCGCCGCCAAGCTCTGCGGCAAGGCGGTTGAGCGCCACTTGATCGAGGGAGCGGGTTCCCTGAAAGAGCATGTGCTCCGCCATGTGGGCAATGCCCGGGTGCTTGCCATCGAAACGCGCTCCGGCACGAATCGAAAGAGCAATGGCCGTAAGGGGCCCGGGCATGTGTTGCTGCAAAACGCGTAGGCCGCGGTGACGAAAGCGATTCACCTTTGACATAGAGGCTGCTGCGCTTAGCGTCGCCGTATGCGGGCAGCAACGAGCGCGGGCGTCGCTTCAACTACCAAGAAAAGCAAGAGCACGTTGATTATCGTCGTCGCTGATTGCGCCACTCTCTCGCAAGGCCGCCAAGAGAGCCGAGATCTTGCCAACGCTGTGCAGGCGCAGACCAGCCGCCGCCAAGCTTTCCGCACCGGACTGCTCCCGATCGACCACCACCACCACATCGGACACCAACAGCCCTACCTCACGTAGCGGGGCGATGGCTTCGAGCTTGGCTCCGCCGGTCGTGATGACATCATCGACTACCAGCGCGCGATCTCCGGCTTGGAAGACGCCTTCCACGAGTTTCTTTGTTCCGTAGGACTTGGCTTCCTTGCGCGGGTAGACCAAGGGGCGTCCACTCTCGAGGGACATCGCCACAGCCAGAGGCAAGCCGGCGTAAGGGATACCCGCAATGCAGTCGTAGGCAACAGTGGCGGTGCGCTCGAGCATCGCCGACGCCACTCGCCGCAACACGTCAGGATGCGCAATCAGCACGCGCAAGTCGACGTAGAAAGGGGAATGGCGGCCATCCTTCAGAACGAAATCACCGAAGCGGAGGACTCCAATGCGGTGCAGCTCGCTAGCGAGCTCGGCAGTTGCGAGCAGGGACATGGACGACTGACGACGGATCAGGCTCGACGGACTGCACGCAGTAAGCGACGCCGGCGCAAGAGCCAGCCGGCCAAGGGCAGCAGTGCCATCGCCAGTGGAGCGGAGCTAGCGGGTTCTCCGGTCTGCGGGTCGACCCGGCAGCTACAGCCATCCTCGTCGGATGGTCCTGTGGTGGCCGTGGGGCGAGCCGTCGCGGTGCCGGTAACCGTTCGCGTGCGTGTGTGCGTTGGTGTCTGCGTAGCAGTGGGCGTAATCGTCCCAGTTGGCGGCGCGGGTGTTAGCGTTATCGTTGGCGTGACACTCGGAGTGCTCGTAGGTGTACGTGTAGGAGTCAGCGTCGCCGTCGTCGGGAATGGTGTCGGTGGCAAAGCCAAGCTGTTGGCAGCGGCGAACACATCGCCCGTACCGTTGCTATCGTCGCTGGTCAGATTACTGGCATCCGACTGGAAGGCAACGATCGTCCCATCGGCGTTGAGCTGCGGCGCAGTGCTATTGCCGTTGGGTTCGGCAGGCCCCTCGATGCGACGAATCTCACCCGTCTCCAGTTTGAGAACGAAGACGTCGACGACGCCGTTGGTATCGCCCTCGACCAGATTCGAAGCTGCCGACTGGAAGGCCACGAAACGTCCATCGGCGCTTAGGGCTGGGAATTGGCTAGCCCCATTTCCACTCTCGCCGCTTCGTCCCACGCTGAGGCGGCGGGTGGTCTGGTTAGCGACATCGCGCAGAAACACGTCGGCGACAGCGTTGTCATCCCCCGCATCCAGGTTGCTAGCATCAGAGCTGAAGACAACGAGCTGGCCGTCGCCACTGATACCCGGCAGGAAGCCCGCCGCTTGGCTCGCGGCGTTGCCCTCGCTGCCGTCCGTGGCGACGCTCACGCGTTGCGTATTCCCCGCACAGCGATTGCGGAGAAACACATCGCGCACGTCATTGCGATCGGCAGCCACGACGTTGCTGGCATCCGAGTAAAACGCCACCCAGCAGCCGTCGCTGCTGATAATGCCGCCGTTGCTGGCTCGGTTTGCCGGCCGCCCTTGGCTCGATCCCGTGGTGGCAACACTGATCAGTTCGGTCTGCTGCGTTTCGCGGTCATACGCAAAGACGTCGTTCGCTTGGTTGCCATCGTTGTCGACGATCTTCTCCGACGAGGCAGAGAAGACAACGAAGCGACCATCCCCGCTCAAGCTCGGAGGAAGGTCGGGGGCACCTCCACCCAACTCACCGTCGTCGCGAAGGGTCAAGATGACTGTCGCCTGTGCTGGCCGATCGTACACGAACAAATCGGCGTCGCTGTTGAAGTCTCCCGGCGTGAGGTTGTTGGCCAACGAGGCAAAGGCCACGATCGAGCCGTCTGCACTAAGAGCTGGGGGAAAGCTGTTGTCGTTGGGGTTGCCACTCGACCCAGTGGCCGGCCGTATGGGCACCCGTTCGATGCCGCCGCTGACACGGTCGAAGGCAAACACATCTACCTTGGCGTTGGTGTCGTTATCGACCAGGTTGGAAGCGTACGACTTGAAGGCGATGACGCAACCATCGGCATTCACCGCCGGCAGAAGACTACGATCATCCGCGGCACCGCCACCGATGGCACGACTGATCCGCTCCAAGCCGCTGACCGGCCCACACTCCAATAGGCCCGCACTGGCGGGAAGCGCGGCACCCGCAACCAACGAGACAAGGACAAACACACGGAAAACACGACAGGTCAGGCTCCACATCCCCAATTCCTCCTCAAAGACTCGGGGTCGAATATCACATACCCTCCTGCCCCTACAATCCACCAAGGGTAACCCGTATCCGGCGCCAACGCTGGAGCTGGGGGTGCATGGTGCGCCGGTTCGCCGGTGCGGAGTGCTGCGTACCCCAAAATCAGGCGCGCCGGACCAGGGGTAGACCGTGCGGGCTTCCGGATGCGCCTACGATGTGCTTGCGGCCACGAGGCCGTACCAAGGAAGCTCTGCACAAGTAGCCCTGTAGCCAGATCGGGGTCGGAATCAGAATCGGGGTCGGGGTCGGAATCGGCCGC
>CAZGSN010000099.1:0-8398 GCA_964528465.1 uncultured Binatia bacterium (SeqCode)
ACCTCATCAAAGAGAAGAGCAGCGACCGCTTGCGCGATCCGGAGATCTCGGTGTTGGTTGCCGAGGTGGCAGAATCCAAGGTGTATGTCGGTGGAGAAGTACGTGCTCCTGGGTTCGTGATCTTTCGGGAAGGGATGACGCCGTTGCAAGCAATCTTCGACCGGGGTGGGTTTACGGATACGGCACGGTCAGACAGTGTCCTGCGCCTGTCCGCCTCGCGTGGCTACGACCAGGGGACCAGGCTCGATTTCACAGGCCCTTTGAGCGACGGTTCGCCGGAAGCCACGCAGTTGGCGAGTGGGGACATGCTTTATGTGCCGCGAGATTTCATCGGTGACGTCAATACATTCGTGCGGCTTTATATCCGTGATGTTCTGCCGATTCCGCCACGCATCGGCGCCGGGACGACCTTTTAGCTAGGAACCTGAGGTAGACTAACTGATGGCTCACGATTCCGGACGTCGAGATCGCCCCAATGGCCGCCACGGCAACGTCAATGTCAACATTCACGGCAATGCGGGTGCTAACGCCCAAGGCAACGCGAACTCGAATACAAACTTCAACGGCTTCAACGCCGACGGTGGGTGGGGGCAATCAGGCAGCGAGCAGATTCGCGACATCTTTCATGTTCTGTTCAAACGTTGGCGGCTGATTCTGGGGTTGTTTGTCGTGGTGGCGCTTCCGGGCGCTCTGACCGCGATTCTAAACAAGCCGATGTTTCAAGCGACCGCGAAGGTGATGATCTCCAGCCAACGCTTGGACCCGACCCTGCAGCCCACCGATCAAACCAAGCTCGAAAACATCCAGCTCAATGAGTCGTTGGTAAACTCAGAGGTGCAGGTCATCAGTAGCCGCGACCTCTTAGAGCGGGTGGTGCGGCAGTTGGCCGTGGCTGGTGACGGCAGTGCGGCGCCGCATTTGGAGCAAGTCTCGCTGACCTTCGGTCAGGAGGTGCTGCGCCTTTCCGGAGAACTACGGGTGACGCCGATCCGCTCCTCCAACGTCATTCAAATTGACTACGCGGCGGCCGACGCGATGCATGCTGCGCGCATCGTCAATCGCGTCGTGGACGAGTACCTCAGCTATCATTCCACCGTGCACAGCCCCAAGGGATTGCTGCGGTTCTATGACGATCAGTTGCGTGATCTCGACCAGCAGGTTCGCAAGGCTGATCAAACCCTGCTCACGTTTAGTGAGCGCGAGGGCATCGTATCTCCCAAGGAGGAGATGGCGGGTGCGCTCAAGGTTTCCAACGAGCTGAACGCTGTGTTGCGCGAGGTCACGACGAATATCTCTGGCCTGGAAGAGCGTATGCGCGTGGTGCGCGACCAGATCGCGGCCCAGCCCGAGGTGGTGAAGCGTTCCCAGTCGCTGGAGGTCAATCCCGTGGTGACGCAGCTCACCACGCAGTTGGTCGATCGTGAGGTGGATCGTATCACCTTGATGCGCAAGTACACCGATAAGGACCGTCACCTGCGCGATAACACCGAGGAGATCTCCGATCTGCAGTCGCGTCTCGAAAACGAGCTGCGCGAGCGCCCCACCATCGTTTCAAATCAGCTCTACAACAGTAATCCGATTCGCGAAGAGCGCTTGCGTATCATGTTGGATATTGAGAGTTCGCTGCGCGAGCAACGTGCGCGGCAAGCGACTTTGGATGAGGAAGTGAGTCGCATCAATCGACAGCTCATTTCTCTGCGCCAGAAAGGTGTGGAGTATGATCGCTTGGAGCAGGAGGCCAAGCACCATCGCGATACCTACGATCTCTACGTCAAGCGGCTGCAAGAGGCGCGCATCAGCCAGGCCATGGATGAGCAGCGTCTGGTGAACGTCGACGTCGTGCAGCGGCCGGCGCTTCCCCTGCCGCGAGCGGGAGCGCAAGGGGCTTCCGCCATGCTTTCGATCGTTGCCGGACTTGTTGTTGGTATTGCCGGCGCGTTTGGGCGGGAGTACATGGGCCGCTCGTTGCGTTCCGAGTCTGACGTGAGCCGGCACTTGGGCCTGCCACTTCTGGCCAGTATCAGTGAAGTCCCCAGAGCTTAAGAGCTGGTGAGAAGAAAGTGAGCAAGATCTACGAAGCTCTGCGTAAGGCGGAGCAGGACCGTGAACGTACGCGGTCCCCGCAGCGCCCCTCCTCTCTTGTCGATGGGGGCGGTCAAGGAGTCGTACAAGAGGAATACCAGAAGCTGCGGGCGAGCCTTGTATCCATCGCCGTGCCTTCTGGCTTGCATACGGTGTTGGTGGCGGCCCCGCGCCACGGCGAAGGGGCAACCACGGTAGCGGTAGGCTTGGCTAACGCCTTGGCGAAGGAGCGTGAAGCGCGGGTACTGCTACTGGAAGCCAACCTGCGCACACCTTGTTTCACGGCGATTCTCCCCGTTACCACTACATCAGGACTGATCGACTTCATCGCCGGGCGAGTAGCACCGGAGGCCCTGGTAACTCGCCTGGAAGAGGCGAATCTGTCGGTCATCGCGGCGGGCCCTCCCCCGAGCCAGCCCATGGACTTGGAGATGATCGACGCTTTGCTGGCGCGGCTGCATTCCCAGTTTGACTTCATTGTGGTGGATGCGCCTCCGATCAATAGCTACGCAGACACGAGCGTTCTGGCAACCAAGGTCGATGGTGTCATTCTGGTCGTCGAAGCCGATGTTACGCCGCTGCACGAGGCTGAGTCGGCGAAGCGCCAGCTCGATAAGGTTGGCGCGAGGATTTTGGGTGTCGTGCTCAATCGACGCCGTTCTTATATCCCTGCGTTCCTGGAAAACGCTTTCTAAATTTCCGAGGCATCCGTGCAAGAGGTGATTCACAGGCCACGCCCCGTACCTGAGATTGGGTCGCGTGCCGGGGTACTTGTGCTTGCCGGCATTCTAGGGATTGGCGCAGCTTTTCTGGGTCCCGCTGCTGCCTTGCCAGTCCTTGGCTTGGTGGTGTTGGCCGCGATTGTCGCGCGTCCCGAATACGGCATCGCTCTGTTCCTGTCGACGTTCTTGATGGCGTATCCAAAGGCCCTGCAAGGCTCGGGATACCTGACCATCAATAACGTTCTTGGTGGCATTTTCGGTGCGATGATCATCTACGAGCTTTATCGAGATGGCGATTGGTGGTTCATGCGCACCCGCGAAGTGCAGTTGCTGTTCTTCGTCGTCGCCATGTACTTCTTGTCGGAACGAATCAACGGGCCCGACGCGCTCCAGTTGAAGCTCCTCGGCCCGGGTTTCTACTTTGCGGAAGGCTTGCGTACGTTCACGAACCGTGTGGCCTTCACCCTGTTCTTCATCGTCTACATCCGCAAGCCGGGCCATCTGCGAATGATCTATGTGTTGGCAATTGCGTTCATGGTGATCACGGCAATGACCGGGGTGCAGGGCGTCTTGCTCGGTGGCGGTTTAAAGGGCTACCGCGCTTCGACGGAAGTTACCGACATGGTGTCCGGTCAGATCGGCTTGATCCGTGCGGCTGGAAATCCCAACCGCCTAGCCATGTTCGCCGTCCTTGCCATTGCTGGTCTGTGGTTTCTAAGCCAATCGCTGCGCTCGCGTGCCGTGAATTACCTTGCCCTCGTCACGATTGCCTTGCTGTCTCTGGCCGTTTTCATGACTGCTTCGCGCAGCGGTTTGTTGGGGCTGATTGTGTGCGTGACCGCGATCATGGTGAACGGTGGCTTTGATGTGCGCCGGATACTGAGTTTCATACTTGCCGGCATTTTGTTGTTCCTCTTGGTGGTGCGCTTTGTCCCTGAAAAAAGCTTGGAGCGAATTGTAAACCTGCCCGGTACGCAGGGAGCGCAAAGCGGGGAGGGATCGGCTTCCATCGAGCGCCGCGAATTTGTTTTGCAGATTGCGGCCGAAATGCTCCCGGACAACCCCCTGCTTGGAGTGGGGATGGGGAATTGGGCAGCCATCCGCTTCCTCAACGACCCGGGCTATTCCATCGGTTCACCACACAACTCCTACATCCTAGCCCTGGTCGAAGGTGGCCCGCTGTGCCTCGGTGCTTTTGTGTTGTTGTTGTTTCTCACCTGGCGCAACCTCGTGCGCTGTGAGCGCTATGTCGATGCACCCGGCTCACCGCTGGGCGAAATCGCCTGGGTGGTGAAGAGCGCCCGGGTGAACTTGCTGGTGTTGATCTTCTTTTCTGCCGTAGCCGACCTTTGGCAGTTGGTGATCCTGTTCATGTTGGTAGGAATTTCTGTGGTCGCGCGGCGCCTGATCGTCGAAACCGAGCGGCGGGCTGCGCTCGCTTACTCGTACTGAAACACCGTTAAGGAATCATTGTCGTGGATGCATCTGCCTACGCCAGCTTCTTGCTGGCGATGGGGCATCGGGTAGTGTCTACTCCGTCGACGTATTGGTTCGACGCGAGCCGGTATTTCTATCTGAGCGCGCCCTCGCACCGTACCATCGCCCCGCCGATCCAGGAGCTGTCGCAGTTGTGGCGCTGCTTTCCGTGCCTTGGGGCACGCTACCCCAGCCCGCTCTCCGGTCCCGGTCGGCTCAGCTACCAGATAGTTTGTGACAACCCCGATTTCAGTCTCGAGGCTCTCAGCGGCAATGTCCGCAGCAAAGTGCGACGTGGCCTCAAGCGCTGTGAGGTCCGCCCGCTTGCCCTGAGCGAAATCTCACAAATGGGGAGGGAAGCCAACGCGGACACGACTTCACGACAAGGCAGAGAAGGGGTGTTCGACGACGGGCGTTGGGAACGATTCTTTGCTGCGGCGCAGGGTACCCCGGGATTCGAAGGTTGGGGTGCTTTCTGCGGCGAAGAGCTGGCGGCCTTTCTCATCACTGCTTCCTTCGACGAAAGCGTGGAGTTCCTGCTGGCACGCTCGCGCAGTGAGTTCCTTGGCTCCTACCCGAACAATGCGCTGATCTATTCCATCACCGAGGAAATGATTCGTAAGCGCGGTGTGCCCGAGATTACCTTCGGGCTTGAGTCTCTTGAGCCGGTAGGACCTTTGGACGAGTTCAAATTCGGCATGGGCTTCCGAGCCCGCCCAATACGCCAGCGCGTGGTGTTTCATCCCTTGTTTCGAGCCTTGATGAAGTCTGCTGCGATTCGTCGTTCGCTTCTAACCTGGAGCGATCGCCGCGGCGCCAATCAAGTCTTCTGGCGTAAGGCCGCAGGGATCTTGCGCTTCGCTGACGAATCTTCGGGAGTGATGGCGTCGTGACCTCTGGCTTGGCCTATCTATTCCCGGCATTTCCGGTGTTCCACCAGACTTTCGTGCTTTGGGAAGTTCTGGGTCTGCACAAGAACGGGGTGACCCCCAAAATCTACTCGTTGCGCGCCGGTACCGATAAACAGCAGCCCGAAGGGGAGCAGATTCGCGCGACGGTCACCTATCTTCCGAGGATTCTGTCGGGTCGCGTGCTTGCGGCCAACCTGCGTTTTCTGCGCAAGCAGCCGTGGCGATACTTCGGGGCCTATTGGGCGGTGGTGCAGGCCTGGCGCACCGGGGTGGTTGCTCCGCCGATACCGGGATGGGAGGCTCGCCCACTCAAACTACGCGAGCGCTTGCGCGGATGGTTCAACCGGCAGCCGGTGCTCTATCTCTTGAAATCCTTGGTGCTGGTGCCGCAAGCCATCGAACTTGCCGAGCGACTGACGGCCGATGGCATTCGCCACCTACATGTGCACTGGGCAACCTACCCGGCCACCATTGCCCTGGTGGTGCGCTACGTCTCGGGAATGCCCTTCAGTATCAGTGCCCACGCCTACGACATCTACATGATTTCCCGCATGCTGCCGGCCAAGCTGGCGGCGGCCGAGTTTGTTGTAACTTGTGCGAAGACCAATGCCGCGTATCTGACGGAACTTGCCGGCGGGGAACTCGGCAAGAAAGTGCTGGTTAGCTACCACGGCGTCAACGTCGAGCGCTTCGTGCCTAAGCCCGAGAACGAGCAGGCGCAGGACCGGCTTCTTGTAGTGTCCTGCGGCCAACTAGAGCGGTACAAAGGCATGCACCTCTTGGTCGAAGCCTGTGCACGCCTCCGGGCGGAGGGTATCCCGGTCGAGTGTCGGATCGTTGGCGAAGGGCCGCGGCGGTCGCAATTGGAGGAACAGATCGCGGAGCTTCAGCTCACCGGGCATGTGCAGTTGCTCGGCGCGCAACCGCACGCGCAAGTAGCCCGCTTGTTTGGCGAGGCGGATGTGTTTGCGCTGGCCAGCGAACTTGGCGGCAAGTCGGGTCGCCGCGATGTCATTGCCAATGTCGTGGTCGAAGCCATGGCGGCTGGGTTGCCCGTGGTAGCTTCGCGAATCCCGGGTGCCGAGGAGTTGGTGGAAGATGGCGTGACAGGATTCTTGGTGCCGCCGAATCGGGTCGATGAAATCGTGGTTGCCATTCGCCAGTTGGCGGCCGATGCAACCGAGCGGCGGCGTATCGGGACCGCCGCGCGCCACCGTGTCTTGGCAGACTTTGATTCCAGCAAGAACGTGAAGTTCCTTGCGCGCCTTCTCGCTTCGACTAGCGCCGGCGTGAGGATGGAAGAGTCAGCGAGCTAAACACTCGCGCTCGGATCTTGGAATGACCATGGGCGCGGGTGCTCGTCCACAGGCTAGTTCTTCCTCCTTGGCCGCGCGGGTGCTTGGGGGCATGGCGCTCTTACTGCTCGGCTGCGTAGCTGGCTTGGCGATCGTGGAGATTGTTCCGCGCTTGTTACCTCGAAGCTTGCCAGCAGGCTTCCGTGGATTGGAACGCGTCTACGCCGGCCGCGCCAAGTGGGAGAAAATGATGCTCCCCGACCAGGAGCTTGGCTATCGCCCACGACCCAACCTCGATCTTGGGATGCCATCCGAAGGACGCAACGTTCAAGTGCGGACCACGAGCTACGGATTGGGCGAGGTTGGTTTTCGGGACATCGGTGCCAAAGCTCCGTTCGACGCCATTGCTCTCGGAGATTCGTTTACGTTCTGCGATGACGTGAGTGCGGAAGCCTGCTGGGTTCGCAAGATCGGTGAGGAGACGGGCTTGTCTGTGGCGAGCTTGGGCGTCAGTGGCTTTTCGACGCTGGCCGAGGCCCGCTTGTTGAAACGCTACGGCCTGGCGTTGCGCCCTCGCATCGTCCTGGTCGGAGTATTTGCCAATGACTTCAATGACAATGTGGATTTCGACGACTGGCTCGAGAGTGGTGACGAAAACTTTTGGGTCTGGCGCACCCACGCCGAGGGGCGTGGCCCAGTAGCGCGGTGGCTGACCCAGCATTCGCAGAGCTATCGCCTCATCGAAGCCTCCACCCGCGCGTCGGCGAAGAAGACGTTTACCTACAAGCAGGGGGATCTCGACTTCGTTTTTCGTATGGATCGCTGGTGGTTACCGGATTCGGATCGGCAGCGCCGGCAGGGGCGCGAACGCGGCTGGCAGTTGATGCGCGGGGCCTTGGAGGAGATGCGTCAGAGCGCGGCTGCCATCGACGCAACCTTGGTGGTGGTTCTGATCCCAGCCAAGGAGGAGATCTACTGGGGGCTGGTTCGTGATCACTTGCGTGGAGTCACGGGCGATGTGCCCGAAGAGGCAGATCACCCGCTGGAGGTGGTGCGCCAGCACTGCGCCGACCACAACATCCTTGCGTGCGACCTGCGCCCAAGCCTGCAGCCGGTTGCCGATCGCGGCAAGCAACTATATCTGCGCGTGAGTGGGCACTGGAACGATGAGGGCAACGCTCTGGCCGGTGCAGCCGTCGCCGAGTGCCTGAAAAAGGCGGGGCTCGCAACGCCGTGAGTGCCGCGCAATTTGAAGTGAAGGAGAAGCGAGCGATGTCGATGCACGAGGGGCTAGTTTTGGGGAGTCTCGGGTGAAGCGAACCATTCAGCGCCTAATGAAGATGCTGGTCGGCTTGGCGATTGGCGTGCTCATGTCGGAAGTGACTTTGCGCGTTCTCCCGCGCAGCCTCCTGCCGCAAGAGTTCGGCATTCTCGATCGCGTCTACACGGCGCGTGGTAGTTGGCAGGACATGATGACCGGTGACCCCTACCTCGGGTACAAGCTCAAGCCCAATGTCGACATCCTCTTCCCCTCCGAGGGACGGAACATTCCCTACAAGACGACGAATTATGGAATGGGCGACATCGGCTTTCGAGAAATCGGCGCCAAGCCTCCGTTTTCCGTCATCGCCGTGGGCGATTCTTTTGCCCTCTGTGATGACGTGCCGGCAGAAGCCTGCTGGGTGCGGCACCTGGCGCAACAGACCAACCTATCGATCGGCACGTTGGGGGTGAACGGCTACTCGACCTTGGCCGAGGCGCGTGTTCTTGAGCGCTACGGCGTGCAGTTCAAGCCCAAGGTTGTGCTTGTTGGCATCTACCTCAACGATTTCAAGGACAATGTGAACTTCGACAATTGGAGCCGCAGCGGCCATGGCAATTTCTGGGTGTGGCTGGGGGCGCAGCGCGGCCG
>CAZGSN010000100.1:0-10899 GCA_964528465.1 uncultured Binatia bacterium (SeqCode)
ATGAGAACCCGCCAAGGGCTAACGCTTGGTCGCAAACCACAATCTCATCAGCATCGGCCTCAACCTCAAACATCCACGGGTGCTCACAATCGTAGCCCCGAAGCCTCAATGAGCGAGGACCTGCGTCATCGGCGTCATCTGCGGATAAAAGAATCATGCGCATTGAGGCTAACGCCCGTCTTTGACGATTAATCGCTTGTGGGTAGCGGTCTCGCAGCCCTTCACGTCCGGCGGTGTGTTTGGGTTTTTCGCCACCGCCTGCCTGCCATCCTCCCCGGCATTGCCAATGCAGGTCCGCAGAGGGGGATTGTCTACGACCTGAAGGATGTCGTGATGCGGACGCGGCAGCAGTAAGGGGGAGAGACTGATCGCATTCCGAATTTCACCGCGTGCGCAGAGCCAGCGACCCTGATGCGGAATTTCTGCAACTTCTCGCTGCTGTGTTGCGGATTTTCCCAGCGTCAGGTATCGCAGCGGAGATGTACCGACCCTAAGGGGTCTCGAGAGCATCGTGCTGTCTTCTGCCCGGCACCGGCATACCTGGAAGCGGCGCACCGACCCGCCCCCGATCCTCCGCACCAAGAAACCCAAGAACCGATGACCCATTGCTGCCCCCTCCGGCGCCGCGGGCAGACCCGGCCACCGGTCACCGCGTCAGCAGCTTGGACCCCTACTGGATGCCGGGTGTGCGAAAAATTTGTTGGGAGGCAAGCTTCCACCATCCACGCGCTCACGCGCGCGGCTACACGGAGCGGCGAAGACACAGTGGCCGTGGGGCCGTGGATCCGGATGAAAGCCAACAAATATGACGCACGCCCCTGGATGCCTGGCCTGGGTGCCTTTCCTTGCAAGACGACCCGGAACTGGACTACACAGCACCAACCAAGTGTTTGGCAATCAGGAGCTGTCAAGAATGAGAAGGATGTGGATCGTTGTCGCGCTGCTGTGGCATGCCTCTAGCGCGGTAACCCGAGGCGAGGCGCAAGTAACCCTCACCGGCCTGCGCCAAGCTAAATTTCGCGATTCGGCTTCCTCCGTGAGCGCCGATGGCGCCAAGATCAAGATCGCAAGAGACCCCGCCCTTCTCGTCGCCGGCGATCCCACATGCATCGGCGGAGACGACGCGGAGCTATTCCTTGCTTCCTCGAACAATTCCAGTGAACGGCTCGTGCTTCCATGCGTAGGTTGGAGCGCTCGTAACGGATCCTTTCGCTATCGCGATTCCGATGGGTCCACGGGCGGCGTTCGTAAGCTGCAATACCGCGAGGGCGAGCTGACGGTGCAACTCAAGGGGGAAAACTACCGCGTGATTTCCGGGCCCGTAGATTGGATCGAGATTTCCTTTCGCATCGGCGGCACCACCTACTGCGCACGCACCACACAGTTCGAACGCAATGATGCCGGTGGCGTTACCGCTGTAGGTCCTTCCACGGCGTGCGTGCCACCCACGGAGCCACCCACACAAACACCATCCATCTCACCGACACCCACACGCACACCGACACTCACCAAATCGCCGACACACACACCAACGCGCACCCTGCCACCCGCCCACACAGCCACACACACGGAACTTCCGACGCAAACCCTGACGGCGACCCAAACATCGACGCAAACGGTCACGGCTACGGCCTCGCCGACTCCCACCACAGCTCCCGTTTGTGGCGACGGCATCCGCCAAGGCAGCGAACAATGCGATGACGGTAACGCCGAAAGCGACGATTGTTGCAGCCCTGCTTGCCTGCGCGCCGCAGCAGGCGCGGATTGCCACAATGACGGCAACCTCTGCACCGACGACAAATGCGGCACCGACGGCACCTGCCAACACCTGAATAACACGGCCACCTGCAACGACGGCAGCGCTTGCACGCAGAGTGATCAATGCAGCAATGGAGCCTGCGGCGGAGCGCTGATCCGCCCGTGGATCAACGAGGTAAACTACGACGGCTATGACCTGCTGATCGCAACCCGCGACCACGAAGAGTTCGTCGAGATCGCCGGGCCCGCCGGGCTTGATCTGAGCGGCTATAAGCTCTCCGCCGTGGAAGGCGCCGGAACTGGCACCATCTTCAATCCGTGTCTGAGTGGTGGCCTCAACGCAGGCGAGGCCTACTTCACAGCATCTCTGCCGAGCGGGACAATCATCGGCGACGATACCGGCAAAGGAACCGGCTTCGTGGTCGTGTGCTTCGACAATACCTCAGGCGACATTGAATCTGATGGCAAGTGCGATGTGGTGCTCGGCAACATGCCCAGCCAAGACAGCAACCTAAAAGAGGGCTCGCTATCGAACCTGTTCGACTGCGCCGACGGCGTCCTGTTGCGCGATGCCACGGACGGCGTCGTTGATGCAGTGAGCTACGAGGGAACTATCGCCAATCGAGGAACCTTCGGCGCCGCCTTTATCGGGGCTCCCAACATTGGCCGCGATTGGGGCCTGGCCACCGACTTCCGGCGTTCTTTGGTCAAGACGACCGAAAATCTGCAGCGCGAAACCAATGCCTCCAAGTGGGCCGACTCCGGCAACGGCGACGACTCACCCGGCGCGGTGAACGGACTCCAGAATTTGTCCTGCTACCAGGCTCCGGGGTACACCAACACGCAATATCCGATCGTGCTGCTGCACGGGCTCTTTGGGTTCGACTCGCTCTTTGGCGTGATTGATTACTGGAACGGAATCCCTGAGGCACTGATGGAGGGCGGGGCCACCGTGTCCGTGGCGACTACGAGCCAATTGAATAGCCCGCAGGCGCGCGGCGAGCAGGCCATTCCGCAAATCGAGCAATTGCTGGCACAGACGGGCAAGTCGAAGGTAAACCTCATCGGCCATAGCCAAGGTGGCCTCGACGCCCGCTACATTGCCGCCGTGCGCCCGGATCTGGTCGCCTCGGTCACCACCATCGCCAGCCCACACAAAGGCGCCGCAATTGCAGACCTACTGGCCGCCGCATTCCACGAGGGGAGTTTCGGGGAAGATGTCCTTGCTTTGCTCGGCAATGCTTTGGGCAATATCCTCGCCACCATTTCCGGATCGACGAATCCGAACGACGCGATTCTGCCCATACGTGCGATGACCTCGGAAGCAATGGCGACCTTCAACGCCACCTATCCAGCCGGGGTCCCGACAACCGCGTGCGGCGAAGGGGCAGGCGTAGCCAACGGCATACATTTCTTTTCCTGGTCGGGAACGGGCATCCACACCAATCCGCTCGACGAGTCGGATGACTACCTGGGATACGCCTCCCTCGTTTATCCCGAAGCCAACGATGGACTGGTCGGCCGCTGTAGCTCCCACTTCGGCGACGTGATCCGCGACGACTACTTCCAGAATCACATCGACGAAGTGAACCTGCTGTTCGGCCTCGTATCGCCCTTCGAGGTGAATCCAAAGACTCTCTTCCGCCAGCATGCCAATCGCCTCAAGAATCTCGGCCTGTAAGCATGCTGCGCGGGGCTAGCTGGGCGTCAAGGAACCTCCGCATAGGTCCTGCACGGTTTCCGACACCCACTTCTGAGCACGCGTCTTCGCTTGAGCGTCACCCCGGCGAAAGCCCTTAGCCTTACCCACAAGTCCTAGTGCTGGACACCGGGACCGGACGAGAAAGCCAGGCCCGAATTGGCCCATTGGACCAGTAGAGTAGAGGAGTGAGCGATGTGGGCAGCCACTGGCCGAGGCCACACGAACTCACTCCCCCCTCGTCGAACCGGACATGCGGATTTCCCGCATCCGGCTCTCGCCGTAACTCTCGCCTTGGGCAACGCAGGAAGTTGACGACTGTGCCTTACAGATACACCAAGCCCATCCGCTTGAAGTGTTCATAGTAGGTCACTCCCTTCTTGGGTCGAAAGGGTCGTTGGCTGCGACGTTGTGCGTGTTGCGTGAGCCGCCTACGCACGTACGAATTGATCTTCCGAAAGGCCACCCGTGGATACCCGTACTTAAAGTAGTTCGCCCAGCCGTTGAGAGATTGATTCAGGTCTTGGATCAGAAAGGGCAGCGGTTTGAAGCACACCTTCTTGCCGGTGGCCTCGTGCAGCTTGCTGCGCATCTTCGCCAGCGCCTTCTTCGATGCGCTCACGTTAAGATATCGATGGCTGCTTCCGCGCAGATCCCGATCGTACCGAAACGTGAACCCCAGAAAGTCTAGGCTTGCTCCTCGTTCATACAGTGACACCGTTCGCGTCTTCTCCCGGTTGATCTCCAACCCTAACCAGGACTCGATCTTCTGCTCGATAAACTCGATGGTGCGCGAGCTGCGTCCACGCGTCAGCACAACAAAATCATCGGCGTAGCGCACCAGCTTTGCCCATCTCCCCGGCCCTTGCCGGCCATGGAACACCTTGTCGAACCAGTGCAGATACACATTGGCCAGCAGTGGTGAGATCACCCCACCCTGCGGTGTTCCCTTCTCCTTGTTGCTCCTTCCGGCTGCTTGCCTCCCGCCTGGCTTGGCGGGCCGCTCCACCACCGGTGCTTGCAACCATGCGCGAATCAGGTTGAGTACCGACCTATCCACGATTCGCATACGTAGACAGGCCATCAACTGATTGTGCGGTATCGAGTCGAAGTATCCCTTCAGGTCCGCATCGTACACCGCTTGATACCCGGCCTTCACATGACCGCGTATCTCTTCCAGAGCTTGGTGTGCCGAGCGGCCAGGACGGAACCCATACGAGCAATCCAGGAAGTCCGCCTCAAAGATCGGCTCCAGGATCAACAGGGCTGCCGTTTGCACCACTCGGTCGCGCACCACCGGTATGCCCAGCGGTCTGAGCTTCCCGTTCTCCTTCTTGATGTACACGCGCCGTACTGCCTGGGGCCGATAGGTCTTGCTACGTAGCTCCTGGTGCAGTTCCTCCACCATTCGCTCCGCCTTTCCTTCGGTGAGCTTGTACTCCTCGATTCTCTCACCGTCGATTCCGGGAGCGCCATTGTTTGCTCGCACCCGTTCCCATGCGGCCCATAACACATCGCGCCGATAGATCCGGTCGTACAACGCGTAAAACCGGAACTTCGGCTCCTGCTTGGCCTTCTGGCCCAGCTTCTCTCGGAGTTGGGAGACTTTCCCCGTCAGCTCTGGTAGCGGCGCTCTCTTGTGCTCCTCTTCCATCACTTCCGGCTCGCCCGTAGTGGGACCTTTACGGTCCAAGCGGTTCTCTCCTTCTCTTCCTGAAGCACGTTGCGGCTGCGGCCCCTTCGCTCCACGCGGATTAGGCGTTTCCTTGCTACTACGAGCCGCTCCGACTCCCGGCCGCGCGGTCCTGGCGGTTATTGATTCCCGCACAGGCCGTGGATCTCTTTGATCCCTCACGCCGGGCCTCCCAGGTTCCTCGGCCGTTCTGTCCCCACGCGCTGTCTCCTCTCACCCCGGGAAGTTCGATGGCTGCATATGCCCATTGCTTCGCCATCGATGGCAGGCTTCGGCATCTCCGAAAGATTGGCCACTTCCGATTTCGTGTAACGAGGCTGTTTTGAGTTCGCTTGCGCTACGGCTCGCGGGTTTGCTCACCGAGGCCTCACCCATCGCATTGCTACGATGCATGCTCGGTTCGCTACCTGATGAACGGGCAATTATCAGGACAACCTCCTTTCAGGTTATTAGAACGACCAGGCTTCGCCTGGCGCACCGGATTTCACGGATGCCGCATCCCGGCCGTTGACTGGAACCAAAATAAGAAATTGAACAGGAGGCCACGGAGGGAACAGAGGAAGAATTGCAAAAAACTGAAAAGATTTTCTCAGTGTTCTCCGTTGCCTCCTGTTGATTCTTCCGTTCTTCTTGCTCTCTTCCCTCGCTTGCGTGTCTGCGTTGGCTTCTTTGGCGGCGATCGCCCCCGGTGTCCAGCGGGCCGATGTGTGGGTAAGGATTAGGGCGAAAGCCGGGGTCCAGTGGCAAAAGGCCAGCATCGGCGGCCATTCCAGCACTGAATCCCGGCTTTCGTCGGGATGACGGGGTTGGGAGCGTTGGTTTGCGACCGTCTGTTCCGGGAGTGACTGAGAGTTGCGCAGAGCTTCCTCAAGAAACTTCGGGGCGCTTCGAGACGCCCCCGCGAGGCTCTTCAGCGCAAACGGACTACTCGGTCTTCGGTTCGGGCTGAGGAGGCGCGTAGCACCGTTTCGAAGCTGTCCTGAACTCTATCGAACGGGCTCTGGGGCTTCTTCGATAGGCTGCTAGAAGGAAACGACTATGAATCCAACCCGACTGCGGGAATTGCTGACGCAAGTCGCACAAGGACAGATGGATGCCGACACAGCACTGGAACAGCTTCGCGGCTTACCGTTCGAAGACCTGGGTTTTGCCAAGGTAGATCATCACCGCGCCTTGCGGACGGGATTTCCCGAGGTGATCTTCGGTTCTGGAAAAACCGCGGAGCAGATCGCCGACATTGCCCTCAGTCTCGCCAATCACGAACATAACGTACTGATCACACGCCTCGACGCAGCCACGGCTCCGGCAGTGCAAGCCGCCCTGCCCTCGCTGACCTACTACCCCATGGCACGCATCGCCACGCTGCTGCACAAACCGCCGCAGCCGTACGGACGCGGCACGGTACTGGTAGTAGCGGCAGGGACATCCGACCTTGCGGTCGCGGAAGAAGCAGCTCTGACCGCAGAGATTCTCGGCAACCACGTCGAGCGTATCCACGATGTCGGTGTCGCGGGTATTCATCGCCTCTTGGCCCATCAAGAGGCCCTACGCGCCGCGACAGTGTTGATCGTGGTCGCCGGCATGGAAGGCGCACTGCCCAGCGTGGTAGCGGGTCTCGTCGACTGGCCCGTCATCGCCGTCCCCACCAGCATCGGCTACGGCGCCAGCTTCGGCGGCCTCGCCGCCCTGCTCGCCATGCTAAATTCCTGCGCCGCCGGCGTCATGGTCGTGAACATCGACAACGGCTTCGGCGCCGCCGTAGCCGCAAGCCTGATCAACCGCAGTTGAATTCGGCACCGCACCTCCGCACCCCAGCACCCCAGCACTACTTATCGGTCTGACCCAGAGTTTCGAGGAAGAGACCGCGGACATCGGCAATCCGCTGATCGAGATCGTCTACAGTCCAGCGATCGGTTGCAATGGGTGGATGGACGACGGCTTCGATCACGGTGGGGCGCACGATGAAGCCATGCTTCGGCAATGCATCGAGGGCGTTGCGAAAGACGATGGGCACGATCGGGACTTTGGCGGTCATCGCCAAGTGAAACGCTCCTTTCTTGAAACGGCCGAGCCGCGGCGTCGGACTGCGGGTGCCTTCGGGGGCAATGGTCAGCGACAGCCCTTGCCGCAGAGCATCTACAGCAGGTTGCAGGGCGGCAATGGCCTTCTCGCGGTCGAAGCGGTCGATGAACACCGTGCCGCTGAGGGCAAACACGGGACCAAAGATCGGGTTCCTACGAATCTCCTGCTTGGCCACGGCTACGAAATCGCGACGCAGCAACTTGGCAAGCAGCAAGGTGTCGATGCCACTCTGGTGATTGAAAATAAAGACCGCCGGCCGTTGCGACCAGAGATGCTCCTCGCCACTCACGCGCACATCGATCCCCGCTAGCGCCGTACCTAGTTCGCCCCAAGTCGAAGCCGCCAGATTCACCGCACGTCGCCAACTCCCGTCCAACGCAGCAGCAGGTAGACCCAACAAGAACGAAGGCACGACACTACCCACGGCCAAGCCCGTGCGCACGACGTCGGTCAGACTAGGAGTTCCGCGACTGTGAAAGCGGCGCACCGGCCAACCACGCGCCGTGGCAATCTCGGTCAGCCTGCGGTTGGCGTTGAGCGGGCGCGGTTTGCCGACAATCTCAAGCAACGGCAAATCCTCATCACTGTCGGTGTAAAAGTAGCTCTGCCCGAGACGCACACGTTGGCGCTTCGCCAGTCGTCGCGCGTACAGAGCCTTGCCGTCGCCGTAACACGTCGGATGCACGACCTCGCCGGTGAATCGGCCGTCCCTCACTTCCAACTGTGTGCATAGGACATGATCGATACCCAGATCCTCCGCTAGCGGCTCGATCTGATATCTCGTCGCCGCCGACACCAAAGCCACGGTGTGCCCCTTGCGGAAGTGGGCCTCGACCAAAGCGCGTGCCTCAGGGTAGATCGCTCCCGCCAGCCGCTCCGCAAAAATGCGACCGCCGGTCGCCTCGAACTCAGCCTCCGACTGTCCGCGCAAGATATCGCTGATGCCGTTGACGAAGGCCGAGAATCCGATTTGCTGCAGTTGAAAGCGCAGCGCCGTCAGCACCGCATCACGCAACTGCCACGGTCCGACCAGCCCCGTGCTCAAACCGTCGCGTAAGAACTCAAATGCCGAGAAGACAGCGATGAGGGTCCGGTCCACGTCGAAAAACGCGCCGACCTGCGGCCCCGACGGGCCAGCCTCGATCTCCCGCACCAGCTCCTCATGTAATGCCATTGCCCCGCTCTTACCGCGGTGACGACGGTGGTCCAATAGAGGGCCGAGATAAACCTCAACTATCGCGGGATCGCCGAATTGTGCGATCGATGGCAAGAGCACACCACCGCACCGCCAGACAGCCAATCCACAGTGATGTTCGGGTGTGCGACAAAAT
This sequence comes from uncultured Binatia bacterium (SeqCode), assembly GCA_964528465.1. Classification (GTDB taxonomy): domain Bacteria; phylum Desulfobacterota; class Binatia; order HRBIN30; family HRBIN30; genus CAZGSN01. The sequence goes on from CAZGSN010000100.1 coordinate 8,564, forward strand.
TTTTGGAAGGCAAACTTCCACCATCCACGCGCTCGCGCTCGAGTACCAGGTGGCAGATCAAATGCTCAAGGCTCGTGCTCGCGCTGGTCTCACGCAGGACGCGGTTGCCGAGCGCATGGGCACGACCAAGAGTGCAATCTCGCGCTTGGAGTCAGCGAGCAAGCACCTATCTATCGTTGGCGAGGATCGCTTGGGCTAGGGAGGTGAGGGCCTGCTGCTGGGCGGGCGTGAGGTCGCGGGCCGCGGCACGGATGTCGTAATGGCGGGAGCGCTGGTAGCACGGGTCCTGGCTGCGCGGGACGATGTCGATGCGCAGGCTTGGATCGTGGGCGTGCTGCAGCTCGATTTGCACGTGGCCACGCTGAGCACGCACGTCGGCGAAACGCCAGCCATCGGCAAACTCCTCCGATAGCGACAACGGCTGCAACAAGCGCCCAATGCGCCTTCGCAGCTCGGAACTTGCCGGGCTCAACCTTGCCGCCTGCGTTTTGGTATCCGGCTTTACCCCAAGATGCTGGTATTGCTCCCATACTCTGGCAGCGGTGATGGTTTGCCAATCCGCCCCAGCCCTATGAAACTCGTCGAGCAAGGCTTGGAAGAGATTGACCACATCGCGATTGTGGTTGCGCTGGCTCAGCGCGGTGGCCAGTGCAGCAAAATGAGCCACGTCGGCATGCCGATGCTTCCAGGGTCGTGAGGGGTAATAGCCGTAGCGCTGCGAGGCGTTGTCGTCTTGCGATTCGAACTGCTCGGCAAGCAAGCCATCGCGCTCGGCCAAGTAATAGAGCGCGGTATCCGGATACAGCCGGGCGCGCGACAACAACAAGCTGCCGCGCAAACGATCGAGCCGGGTATGCCGAATGGCTTCCAGGTTCGTCTTCAAATCATCCAGCGTTGTCCACGGCGAGAATAAGATGAAGCCAAACGCAGCATGGCTGAGATCGAGGGCCTCTCCATACTGCTCTTTCCAGCGCCACAGGGTCTCGAGAAATTCTATGTTGGCTGCCGCTGTCGTGCCCTTGTTGAAACGATCGAGTTCGGCCTGCGAGAAGCTCTCGATACCCACCAGAAACGGCGCGATGCGTACCCCGATTCGATCTGCAATGCGCAGGGCGCGGTCGAAACGAGCAGCGTTGCGCAAGAACCACTCGGCGCGCGTCTCCAACAACAGGCTGAAGCCGTTGAGCCCTTGTTCCGCACAACCTTCGATGACTTCCGTGAGATACCCGAAGGGATTCTGATCCTTGAGCACCAGCAACTCCAACCCGGGAGCCTGTTGGCGCACGTGCCGAATCTGCTGCAGGACGAAGGCTGCCGTTTCCGGATTCGGCCGGCCCTCGTAGTGATTGCCCGTGGTGCAGAAGGCACATCCACGCCCCTGCCCGCCAGGGATGTTGGTTCCGGCGTAAAGCGGGTTTTCGCGCGCATCCAACTGAAACGGACAACCACTGTTGCCCATGATCGAGAAGGTCCGCACCTGCGGCAGCAACTCTGGATTGACGACTACCGGGCGCAAGTTTGGCGCGTAGCCATGGGCACGCTCGGCCACTACCGCGGTGACCTCCGGCTGCTGCCAAGCCGGCTCACTGCTGGCGTCCTGTGTCACCGCGCGCAGCAGAATGCCCGCCGGCGGCAGGTCGGCTTGGCCGCGTAACCACTGCACAACAGAAGCAACGATGCGAACCGGCTCATGATCGCAAAAGATATCCGCCGGACTAGTGTCGAGAAGCACATGCTCCCCGCGCAACCCGATGAATACCTTGCCTGGAAGCCTTCGCCGCAACCGCGCAATCAGCTCGGGACTCCACACTCGCTCGAAGATGATAGGATTGTAGGACGCCAGCGTCGCGGTGAGCCGCTGCTCGATGTCACCCGCGTCGTCCCCCTCCCTGCGCGCAGGGATTACGGCCAGTACAAGGTCGTTGCGAATGCCCTCTTCCTGCAATACGCCCGACAGCAGCGCTAGCTCGCGGTCATCCAAAAACGACCGATCACTGTGACTGTGAAAGCTCAGAATCGCGACAGGATCGTCGGGGGAGCATTGCAGCCGCGTCATGGAAGTTGAATATAGTCCAAATCCTCTATGCCTGACACCAGCAACAGATTTTCCGGATCCGGCGCTAGCGCCGGATCCGCAGGTGCCCGGTGCACCGGTGCGCCGGTGCGGGGGGCGTCATTCCCAAGCTCAGACCGTAATTGGAGCCCTCACCCCCGCCCTCTCCTGCAAAACTGGGCTTTGCACGCCAAATCGCTTGGGCGGGCAATCCGGCTCATGCGCCGCGGGGGCGCGGCGTCCCCATTGCCTGTAGCCATTGATAGATCTGAGTTGGAGACGG
>CAZGSN010000101.1:0-5350 GCA_964528465.1 uncultured Binatia bacterium (SeqCode)
CTCTGCCCCTGACACCGCCCGCACTCGAAACTTTGAGTCAAGGCGTGATCTGCAAGCCGAAAAACACTTGGGCTGCGGCGAGCAGGACGGCGGCGATCCCAAACCATGGGTGCATGTTACGCGCAGTTGCGTGGTGCATGCGCTTGGCGGTGATCGCGCCACCCGTCATCGCCACAACCAGGGCCAGGCCAATCCGCAGGTGTGTGCTGGCAAACAGTTCGAGGTCGTGACGAAACGCCCAAGTCGACAGCACGCCGCCCAGCCAACTCAGCAAAACCAACCAGTACACCGGCGTCGCCAGCCGCTGGTGTTGCCGCAGAAGCAGTGCCGCACGACGGCGATCGTTGCGTGCCCGCAGACCCAGCGAGCCCACATAAAACAACACCACGGTCAGAGTGCCTGCCGTGATCGGATGCAGGTACGGCCACAGGCGCAAGCGTCAATCCTCCTCGGCTCTTACGCTTGAGCCGGCGATGCTTCCGCTACCTCCCGCGTTCTTCCCGAGTTCCTCGACAACTTCCCGCATCACGGCCAAGGCGTGTGTACGTTCGCTGTCGGCGATGGTCAGCGGAGGTGCCAGGCGGATTACCGTGTCACGGTGTAAGGTCCAGTTGAGCAGCAGCCCACGTTGCAAGCAGCCGGCGGTAAAGCGCTGCGTCAGCGTCGCATCGTGCAGCTCGATTGCCATCAGCAACCCCAGGCCACGCACGCAGCGTACGACTGGACCACACAGAGCATGCAGGCCGTGCAGCCATTCCTCCCCCGCGTGTTTGGCGCGCTGAGGAAGTCGTTCTTCGAGCAGGACATCCAAGGCAGCAAGGCCCGCCGCGCAGGAAACAGGATGTCCACCAAACGTCGTGACGTGGGCCAAGGGCGGATCTTCAGAGAGTGTGCGCATCACTTGCGGCGTGCCGATAAAGGCGCCAAGGGGCATGCCGCCACCGAGAGCTTTCGCAACGACGAGAAGGTCGGGCACGACATCCCAGTGCTCACAAGCGAAGAGCTTGCCGGTACGTCCAAAGCCGGTGATCACCTCATCGGCAATCAGCAAAGCCCCGACCTCGCTACAGCGCCGTCGCAAGGCCGGTAGAAATGTCGGACTGGGAATGCGCACGCCGCCCTCACCCTGCACCGGCTCGACGATGACTGCTGCCACGCTCGAGTCGATGCGGGATAGGGCAGCCTCGTCATCAAAGGGCAGAAGCTCCACCATCGGCAGCAGCGGCTCGAACGGGAGACGATAGAGCGGGTTGCCCCCCACGGACAGCGAACCAAAGGTGTCGCCGTGAAACGAGCCTTCGAAGGCAAGGAAGCGTGGGCGCTCCGTGAGCTTGCGCGCGGTCTTCAGCGCTCCCTCGACGGCCTCGGTGCCGCTGTTGGTGAAGTACACCACCGACAAGTCACCCGGAGCTAACGCGGCGAGTCGGCGCGCCAGCTCTACCTGCGGCTGCTGCACCAACTCTCCGTAAACGAACACGTGCAAGTAGTTGCGCATTTGGCCCTCGATGGCCGCAACGACAGCCGGATGCGAATGCCCGATGTTACACACCCCCATGCCCGCGAGCAGATCGAGATACTCGCGCCCATCGCTTCCCCAGATCTTCGTGCCCTGTGCTCGCTCGACGACAATCGCAAGCGGGCTATCGGAAGTCTGACAAACGTGCGCACGGAAGAGCGCGGTTAGCTCCTCGGCCGAACCAATCATCGCTGGCCTCCTCCCGCTGCTCGCATGCCTGACTGTCTATCGATCCATTGGCGGGGTTGCACGCCCTTGTTGGGTATCCTCTGCTCAAGGTTCGCGGCTCACCGGGGCGCCGGTGTGAGTGCGCCATTCCTGAGCCTCTAGTTCTACCTTCGCGCCAACATGTTGTCAGCTACGGGCGCATTTCATGCTGCAAGATTGAGGGTCTCGAAGGTACGTCGCATTTCGCGTTGGAGATTGTCGTAGTGTTGATCAATCGGATGGATGAATTGGGGGGGACGCGCGGGGTGAGGTCTGGCGGCCCCAGCGATCACTGGCCTGATGACTTTCTCACGTAGGATGTACGGCAGGCTGTGTTCGAGGGCGAAGGCACGAACACGTCGACTAGAGCGCCCGGCCATACGCTTGAGATGATCTTCGTCGAAGGTCTCGTCGCCACCGGTGAGTTGCCGCCACCAAGTGCGAAACCCAGCACCATACGATCCCGAGGCCAAGTAGCCGTTGAGGATGATTCGATCGACGCAGTCGTAGACGCCGCCGAGGAGTTCTTGGCAATACGAGGTGACGTCGTCGAGCTTTGTCATGGCGTCCCTCCTATCACAACGATGCTCGCAGCGGCTGAGCCTAGCGTGCACTTGCTGCTATGGAGCGCTTGCCTTTTCCCCGCTTCTTCTCTGTGAAACAAACGTCCCGATTCTTGTCGGCGCACCCAAATTCCGAAGCAGAACTCGCGCCGGCCGTAACAAGAGGTTACCGCGGACAAAAGCGCAATCTCGCCGATCCGTTCCATGCCGTGCAGACTCAACAGGAGAACACAGAGAGAACACAGGAATTGTTCTTCGCTCTGTTTCGCTAGGGGCGCGTACGCATTGTCCGTCGATGGTTTGCTTGGCGATTACTTTGAGTCTGCCCTTGATGACGCTTCGGACGGCCGGGCTGAGGAGCTTCTAGGCCGGATCTCGTGATGTGCGGCGATCAGGCGTTGCGCTACTTCACGGTCGCTGGGTGCTTCCCCGAAGACGTTTTCCCACACTGCGGCTGGCTCCATGCAAATGTAGAGGGGCAGTGCGGCTTCGGCTTCGCGTAGCCATTGCAGCATCTTGCGGTACATCTTGACGCGCATGCCGCGCCACACCCGTTCTTTGCCGTCGGCACCGGGTACGAGTTCGCCGGTGAGGATGCGTCCTCGATCCTTGCGGCCTCGAATGGCCTGCTTCAAAGCTGGGCCGAGGCGCAGGCTGCCGAGACTGATCCACGCAATGCGTTTGGGGTCGAGGCCACGCAGGAGTATGTCGATGGCCTGGCGGTAGCCTTCCTCCCAGCCGTCGTGGGCAACCAACGGGTCGAAGTGAAATCCAATCTTGTAGCCCGCCGCTTGCACACGCCGCGCTGCCGCGGCGCGCTCTTCCAGTGAGGGTGCGCCGTGCTCTTCTTGGCGGACTATCTGCGGGGCGTTGACTGACCACGACACGACGACACGATCCTTGGGGTCGAGCTTTAGGAGGTTGTCGATGCAAGTGCTCTTGGTCTTTAGTTCGAGCACGGCATTGCGCCGCTCGGCAAAGAAGGGGACCAGCTCGTAGGACAGATCGCTGAGCCAATCCAAGGCGAGGCTGTCGGCAAGCTCACCGGTGCCGAGGCGGAACGTTCGCTCCGGGTGCGCTCGTAATACACCGTCGATTTCGGCGAGCCCGTCCTGCGGATTGGTGAACAGCTTGGTGACCGGATTGTTGGCGATGTACTCCTGCAAGAAGCAGTAGGTGCAATCGTACGGACAATTGGAGGCGAAGTTGGCCACCAGGTAGTTGCAGCACACCATGCCGGTGACCCCGGCGGGGCAGTGATGCAGGAAGCTGCCGCGCTGGCGCTGCAAGACGAGCTGGCTCTTGCCTTCGCTAAAGTTGGCTGGGCGCGCGATGCTGGTTAGGTCGTCGACCACGTTGGTCGGCACATCGCCACAACGGCTACGAACGCGCCGGGCCAGCAGGGAATCTTCTTCTACGCGCTCGATCCAAAGCGAAGTAGGTTGCCAGGGCGCGACCTCACGCTCAGGCCCGCAAGTAGCGACCACCGCATTCATGGTGCTTCCTCGAGCAGGTGAAACAGCTCGGCGCATTGCGGGTGTGCGGTTGCGGCAAGCAAGGCCGTGGCTGCTTGTTGCAAGGCGCTTGCGCTGTTGGCGGTGATGGAGAAACGCAGGCTGTCGCCTTCCAAATGTGCCGGTAGCTCGACGGCTACGTGCCGCGGCAGCTCCAGTGCCGAGATCAACTGACGTGCTCGTTGCTCGGCCGCCACTAGTTGCGGGAAGCGCAGTTCCCGCAGCTTCGACTTGAAGGCCTTGATCTTCTCGGCCCGACCTAACGGGTTGCGCAAAACAGACTGAAGGGCCGGCGACTCCAAGATCTTGGCCAGAGGGAGTTGGTCACGCTGTGCCACGTCCTCCAGCCATTGCCAGATGTCGCGCAGTTGGTTTTCGCTGAGTTGTAAGGGCTGGGCCAAGTGCAGCAACGCAGCAGCGTCGTGGTCGCTCAATTGCGACCAACGCTGCTGCGTAGGCTCGGCGTAACGGCGCTCGCGCGCAAACGCGGCAACCTCGTCGGCAACCGCCACGCGGATCAGCAGCCGACGATGAAGGAGACGCTGGTGGTGCCGCTGCCGCCGATGTTCAGCGTGGCAATGCGCTTGGCACCTTCCACCTGATACTCGCCACACTGGCCTTTGACCTGCTTGTAGGCATCGAGGACCTGGCGTGCCCCCGTGCAGCCCACGGGATGGCCGGCCCCGATCAAGCCGCCGCTCGGGTTGATCGGCATCTTGCCGCCCATCTCGATGGTGCCGTCTTCCACGGCCTTCCAGGCTTCGCCCGGCTTGGTGATGCCGAAGTGGTCGATGGCCATGTACTCGGAGGTAGTGAAGCAATCGTGCGTCTCGATGGCTTGCACGTCCCACACATCCTTGAGACCCGCACGCTTGAAGGCATCGAGAATCGTCTGCCGTGTGTGGGGCAAGACGTAGGGGTTGTTCTTGCTCTCGGCGACCTTGGTGTCAAATTCGATGGGCGCCGTGCGATGGCCCCAGCCCAGCAGTCGTGGAATTTCTTCCAGCTTGATGCCACGCTTCTTGGCGTGCGCTTGCGCTGCTTTCTCGGAGGCGAGGAACAAGGCGCACGAGCCGTCGGTTACTTGCGAGCAGTCGGAAATCTTGATGCGGCCGCCAATGATGCTGTTGAACTTGTCCTGCGAGCGCGCGTGATCTTCGGTCATGTACCAGTTGCGCGTTTGTGCCAGCGGATTGCGTTTGGCGTTGGAGTAGTTGACGGCAGAGATGTGCGCGAGGTGCTCGTCCTTCAAGCCGTAGCGCTTGTCGTACTCATCACCGAGGCGCCCGAACAGTTTCGGAAATGGAAACTCGATGCCCTTGGCCTCGCGTTCGTACCAGGCTGCGGTACCGAGGAAATCGCCGCCGCGGCCGGGATCGACCGTCTTCATTTGCTCGACGCCAACCACCATGGCCAGGTCGTAGCGACCCGCCTCGATCTCGGCCGAAGCCGCCAGAATGGCGATGCTGCCGGAGGCACAAGCCGCCTCATGGCGCGCCGTAGGCAGACCGGAGAAGGCAGGATCGGTATCGACGAGGAAGGCCCCCAGG
>CAZGSN010000102.1:0-6544 GCA_964528465.1 uncultured Binatia bacterium (SeqCode)
GTCGGGGTCGGAATCGGAATCGGCCGCGACAAGGGTGGGGAGAGACCGCGTGAAATGAGATCGATACCGATTCCGATAGCGACCCCGACCCCGCAGGGAGGCGACTTGCACGGACTCTTGCAGAGGTTCCCTAAACTATGAAGCCCCAACTTCTTGAACGCCGTTCAAGATTTCCAGGCCGTGGACCGGAGGCTGTAGACCGTAGGACGGAAATGATGGAACCGCCGACTTCCGACCTACGGCCTCCAGTCTACAGCCTACTGCCTGCGCGGCCCGCTCCGGCCCTTCAGACTTTGGTTGCGGCCACTCGGCCGCGCTGTGGGGCCGTCGCCAGACAACCTGCCCAGGCCCTAATCCAGAGCTAACGTCGATTTTGTCTTCGCCGGATCGCGTATCCGGAAACCCACACGGTTTCCCTCTGCACTCACGCGTCGGTGCTTGGGAACGACGCCCCCCGCACCGGCAACCGGCGCACCGGACACCTCCTAATCGAGCGCTTGACCCTATCTATGGTTTGCGACATGGTTCGCAGCCGATGCAGGGTCAGATCAGGATTGACGCGCACACGAGTGGCGGGCTGAGGCGATTTATCGTTGCTGTGTTGGCCGGTGTCGGGGTGCTGCTGTCCCTCAGGGTGGCACAAGCCGAGCCGTATCTCGCCGTCCGCGAAGGCGTAAAATGCAGCGGCTGCCACACCAACGTCAGCGGCGGCGGCAAGCGTAGCGACCTGGTGGCCACGCACGCCAAGGAGCTGTTGCGCTATCCGAGCTTCCTCGGGAAGCTCGCCAATCCTCCGGAGTACTTCACCGGGGAGATCAATCCCTACATCGCTATGGGCGGCAATCTGCGCGTCAGTAACACCGCCATCTTCCAGGACAAAGGCGTCAATGGCCGGGTCGACAACAACAAGGCCTTTCGCGGACGCCTGGAGCAGAACAATCTCGACGTGACACAAGCGGTGCTCTTTGGCGAGTTGCGCTTGATCCCAGAAAAGCTGACGATCTACGTCGACCAACGCCTACAGCCGCAGACCGACAATCGCGAAGCCTTCGCCCTGCTCAAGGGCGTATTCCCGTGGAACGGCTTCATCAAAGCTGGGCGCATGTTCTTGCCGTATGGGTTGCAGTTGCAAGACGATGGCGCCTTCATCCGCGGTGGCACCAATGGATCGGTGAGCAGTGGCTTCAGCTTCAATCAACAGCAAGCCGGGGTGGAAATCGGAATCGAGCCCGGGCCGGTGAGCGCCATGATTGCGGTAACCGACGGACCTAGCGGCGATCGCGACGTGCAAGTCACCGGCACCGTCTACACCTTGTTCGATGAGCTGCCGGTGGTGCGCAACGTGCTGACGGGCGTATCGTTCTCGCGTGTCGGCCCACCTTCGACGCAAACCACCATCTTTGGCTTCTTTGCCGGTACCAACATCGATCGCTTCAGCTTCCTGAGCGAAGTGGATTTCCGCGAAGACAAGAACGCGACCACCAATGGTCGCTCGATTGGCCGCTTCATTCTCTACGGAGAGGTCGACTACCTGGCATTCGACTGGCTCAACTTGAAGGCGGCCCTCGATTATGCCGACGATGACGGCGATCTGGCTAGCCGCGGCAATGACAGCGAGAACCGCGTCAGCTTCGGCATCGAGCCCTTCCTCAATCGCTTCCTGCAACCGCGCCTGTTCTACCGCGTCGGCAATGGCGTCAAATCACGCCCCGACCACAACCAAAACGTTCTGCTCGCCGAGATGAACGTATTCTTCTGATCCCTGAGCCGCGGTTGGCTAGCCGCCCTTCTTGGGATGCTTCTGCATCCAGTAAACAACCGCTTCGTCCCCTTGGCGTTGGTAGTAGAAGCGCCAGCCCAAGGTTAGATTCGCCTGGTAACAGCCAATGCCGTGTGATGGCCACGGCTTCGAACGTAACGAGGGATGCAGAAAACTCTCGGCTAGAAACTGAACGCGCTGGTCAAACCATCTTTGTACCGCTGCAGGCGCGTCCGCGTAGGCACGATCAAAATCAACCGTACGCCGGACGCGCATAGTCCTTCGCGGCCCTATCGGGGGCGGCGGGTCCGCTTCAGGCGCTGCGTCGTGGCGTGCAGGTCGGCCACGAGTTCCGTCGGCGTATCAAACGCACGCGAAACACCGACGCCGGCGCGGGCGCGCTCGGCTGCTAAGCGACCTGGATCCGTGGGTGGGTGGGGTCGAAGAATAAGAGAACCCTTTTCTACACTTGTATCGAGCACATCCCCAAGCTTGAGCCCAAGCTGGTCACGCACTGTCTTGGGGACAGCCACCTGATAATTCCTTGAGAGGCGCACAAGGTTGGAACTGCTTGCCATAGGACCATTGTTCTACGGCCATCGACGCCAAGCGTCAATCTTACCCGAACCTGGCTTGCCCGCACTCTCTCACCCACTCGCATGGCGGCTCACGCAAGCCATGGCGGCGGCACCGATGCGCAGGATGCGCAGATCGCCGAACGGGGTGCCGACACCGCTGTTGAGAGTCAGGGCAACGGCAAGGCGACGCTTTGGATCGGCCCAGGCACCGGAGCCGCCGAAGCCAAAGTGACCGAAACCTCCATGAACGGTGCCGCGAATGGTAGCGGCGCGGTGGTAGCCAAGACGCCAATACATGGGGAGTGGAACCACCAGGTCGATGCGACGATTCTGAATCTCGCTGAGCCGATGCACGGTGGCGGAGGAAAGCAGTTGCGTTGCGCCAAAGCTGCCGCCGTCGGCCAGGGTTGCGTAGAGCTTGGCCAGCGAACGCGCCGTGAACACGCCGTTGGCGGCGGGGATGGGTTGTTGCACCACATGCGGCGCCGAGAAGTCGAAGTTCTCAATGCCGTTGGGGACCAACGCATCCGCCATGCGCTGTAAATCGATGGGAGCCCGGAAGGCCGATAGGATGCGTTGCAACGGACGCAGTACGCGCTTGAACGACTCGGGAGAACGTTGCAGTTGCTTCGCCGGGAAGAGCTGCGCGACACGCGGCAACTCCGATTCGGGCACGCCGATATACAAACCATCGAGCTGCAACGGATCAGCGATTTCCTCCTTCAAGGCTTGCTGTAGGCTGCGTCCGCTCACCCGGCGAATGATCTCGCCAACGAGATAGCCGTAGGTGAGCGCGTGATAGCCGTTGGCTTTGCCCGGCTCATGCACGGGAGCGCTACGCGCCAAAAGGTCGACCATGTAGTCCCAATCGAGCATGCGCTCGACATGATCAATGCGCGAACGCAAGGGATACAGCCCGGCCTCATGGCAGAGGAGTTGGCGTACCGTAATGCGCTCCTTGCCGGCTTGCGCAAACTCCGGCCAGTAACGCGCGACCGGCGCGTCGTAATCGACTAGGCCTCGATCGGCAAAGATGTGCAGCAAAGTCGAGACGACCCCCTTGGTGGTCGAGAACGAAACCGACATGGTGTCGGCATTCCACGCATGCCCGTGACGATCGCGACGCCCGCCCCATACATCGACGACCTTCTCCCCGTGGTAATACACGCAAACCGCCGCCCCTCCTTGCGGAGATTGCCGGAGCTGGGTTTCGAGAGCCCGCGCCACACGCCAAAATCTTGGATGTACGTAACCTTGCACCATGCGCCTCTGTTTGCCCGAAGATGGCGCTGGCGCAAGCCTCGCCTGAGACTGGAAAGCAGCAAATCGAAACCAGCCGCAATGCTGGCCCGTGTAACGAGAGATCCGAATTTTGTCGGCACGCTCAAATTCCCCCGGCAAGGTTCAGTATACGCGGCGATGTTCGCCAAGAACTTGCATAGAATCTGCCTCCGACCTACAGCCTCCGGTCTACGGCCTCCAGTCTGCGTGGCCGGTCTCGTTCGAGCCTGAACGACCGCATCCATCCGCACCTCAATCAAGCTCGAGAGTTCGGTTGCGGCTGGGCCGCGCTGGGTAGACCGATTCCTACCGCGTGCGCTGCGAGACGGCGCCAGCCATCGCGTTGACACATTTGGACCCCTTGGCTAAGAGCCGCGCCGATGCCAAGGGCGCTAACCGCACGATTTCTCGTGCGCTCAGACCCTATGCGCGAGAGGCGCTGCGGATCACCTAAGGAGCTTACGAATGGCTGAGAAAAAGGCAAAAACCGCTGAAAAAGGCGCCAACGTTCAACAGAAGCGACTGTGCCCGAGCTGCGGCGCCGAAAGCCGCGTCACCTACTACACGGGTTGGGGCCCAAAGGGCTTCTTCTGGGTTTGCGACAAGAACTGCGGCTACACCCAACGCACCTAAGAGGGGAAGAGCGCCCATGGGTCGCACGCCAAAGAAGGAAAAGGCGAAGAAAGGCCTACGCATCTTCGAAGAGGAAGGTGGCGCCGAGGCCGATGACGGCGAGCTTCCAAAAGACGAAGCCGGGCGACGCAAGATCAAGCGCCAATACGAGGATCTCCTCGGCATCCGCATCCAAAAACTGCGCGGCCGCATTCTCAACCGCGAGCGCATCAACAAGACCATCGAAGGCATCTATTTCATCTGCGGCGAGTGTCACAAGATCTGCCACAACATGGATGAAGGCCTGATCGAGGACCCCAACAACCTAAACAACCTGTGCGCCGCCTGCGCCAAGGCCAAGAGCAAGGGCAAGACGGCAGCGGCTTGATGCCGCAGCGATAGTACTATTCGAAGCCCTCCGGCGCAGGGCTCTGCACTTCCACACGTTCGCCGCTACGCGGCTGCAGAAATGCCAGACGGCTGGCATGCAAGAGGTGGCGTCCACCGGACAATGCGACGCTACTGCCGTAAAGCTCATCTCCCACCACCGGGTGTCCAACCGAGGCAAGATGCACACGGATTTGATGCATCACACCAGTCGCGATTTGCACACGTAGCACCGTACACGCTCCCGCATTCGCGTCTGCCCAAATGCCGGGGTGGTTGGCCATGGGCTTGTAGGTGGTGTGCGCAGCGCGCCCCACATGCGCGTCATGCACTATGCGCATGCGATCGCGGCGCTGTCGATCGTGGGCAATCGCCGTCGTGATCCAACCTGGCGACCGCACCTCTCCATGCACAATGGCGATATATTCCTTCTCGACCTGACGTTCGCTGAGCTGCTGGCGTAGGTGACGATGGGCCTCGGCCGTCTTTGCTGCCAACAAGAGGCCGGAGGTTTGCGTGTCGAGCCGGTGCACCAATCCGCCTTCGAGCGGTGAGCCAACGCTAGCCAGCGCCGGATCATAGGCTACGAGGAAGTTGGCTACTGTCCTGGTGTCGCTACGACGCAACGACACCGAGCTGATACCCGCAGGCTTGTCTACAATCACGACGTCATCATCCTCGTAGACAATGGGCAGGAGCAGATCAGGATTCGGCAGCGCTTGTGGAGCACCGATCCAGGCAGAATCAACTTCGAGTACATCCCCGCCCTGCAGCAAATCCCCCTTGCGCAGTCGTCGCGGGGCTTGGGCCAGCGACGCCACTCGTGCCACAGCACCAGCCAGCAAAGCTCGCTGAGCGGTCCGCCGTGACCACCCTGGCACGTGCTCGGCAAGGAACACGTCGGCGCGGCGAGTTATCCCTACGGTAACGGTTAGTTGGAGCATGGGGCTGCACCCTATCGGTAGTTGGCTGGTTGCTGTCAACTCGATACAAGGGGCGCATGAGCTGGGACGTCTGGCGCCGAGAGTTCCCCATCACCGCAGAACGTGTACATCTCAACCACGCCGGCGTGTCTCCCATTTCGCGTCGCGTCGCTACGGCAATCGCAAGATTTGCCGAGGAAGCGTTGCACTTGAGCCCCACCAACTACAAGGCGTGGGAAGTACGCGGCGAGGAAGTGCGGGGGAGCTTTGCGCGCTTGATTGGGGCCAGGGCGGACGAGATTGCCTTCGTCAAGAATACCTCGGAGGCCATCTCCCTGGTCGCTGCTGGCTTGGAATGGCGGAACGGGGACAATGTCATTGCCCTCGACGGCGAGTACCCTTCCAACGTTTATCCTTGGTGGAACCTGCGTCGTCATGGCGTCGAAACGCGCATGCTTGGCTGCAATCGTGGCCGCCTCGACATGCAGGCTTTAGTGGAGCTTGTCGATGCTCGCACGCGCGTCGTTGCCGCCAGCTTCGTCGACTGGAGTCACGGAACACGCACCAACCTGCACAAGCTTGCGGAGCTGTGTCACGCGCGCGGCATTCTCTTGTGTGTCGACGGCATCCAGGGGGTCGGCGCCCTCGACATGCATGTCGAACAGAGCGGGATCGACTTCCTGTGCGTGGGTGGTCACAAATGGCTGCTCGCTCCCGAGGGCTGTGGTGGGTTATTTGTCTCTCGCCGAGTAATCGATCGCCTGCACTCGGTTCTGCACGGATGGAAGAGCGTAAGCAACGCAGAGGTGTACCTACCCTACCATTTCGAACCACGCGGCGATGCCGCCAAGCTCGAACCCGGCACACCACCGCAGCTCGGCATTCATGCTCTTGGCGCTGCCATCGACTTGTTGCTGGAAATCGGCGTCGACCGCATCGAGCGCCGATTGTTGCATCTCAACCAACGCTTGGCCGAGTCCTTACAACGTTGCGGTGCCGAGATC
>CAZGSN010000103.1:0-4868 GCA_964528465.1 uncultured Binatia bacterium (SeqCode)
GTTTCTGACCGGTGTTACTCTGTATGGTAAGGGGAACACCCCGTTACAACGGGCCGATGGGCAGGTAGCAGCAACCACGTTTGTTTATCAGGAGCATCGAAGCGATTCGGCCGGAGAGACGTTCGGATTTGGCCCCAGTCAAGAGCTTCCAGGGCTGCAGGGGATCAGCAACAACTGGGGTAGAAATGCGGATGGAAGCGACCCCACGGATACCAACCGTGAGCTTCTCGACATGAACGGAGATTCGTTCGTCGACTTGGTGGATACGGAAGATCGGGGCTCCGGCCCAAGTCACTACTGGCGCGTCTACCTCGGATCGCGAAACGGATTCGCTTTCAGTCCCGTGATCTGGCGTCTGCCCACGGGTGTGGACTGTGATCTGCGCCGCGTCGAGAGCGATGATGGCGATCGGGTGACCCTTTTCGACACCTTTGACCTCTCTGGTGACGGAGTGCCAGACTTCGTCGATGCGAGCGATGCCGAAGATACCGGCAAGTGGAAAGTCTATAAGGGTGCGGTCAACCCGCTGCCCAGCAGTGACTACGGAAAGTTCGAAGCAAATGCATGGCTCATCACCGCTCCATCCTCATGGTTGAAGAGGACCGATCTCGACCTGTACGGCAACGAACTCAACGATGACGTCGATCTAGTCGACATCAATGGAGATGGTCTGCTCGATCTCGTTGACGCGCGTGGCGACGATGCCGGCGTATTACCTTGGTTAGTGCATCTTCATGAACCACGTGGGCTGGGGTTCCTTGAGGCACAACCCTTCGACAATCCTCCACGGCAGGTCCTGCGTCGATTCTACAGGGCCACCCTACCTGTGATCGAAGACTGCACTGACCCACACGAGTGTAACTTCTTCGAGCGCACGACAATGGACGTAGGGACGTTCGACATGAACGGCGATGGCCTGCTGGATCAGGTCACTTCGGACGGCATTGGCAATATTGGAGTGTCGTTCAATGTCGGAAGCCAATTCGCTCAGAGCGTGAACTGGGGGAGCGGTGTTGTCTGCGACCGTACGGCATTGACCGAGAGCTCCACCGATTCCCTGAACCGTGATGAAGTCTACCGAGATATTTTCGACATCAACGGCGACCGACTTCCCGATTTGGTCACTGTATGTGAGGGAGAGCCCGGAATGTGGCGAGTACGCTTGAACCAGGGGACCGGTTTCTCACCTGTTGAGCTTTCCTGGAAGACACCCAAATGGTCCATTCGCGTGACCGACGACGATAGGAAGACTCGATGGGATGTCCTCGACCTCGATGGCGACGGCATGGTGGATTTCGTCGACTTCGACGTGGATAACTCCAACTTCGTCGTATATCGAAATGCTGGTGGCGCCTGGGCTCCCGTTCCATCCCATGCAACGGTCACTACCAATCTTGTCGGAGGTGTACCAGATATGCTGGTGGCTTCCGAAAACGGGCTCGGGGGTGTCGACAAGCTGACGTACAAGCCGTCCAATGCCTGGTCGCACGCGGATGAGGCTGGCATCCCGAGGCTGCCGTTCTCTTCGTGGGTCCTGCATCGTGTGCAGCGCTACAATGGCCTGTGTACCGGACTGCTAGTTTGTTCTCCGTCCGTCTTCCGAGAGATTTCTTACGGATATGGAAAGTTTGAGACTGAGACACGTGAGTTCCGCGGCTTCCGGACGGTGAAGACGGAAGCGACCGGTGAACCGACGCGTTACACGTATTTCTTCCAAGACCACCACCGTAGAGGCAAAGTCGACTCCACCGAGGAAAAGGATGGCCAGCAACTCTTGCGCTCCACCAAGAATACTTACGAGTGCGTGGTGAAAAGCGGAGTGCTGGGCGAGGCCTGCCGCGACGCCGACCAGCACGCCAATCGCTGGGTGCGGATGACGAAAACCGAAACCGTCGACTACGACGTTGGCTCGGGCTCAGGGAGCAAGACGTCGTGGAGCGAGAACAAGACCTTCGACCAGTGGGGCAACGTGACTCATTCCGCAACCGGTGGCAGCGTCGGGCCGCAAGTCGACACGTACATCACCTATGACGCCGTGAACACGACGACGCCGTTCTTGGTCAGCAACGGCTGGTGGGTGGGGGAGAAGTACCTGCTCGATAAGCCGAAGCACGTGTCGGTAATCGGCAAGCACCCCGATCCCACCAAGCCCGACACGACTCTCGAGCAGAAGTGGTTCCATTACAATGCGGACCGTCGGCATCGAGTCGAGCTAGTGCAATCGTGGCTCCACGATTCGGCGGGCGTTGTCCCCAATGCTCCCGCAGGCGAGGCTTGCATCATTCAGCCGCTGCCCGGTCAAGGCACCTGCGTTAGCGTGCGTACGGAGTATGATGCTTGGGGCAACATCACCGCAGTGACCGATGCCAAGGGCCAGCGCACGGAAACCGAGTTTGATACGAATACCAAGATGTTCCCCTTGAAGGTGAAGACCAATCCGGCGGTGGGACAGGGCGGTGCCGCGAGCGAGGTTGCCATGTGGTACGACGAACCCTGCGGCAAGGTCGTCCAGAGCACCCCGCCGTATCCGCCGGGTCAATCTCCCACCGCCCAACCCGTGTTTATTTCTGAGTACGACGCATTTTGTCGAGAGATAGGTTACGGAGAGCCCAGCGCACAATCGCCTCTGTACAACGTCGGGATCCGCACCATGGGCTACTACCTTGGCGCCCCTGGTCATCCGACCACGATCGCAACGACGGAATTGGTGACAGCGGAGAATTGGAGCAGTCGCTGGGACCTCTTCGACGCCTTGGGCCGACCGTTGCAAACGCAGGTTGATGCCGTCGTCGATGACATCCGTAGCACGGTTGCCGCCTCAACCGTCCGGTACAACTCTGATGGGCGACCCTATCGCCAGTACGTGGCGACCCGGATCACGCCGACAGGGTGGCCCAATCCCGGTAGCGGTGGCCGCGAGCTGGCGGCACTACCGGCTGATACGGGATACACCGAGACGGAGTTCGACGCCTTGGGGCGCGCCACCAAGGTGACACAGCCCGACGGCACCTACGCGACCGCCGATTACACGGTGGCTTGGCAGACAACCAGCAAGGATGCGTGCTTTCACGCGCCGAGCTGCGACGGGAGCCAGGTGATCGAGAAGCGCGATTTTGCGGGGCGCGGGATCGAGAAGCAGATCTTTAAGGAATCAACGTTTGAGACCGGCACGAGGTACACCTACGACGGTGGCGGTCGGCTTCTGTGGTCGGTGCAGTTGACGGCGCCTGAAACCGAGAGCATCAACACCAAGATCGAAATGACCTACGACACCCTGGGGCGCAAGCTGCGGATGACGGACCCGGATTCAGGCACCTGGCGCTACGCCTACGACCGCATGGGGAATCTGGTGTACCAAGACGATCCCAAGGGGGTCGGCAGCGGCGAGACGGCGCAGTCGGTGCAATTCCGGTACGACGGCCTGGGGCGTCTGACGCGTAAGAGCTACGTGGGCAGCGATAGCTACTGCACGATCGGAGACGAAAATTGCCTGGAGACCGATTGGGTGAGCTATGGGTATGATCGCGACCCAACCTCGATCGGATGCACCGATACCGGCATGAGCCAGTTCAGTAGCCATCTCGGAAAGCTGACCGATACGGAGGAGATGTCGGGAACGACGACTGCCGGTTGCTATGACGTGCTTGGACGCCGGGTGTGGAGCCTGCGGACTCTGCGCGCTGGCGTCGAGGAGATCACGGCAACGACAACGATGGTGCATGACTTCTTCGGAAAGGTGCTAGCGACCACCTATCCGGACGGGGAGGTGGTGCAGTACCGGTACAACGCGGCGGGCAAGCTGATCGCGGTCGAGAGCGTGATGAACGGCTTGTCGCGAGTCTACGTCTACGACATCCGTTACGACGTCTTTGGAAAGCCGATCTCCGTTTGGCACGAGAATGGAGTCACTGACTGGTTCGAGTACAGCGGCAAGACGGACAACTACCGCTTGAACCGGATTCTCGCGCAGGCCGGGGATGCGCCGCCGTACCTCGAACTGCGCTACACGCAATACCAGGCCAACGGGCTGCTCAAACGAATTGTAGACCCGGATACCTCCGCCCGAGGCAACAGTGCTGAGTACGCCTACGATGGCCTCGGGCGCCTGACGAGCGTGTCCAACAGCCTCTTTAACGGCACCTATGCGCACGGCGGTAACCTGGGCAACATGACCAGCAAGGACAACACGACGCTCAGTTATGACGCTGCCCATCCGCATCGTGTCACCCAGGCAAGCGGCGGTGCTGCGCCATACGGCGCCATCACCTACGACGGCAACGGAAATCAGAAAGAGTGGACCGGGAGAACCTACACCTACACACAGGATGACCGGCTCAAGACGGTGACGGCCAACGGCGCTACCATGACATTTTTCTACGATGAAGCCGGAGCGCGAATCGCCAAGCGGACCCAGTATGGTAGTGGGGCACCGGGGCTGACCTGGTACGTCGGTGACATCATGGAGGTGAGCCCCGGGTACGTGACCAAGTATTACTTCGCCAACGGCGTGCGCATTGCCTCACAGCGCACGACGCGGCCGCCGGGTTTCCTTGCCATGGCCGAGCCGTGGGTACAGGTGGCGGCAACGAGCCTCGGGGGCCTGCCGGTATTCGTGCTGCAGATCAACAAGGGCAGACCTTGGATACTCGGCTTCCTCGGCATCACGACCATTGGCCTTCTTTTGCTGCCCGGGCGCCGCAAAGCGGTTGTGGGCATAGCGGTCCGCCGCGGCCACGTAATCGCGGTGATCCTCGTCTTCTCCTTCGCCTCGCTGCCGTTTCCGTTGGTTGTGCGTCCTGCGGAGGCTGGTGGCAGCGGACAGACCGATGACACCAAGGGAATTCGCCACTACCACTACGATCACCTGG
>CAZGSN010000104.1:0-26648 GCA_964528465.1 uncultured Binatia bacterium (SeqCode)
CTCTCCCACGCGGAAAAAACGCGTGGGAGAGGACGCCGTATGGCTGGCGATGGTGCTTTTTCGACCGAAAAGCCTTTCGGGGTACCGGTGCCCAGCGGGCCGATTTATCCCGAAAACAACAATTGAACCGCGGATGGACACGGATGAACGCGGATTCAGACTTTAGCTACAAGGGCAAACGGAGAAACGCTTGGGATACGGCCGCACACAGCTCTGTGCTTCTTGGTCTTGATCCGTTTCGCAAGCAGTCCGCGTCTATCCGCGTGCATCCGTGGTTCTAACTGCTTTTCCCAGGTTTATGGGTAAGGGCAGAGCCTGGGAACGAGCCCACGGTGGTTCGGTTGAATCCATCGTAGCCGCGCGCGGTTTCCTCGTGTGGTGGAGTGAAGTACCCGCGGCAACAAAAGGGATGATTTCGAGTTGCCCGGAAGACCGCGATCACGGCACCGAAGCAACGCTACCCGGGCACTCGTAACAGCCCAGCTCGAAGGTGTTGAGCAGGGGGAACTCGCGCAACCCGTAGCGCTCGATCAAGGGCTTCATGGCCTCATGATCAGCGGCAATCTCGTGACATACCAAAGATCGCTTGGCACAAGCCTCTTCCACGAACTCATCCTTGAACTCGCGATGGATGGTGAGGTTGTCGAGAACACCGTAGGCAACGTGCAGCAGGCGCTCGTTGGTAGTGAGCGGCTCGACAATGCCGTCCCGTGACGCAATCAACGTGACCTTCCGGTCTGGGAAACGCTGCCGCAGCTCGATCAATCCATCGAACCCATTGCCACCGTACATGCGTGCCGGAGGATCGATGATGATGCTCAGGTTGATGTAGGCGTAAACGAGCAGCGCCCCAAGCGTCACCGCGACCACGGCGCGACGTAGAAGCTGCCACGATGCCGTCCACTGATAAAGCAGGAACAACGGCAGCATCGAGAAGTAGATTTGCAAAGGCAGGAGATTGTACGAGCGCTTGTGCGAGAAGTTGCCGTAGCCGCGATTGGTCATCGAAAAGAGAATGATGTCCCATAAGAATAGCGCCACCAGAAACGGCATGGCTGCCGGGGCTCGCAACAGGCGGCGAAGGGGCGGCAACAAGCACAGCAGGGCAATGGCGAAGCCAACCAAGTACAAGGAGCCGAAAGGCTGGCGCAGGAAGGCACCTTGGACACCGAGGCGATCAATTCCCGAATCGTAGGGCGACCACAGCAGATTCCGAAAAATCATCAGGATGTAGTCGAGCTTAGGTGCGGGGCCAGTCTGACTCGAGGTCATGGTGAGAAACCATGGGATCTCCGTCAGAATCGGAGTCACCACAAGAAGGAACGACATGCCGAGAACAACCGCGGCCAGCCAGCGGCGCGTCACCAACGAGTACACACCAATCGCCAAGGCACAAAAGGCCACGCCGGACCACGAAGCCGGCGTGTAGAACACCGCCAAGCCCACCGTCAGCCCGCATAGCATCCATAGGCCAAGACGTTCTGGATGGCGCCAGATCAATGTCACCCAGATGAGAGTAAGGTAATAGAAGACGAAGCTGTCCTGCTTGAAATAGCTGACATAGGAAAACCACAGCCATACGTAATTGGTCGCTGTTGCCGCCACGATGGCCATGGCCCAACCGCGCCCCACGATCATCCGGTAGTACATGTAAATCGTGGCCAGAGCCGCGCACGCCACCACCATCATGCCGAAACGGTGGACCAGGAAGCTGGGCCCGAACAACACCGCCCACCACGTGTAGGTGAGCTGCCACAAATAGGTGAAGCTATTGTCGATGCCGTGCACACTGAGAATGTTCTGCGTCAGCCCATTCTTGGCGAGGAAGTAGTTGCAACCGTAGAGGCTAAAGGAATCGCCGGTGTAGGCCCAACGCCAGTCGTGGTGAAAAGGCAGCCACGCAGCCGAAAAGACCAGCAAGAAAGCCAGAATCGGGCGCAGGTCGGCGCCACGCACGCGCACACCCACGAAGGTTCCGCTTCCCCACGAGCGTACCAAGAACACCCACAAGACAATCGCCAGCACCCAGAAGCCGTCGACAAGCCACTGCTGTTCATGGTGATCAAACTGGATGACAAACGCAGTAAGCAAGCCGGCTATCACCAACAGCACCACCACAGAGCGCAACCCGGCTAAGGATCGAACTCCTGAGGTCGGCAATGGCGGTGATTGGAAGCTGGGGACTGTCATATGCGCACAAATGGAAGTCGCGGAATCTACCCAGACCCTGCCTGTAGCGTCAAGCCATTGCGGGCAAATCTTCAGGGCCACGCGGTCGTCGCTTCACGGAAGGCAGGCCTTCACGGGCATGACACCACCCTTTTCATTCGATGCTGCGCCCCTGTGCGCGCAACTCGCCGTAGCAACGCCGCATCGGCGCGAACCGCTGCACCGCCACCTCCCGAGCCGGCATTATCTGGGATGAGCCGGTCGCCTTGCCGCGGCACGTGGGGTCCCGTAACAGAACAGCATGCGCGTTGGCTCTTTGGCTTGTCTGCTAGTGTGCGTGTCTGTGGCGCTCCATCCTATTGGCCGTGCGGTTGCACAGGAGACCAATCCTCTCGCTGCGGACTACTCCCATATGACTTGGAGTGATGCCTTTGTCGCACTCAACCGCCGACTGGCTCGATTCTATCCCTTCTCCATCTCCAAGAGGCTGAATTGGTCGGAGCTAGAGGGCCGCTTCCTCGAGCGTATTGTTCGCGCCGAAAGTCTTGGCGATGCGTCCGCGTATTACTTGGCTTTGCGCGAGTTCACCTATGCGATTCCCGACGGCCACGTTTCTCTGTCGGGGGAGAATAGCGCCATGGCTTACCTCGCCGATCAGGCGGTTGGAGCCAGCTTTGGCCTGCGCCTAGTCGAGCTCCAAGACGGAAGCATTCTGGTCAGCCAAGTCGTGGCCGGTGGTCCCGCGGCTGAGGCAGGCGTCGAGGTGGGCGCGCGCGTGCTGCACTGGAATGGCACAAGCATCCGCGAAGCTCTGAACGCCGTCTCCACGACCTGGGCTGACGTGCCACCACCAACCCGTGAGGGGCAACGCTTGGAACGCTTGGCATGGCTGACACGCGCACCGCTTGCGACAACCATTCCTGTCAGGATTCAGAATCCAGGCGCCGCGCCGAGCACCGTCCTCCTCACGAGTGCCGACGACGAAGAGCTGCTGGAAGATTTGTCGCCGTTTCCTTCCGCCAGCGAATTGCGTGTGCCGATCGATTATTGGATTCTTCCTGACGGCTTCGGCTACCTGCGCATCTCCAGTTTCGAGGCTTCCACGAAAAGGAAGGAGAAACGCTTCCACGAGACACTGCGAGCCGCACTGATGTTGTTCCGCGCCGATCGGGTTCCGGGGTTGATCGTTGATCTACGTCGCAATGTCGGCGGCTTGAATCGGCTGGTGGTGAGCACCGCAGGTTTCTTCTACTCGCGGCGTACGCACTACGAAACGGTTACCACTTACGATGCCGATAACGATCGATTCGAAGTCAACGAAGACGACCCGGAGTCGCGCCTGTACATTGTACCGCAGGCTCCGCCCTACCGAGGCCCGATTGCCGTCCTGGTGGGCTACGGCTGCATGAGCGGTGCCGAGGGGTTGGCGTTGGCATTGCAACGTCTACCGCGAGCGAAAGTCATCGGCATCAACGGCAGTCACGGCTCCTACGGCATCAGCAGTGCCGAGATAGAACTGCCGGAAGGCTTGAGGTTCGAGTATCCGTATGGTCGTTCGCTCAATGCAGTCGGCAAGCTACGCCTCGACAGTGACCACCGTGGCCAAGGTGGCGTTACGCCGGATATCCGCGTCGTGCTCACCAGCGATAGCTTTCACGCCAAATACATCGACAATCGAGACATCGAAATGGACGCGGCAGTCGACTACCTCAGGAACGTACGCAACACCAAAGCCAACGCACGTCTCCCCATTCGCCCCTAGTCTGCCACCTTCACGTCACCCACAAATCGGGGTGCTGCACACCGGTACCCCGAAAGGCGTTTCGGTCGAAAAAAGGCACCATCGCCAGCCATAACGGTGTCCTCTCCCACGCGTTTTTCCCGCGTGGGAGAGGGGAGGGTGAAGGTGGGTGAGGGTACCCTCGGAAAAGCGCTGCGATTTACGGATGTACGAAAGCGGCGTCCGCTTGTCCTAACTTCTGTAGGGCCAACACATTGGGCCCTCACCCTCCCCTCTCCCGCGCTGAGGAGATGCACGGGAAGGACACCGATCCTTGCTGCCTTTCCATTCTGCTGTTGGTGTCCAGCCGGCCGATTTGTGGGTAAGGCTAAGGCCCGCCACCGAGGCTCCACGCAGGCCTCGCGATTGCTGTGGCGGCAAGATACGGTAGGCATATGCACAAGACCGACCTTGTAAACCCAAGCCAGCAGCAGAGGGTGACCTTTGACACGACCATGGGCTTCAACCTCGTGAGCGCCACGCGCGATGAAGTCGTGCTCGAATACGAGATTGGCGACCAACATCGCCAGCCCTACGGCATCGTACACGGCGGCGTACATTGCGCAGCCGTGGAATCCGCTTGCTCCATTGCGGCTGGGATCAATGCGGCACACCTCAAACAAGCCGTGGTCGGCATCGAGAACCATACCAGCTTTGTGCATGCGGTCCGTTCCGGACGCATTCGCGTCACCGCCTCACCACTAAGCCGCGGTCGCCGCTCCCAGGTGTGGGAAGCAACGGCACGCGACGAGCAGGGGCGCATCGTATCGAGTGGCCGCGTTCGCCTGCTGTGCTTGGAGGCAGGCAGTGATTTGGCAGGCAAACAAGTCCCTACACCTGCGGTGCAAGCCTGAGCGTGCCGAAAGAACTCGCCATGGCCACCAAGAAGCGCATCTACAAAGTCACCTTCCACAACCAAGGCAAGGTGTACGAGGTCTTTGCCAAGAGCGTTAGCCAAGGGAATCTGTTCGGCTTCGTCGAACTCGAGGGGCTGCTGTTTGGCGAGAAAGCCAGCGTCATCGTCGATCCGTCGGAAGAGACTTTGCAGCGGGAGTTTGCCGGCGTCGAACGCAGCTATGTCCCCATGCACGCCATCATCCGCATCGACGAGGTGGAGAAACGCGGGTCTGCTAAGATCGTCGGCACCGAGACGAACAGCAAGGTTACCCCCTTGCCAACCCCCATCTATACGCCTGTCAAGCCGAGCTAGTGGGAGCACGCTAGGGGAGCCTCCACGTGCGCGACAAAGTCTACGAGCTCCTGAGAACCCGCCCGCAAGGCGCGACACGACAAGAAATTAGCCAGGTGCTGTTTGCGGCGCCCGGCGGTGATCCTGGTGTTGCCGCGCAAATCGTCGACACTCTGCTGCAGGGCGACGAGCGCTTCTTTGTACGCGAAGAAGAGGGACGTTGGTTCACGCACGTACCGGAAACACGAGCCAAGCCGTTGGAAGAAACGACCTTTGTCGTCGTTGATTTGGAAACCACCAGCCTTGGCACGAGCGTACACCACATCATCGAGATTGCTGCAGCGCGGGTGCGCTCGGGCAAAGTAGTCGACGAGTTCAGTTGCTTGGTGAATCCGGGAATCCGCCTCCCCCCCTTCATCACGCACCTCACGGGGATCGACGACACGATGCTCCAGGATCAACCTACGATTTTCGAGGTGTGGTCCGGCTTTCTCGAGTTCCTCGGCAAGGACGTGTTGGTCGCCCACAACGCCAGTTTCGATCTCAGCTTCCTCAACACGGTCTCGTCGCTACGCAATGGGGTGGCTCTCGCCAACCCGGTCCTGTGCACACTCAAGCTGGCTAGGCGTCTTCTTCCCGAACTTAAGCGTCGCGGCCTCGATGCACTTGCCGCGCACTTTGGAATCCCGCAAATCGAACGCCACCGTGCCTTGGGCGATGTTCGCATTACCAGCGAAGTCCTGTTTCATCTTCTGGAGCGAGCGGCGCAGCGCGGAGCCGTAACGCTAGAGCAAGTCCTCGACCTACAAGACCACGCTCGCGACGGTGTTCGCTTCGAGTCCTTCCTCCCGCGCGACAAGCTTAACCAGCTACCGGCGGAGCCGGGAATCTATCGGCTCTACGATGAACAAGGTCGGCTCCTCTACGTTGGCCGCGCTCGCAACCTCCGCGAACGGGTTGGTAGCTACCTAAGCAACGCCTCCAACCATAGCGACAAGACCCTGCAACTGATCCGTCAGGCACACGATGTTCGTGTCGAAGTGCTGGAGAGCGAACTCGAAGCCGCGCTGACAGAAGCATCGGCGATTCGCCGCGAAAAACCGCCGTTCAATCGCTTGGCGAAACACTTGCCGCGCGTCGCCTTCATCAAGCTAACGCTGGGCGATCCGTTCCCGCGCTTGGCTATCACGATGCGGCCACGGCGCGGGCGTTCGCGTTACTTCGGACCGTTCCGCGACCGCCTCGAAGCCGAACAAATCATTGGTTTGCTGACTCGCCTGTTCCAACTGCGGACTTGTCCGGGCCTTTTGGCGCCCGCTCTCAGCGTGACTCCATGCTTTGAAGGCCAGGTCGGTGCCTGTACGGCCCCCTGTGCCTTGCGCGTTTCCCTTGAGCAGTATCGCCAGCAGGCGGACCAGTGCATGCAGCTCTTGGAGGGATACGTCGGTACTGCGGAGCGCATGTTGACGGAACAGCGCGATCGCTTCTCGGAGTGCGCAAGGTTTGAAGATGCCGCGCGCGCCCAGCGCGATATCGAGTTGTTGTCTGCGCTGGTGGGTAAGCAACGGACGCGTCGCTGGATTGCGGGAAGCCCGAACCTGCTGATCCTGCAGCCAGCTCGGCAAAGGGTTGTTCTTGCCTATGTGGTGCTCGGGGGCCGCCTGGTCCTGCGTACCAAGCTTTATGCAGCAGACGATGTGGCTAGGCTTGCCGAGCAGGTTGAAACCTTGCTCGGGGCACCGCAAAGCGGCAGCCGCGAAGATCAGATCGACGGCATGAGCATCGTTGCCTCATGGCTGAGGCAACACGGCGAGAGGGACGGCTATGTCTTCCCTCTGGACAACAAGCCAGCGCCAGAAACAAAACGGCCCGCCACTCAGGTTGAAGAGTGGCGGGCCGCGTGCAGCTCGTTGCTTAGTATTACAACTTGCTAGTTGCTTAGCGCCGGTTCGGGCGTGCCACCGAGACGCGACGCATCCAACCGAGAAGAGGCAGGGTCAGCAGCAGCCAAGCGCCACCACGACCAGCATTCTCATCCATAGAGCAACCGCCGCCACCCTTACGAGCGACCGTAATAGTAAGGCCCGGAGGCACGGTCGGCGTGTGCGTATTGAAGAGACGCGGGGTGTTGGTTGGCACGGGCTGGCAGCTCCGCACCCCACCAAACCCCACGGTGCAAATTAGGCCACCGGCACAGTCCGAGTTCTTGTCGCATGGTCCATCGACGCCATTCGGCAAGCTACAAGATCCAGCAAACTCCTTGATGTCGCAGCGTTGCCCCTCGGGACAGTTTGCGTCGTTGCAGCACACCGAGTTGGTACAGTACAGGCCATCCTGACACTGTGCCTTGTCCGAGCAAGGAGTGCCCGGAGAGCGCTTCGGTGTAGGCAGGACAACGCAGCTACCTTCCTGCTCAGGGACTCGACACGAAGACCCAGGCGGGCAGTTCAACTGGTCGCAGCAAACGTTTTCCTCTTCCTCGCAGAAATAGCCAGCTTCACACTGACTCGTGCTTGCGCACGGTTGGCCAGGTGGCTTGGGCGTGGGCGTCGGTGTTCGCGTAGGAGTTTTGCGCGGGCCACAGACTGGCGGGTTACCGTTGACACAGTTGTCGGACTGGCAATCGGAGTCCTTACCACAGGGGCCACCTTCGGGTTGCTGCGGCTTACAGATACCCTCGCTGCCGGTGATGTCGCAGCGTTGGAACTGCGGGCAGATTGGGCTTTCACAGCAGGTGTTGTCGACACAGAACATCGACAAGCAGTGCGCCGGCACCAAGCAAGGCTTGCCGATAGGGGCCGGGGTTGGAGTTAGCGTTGGAGTGTTGGTGAAAGTGCGCGTCGGCGTCGGCGTTGGCTTGGCAACACAGCGACCCTCACGATTCGGCAAAGCACACGAGAACCCAGGCTGGCACTGTGCCACTTCACAGCAGACGCCTTCCGTGCAGAAACCGGACTGACACTGCCCATCGGCCATGCAGGGATCCCCATTGGGCAGACGGCTGGTGCAGGCACCTTCCGACCCAGGGATATTGCAAGCTTTCTCCGCCGGGCAACGCTCATCAGCGCAGCAGACTCCGTCGGTGCAATGCCCAGAAGCACATTGTTCGTCTTGGTTACAATTGGCACCATTGCCGGCCGGCGGTGCACACATGCCGGTGTTGCAGTACTCACCGGCTGGACACTGGCGCTGCTCGCAACAAAAGTTGTCGACGCAGTTGCCGCTGGCGCAATGCTCCGGCTCCATGCAAGGACCACCATTTTGATTCGGTGCCGAGCACATTCCGGCGTGGCCAGGGACGTCACACTTCTGGCCTGTAGGGCAGGACGCCGTCCCACAGCAAACTCCATCGACACAATTTCCGGAAATACAGATCTGACCCGTCAAACAAGGTGTGCCGTCTTCCTGCAGCGGTGGCTTAACCGCTTCTAGAATACGAACCGTCTTCGAGAGATTTTCGGCTACACCAATATCGGGGATACCGTCACCGTTGAAATCAGCCGCCACGATCTGCTCGGGGCCATGCCCAACGGCAACGGACGTTGCGATATCGAAGATGCCGTTCCCTAAGCCCGCTTTCGCGACCACAAGACCCTTGGTACGGCCATCGCCGGCATTGGCAGCCACAGTCCGAAACGAAACCGCGTAGTCGACGCGGCCATCAATGTTGAAGTCGCCGGTAACGATCGTCGTTGGGTTGCAGATAATTGGAATACCTTCGAGCGTGGTGGGACAAGCCACTTGGTCGATGGGAGCTAGGACATTGAAGGTGCCCGATCCAACCACCTTCCCGTCGCGGGTAGTGGGGATGTTGACCAGAACGCTAACGGTAAACTCATTACGCCCATTGCCGCGGCGGTCGTCGTTGAGCACAAGAACGTCCGTCAGGCCGTCGTTGTTCACGTCGGCAACCGCCATGTCCACGGAAGCGATACCAACGACGTAATTAGTTGGAGGATAGATGTAGTCGCCTTGGGGAATCGCTTTGTTTATCAGGACCGATACGGAATCTGCGTTGGAATCGCCGGTGTTCAGCACCAAGGCATCATCGAAACCGTCGCCGTTGAGATCTTCAAGGAGAATGCGGCGGGGACGATCACCGACAGCAAAAAACACAGGGTTGGCCGCGTCGAAATCATTCCCGAACTTGGTGCGGACCATGTAGATGCGGTCGGCCCGTAGACCACCAAAGTCGCGTCCAACAAATCCAAGATCAAGAAGTGGAACCGGAGGGTTGCCGACCTTGTCATCGTTGAACCGGCCGATCGCAAGATCCGTCGGACGTACGCCAACGGCACGGCCGTCGGTGTTGCGCAGATCGAACGGTGCCGGCGCCTTGAAACTGCCTTTACCGTCCTCGTTAAAGATCACATAAAAACGACGTCGGTTGTAATCGATGGTGACAATGTCGGGCAAGCGGTCCCCGTTTACGTCTCCTGCCACAACGCGGCCGACGTTCTGACCAACCTGGATCTCCACTGCCGTACGGAAGGTGCCTTGGCCCGACCCGTAAAGGATCGTAACCTTGTCCTCCCTCTCATTGGTTGTGACCAAATCGAGGAAGCCGTCGGTGTTGAAATCAGCAGCCGCTACGAATTCAGGGCTCGCCGAGACCGAGTGCTGTGGTTTGGGGATCAACGTAATCGGCTGCGCTAGGGTCGCGCTCGCAACGAGCGAAGCGAGCATAAGCGTCAGCACCCCAGGGAAGAATCGTCTCATATCTACCTCTCCTTACACCTTTCCGCGGGAACCCGTGCGCGGACCCCGGACCAACGAGTGCATAATCTCTAACGAACGCTCTTCGTTTGTCAAACGAAAATCCTCATAGTTCGCGTTCTAAGCCGAGGTCGGCCCTATTTAGGACGGACGCCGACACAAGGCAAACCCGGGCAGCGAACGCACCAGCGGTACCCATTTGAGACCGGCAAACCGTCGACCCAGAGCTTAGGCTCATTGTCTTTGCGAGTCGGCTCCCGCCCCTGCGGCGGAATCGTCGAGCAGCACATGCTCGCTCTGTTCGTACCCGCCAGTCAAGATCAAGAGGAGATCTCCTTCCCTGCGTACATGCGTCTCGCGACTCCCCGAACCCTAAAATCTCCTTGTGAAGAAGTTCTACGTCCCGTACAAGCGACACAAAGCAGAACTGGCCAGCGGATGACACGACGAAGCTTAAGGACTCTTGAGATCGCCTTGCTGCTAGCAACATCGCTTCCGGCGATGGCGCAGAACTATCCGTTCGCCTCACACCCAACGACCTACGCGGCGGGTTCGATCCTCCCCAACCACCTGTCGCAGATGGCTCTCGACCAAGCCGCGCGCGATTTCTACGACGCCTGGAAGGAAGAATACCTGAGCCCTGAATGTGGCCCGGGGCGCTATGTGGTGTTGGCTGGCGTCAGCGGCAGTAACCTCACGGTCTCCGAAGCCCACGGCTACGGCATGATGCTCGCCGCACTGATGGCCGGGCACGATCCGGAAGCTCGATCCATCTTCGACGGCATGTATGCCTATTTTCGCGAGCACCCGACCAGCACGCATCAATACTTGATGGCATGGAACCAAACGCGCTCCTGTTCCGAACCAGAGGGTGGACTCGACAGTGCCTCAGACGGTGATCTCGACATCGCCTATGCCTTGCTCCTTGCCGACAAGCAGTGGGGGAGCTGTGGCCCAATCGACTATCTCAGCGAGGCGTTACTGGTTCTGGCCAATATCAAGGATGGCGCTCTCGACGCGACTGCACAGTATGTACTGCTGGGTGATTGGGTGTCTCCTGGCGACATGCAGTACTACCCTTCGACGCGGTCTTCCGACTTCATGCCGGACCACTACCGTAGCTTCGAAGACGCAACCAGCGACGCAGCATGGGACGGCTTGCGGGCAAAGACCTACCAAATCGTCGACTTCCTCCAGTCCACCTTCAGCCCGAGCAGCGGGCTGCTTCCCGACTTCATCATCGACCCGCTCACCGCGCCGGCTCCCGCTCCGGCAATGTTTCTCGAAGGTGCCTACGACGGGGCATACAACTACAACGCGTGCCGAGATCCGTGGCGTCTGGCTACCGACTTCCTGGTGTCGGGCGAACCCCTGGCGCAGACCGCTGTGCAACGCATCAACGCCGCGATGCGAACCAGCACCGGCAACAACCCCGCCAGCATTCGCAGTGGCTACCAACTCAATGGCACACCACTGCCGGGCACCGACTACCTGTCGATGGCCTTCGTATCGCCACTCGGCGTGGGTGCCATGGTGCATGCCTCGAATCAGGCTTGGCTCAACGCCATCTGGGACCTGATGATCGCCACGCCGATCGAAGCTGAAGGATATTACGAAAATTCTCTGAAGCTGCTGGGCATGATTGTCATGTCCGGCAACTGGTGGGCACCCCAGCAGGTAGCGGGCGGCTGCCTATCCTACGGGAACAGCGTGTGCACGGAGGGCGGCTACATCTCTGGGCTACGCCTGTCGATCTCGGGCCTTGGCAAAGGAGCCGGCCGACAAGCCGTCAAGGCACGCGGGGGAATCCTGTTTCCCGCCGGCACTCCGGTGACCTCGTTCTCCGATGGAGCACAAATCTTGATCGAGGATATGGGGAACGGCGCAGCGCCTGTATTCGAACTCAGCAGTGCGACGACGCCGATCCCGCCTGCTTCCACAAGCGGGTGCGATGCGTCCAAAGATTTTTGGAAGGTGTCTTCACGCTCGATATCGTACAAGAACTCTTCTGGTGCCCTGGACCCGCCTACCTGCACACCAGGCTCTGCTGCTGGCTTGCGCAAGATCAAGTACGTCCCTGGAACCAACCGCGACCTACGCTTCGAGGTGCAAGCCAAGAAGACAACCATCAGCGCGCCCACCGGTCCGCTACGCCTGACGATCGTGCTGGGAGACTCTGCTGCGGCTAGCAGCGCCGGCTACTGTGCCATGAGCCGCACACTTACTTGCCAGAGCAGCACAACTGGCATGCGTTGCCAGTAACCGCTCACGACGGGCTCTCACGCTAGCGACTCTCCCGCAGTCGCTGTTCCAACTTGACACTCAGCGCATTGATCTTACTTTGCGCGCCATCCACGTGACGGACGCCGCAGCGCGCAGGCGGTCCGGAACGCAACGTAACAATTAGACACCAGGCAATGGAGGTGCGACATGGCACGTTTCAGATTTCCGTCTTTTGAACCGGACTCTCTCTTGGCTCTACAGCGTGAACTCGACAGAGCCTTCCAGACACCGCGGCTCAGCTTCGGGTTCGGCAACCCTACACGCGGCGTGTTTCCGTCCGTGAATGTATTCGATGACCGCGGATCGTACGTTGTACGCATGGAAGCTCCGGGCGTAGCACCAGCAGAACTCAAGGTCGAGTCACACGGGCGTACGCTCACCATCTCGGGTAAGCGTGTTCGCAAGAGCAGCGAAGGGGCCAGCTTTCACCGGCGAGAACGCGAGGATGGCAGCTTCTCCCGCTCCTTCCAGTTGCCGGAGGATGGGAATTCCGCAGCGGCGGAAGCTTCCTACGAGCACGGAATCTTGACGGTCACCATTCCCAAGCATGAGGTGACCAAGCCGCGGCAAATCACCGTGAAAGCCGCATAGCCCGCATCAAGCATCCGTAGCGAAAGGAGTACACAGCATGACCACACAAGAGCTTTCCGCAACCAAACAAGAAGCAAGCGGTGAGGAACGAACCCGACCCGGGCGAACTTACGTGCCCAGCGTCGACATCTGGGAAACCACCGAGGCTCTGCATCTCTGCGCCGACATGCCCGGCGTCGACGAGCAGTCGGTGGAGGTGAAGCTCGAAGACAACGTTCTCTCCATCGAAGGCCAGGTGCGGTTGAAGGACTACGAGGGACTGCAACCACTGTACACCGAGTACAACGTCGGCAACTTCGCGCGTCGCTTCACCGTCTCCAACGACATCGACGCCGAAAAGATCCAAGCCCGCATTGTCGATGGCGTCTTGGAACTCGACCTGCCAAAGACCGCACAAGCCAAGCCGCGGCGCATCCCGATCAGCGGCGTCGCTTCCTAGGCACAGACAACTCCAACCATCCCCAGAAGCGACTCACCCGCAATAAGTGCCTTCGCCCCCCGGTGCACTGGCTAACTGGTGCACCGGGCACATTCCTCTTCAGCTCTGGCACCCACTAGAGAAGCATGGCGGGCTTGTGTCGCTGCCGTTGCCGCTTCTATGCACAGGCAGCGATGTCGCGAAGCCCACACATCCGTCTAACCCGCAAGGACTACCAGCAGGCCGCGCCATCTCTCGCGCAAAAGCTTCTGGGTTGCCGTCTCGTACATTGCGTCGATGGCGAGGTGCTGAGTGGCCGCATCGTGGAAGCAGAGGCATACACCGATGACCTGGCTTCCCACGCTGCCGCCGGCAAACGCACGCCACGCAATCGCATCATGTACGGCCCACCCGGCGTCGCTTACGTGTACTTCACCTACGGGATGCATCACTGCTTCAACGTCGTAAGCGAAGACGAGGGAACCCCGGGAGCCGTACTTGTGCGCGGCCTAGATGGAATCGACCATGCCAACGGGCCCGCCCGCTTATGTCGCGTCCTGCGCTTGAGCTTGGCCGACAATGGTCGCGACCTTTGCCGCGACGCCAATCTCTGGATCGAACCGGGCCGTCCGCGCCCCGAGGAACGGATCATGCAAACCACCCGCATCGGCATTAGCCGCGCGACAGATCTCCCCTACCGCTTCTACCTTCACGGCAGCAGCGGGGTGTCCAAGACTCAAGCTCGCAAGGTCTAGACCGATTCCTACCGTGCCAGCGCTTCCGAGGTATCGATTGCGTTGGCGATGGCAGGCGGGTAGCTCGCAGCCATGCAACAGCTTACCTGTACCGCACCTGGCGTGTTGGAATGGCTTGATGTCCCGGATCCTAAACTTCAGGGTGACGGAGAGGCGCTGGTGCGTCCGCTGGCCGTGGCGCGTTGCGATATCGATCTCTTCCTAACCTCAGGTTTCATCCCTTCGCGTGGCCCATTTGCTCTCGGACACGAATGCGTCGCCGAGATTGTAGCGCTTGGCGACGCTGTACGTGGCTTGCACATCGGAGATCGAGTGCTGGTTTCGTTCCAAGTAAGCTGCGGTCGCTGTCGCACTTGTTATGCCGGACACACGGCGAACTGCGACGCACTGCCGGTTCTATCCGACTACGGCATGCAGCCACTGTCCGGTGTCGAGTACGGCGGCATGCTTTCCGATCTTGTGCGCGTACCGTTTGCAGAAGCCATGCTGCACCCAATTGGCGGTCTCGACGCGGTCGCACTCGCAAGTGTGTCCGACAACGTTATCGACGGCTATCGCGCCGTCGCCCCGCATCTCGCCGAATACCCGCAATCCGAAGTACTCATCGTCAGCCACGGATTGAAGAGCATTCCCCTGTACGCCGCCCAAGCCGCAATTGCGCTGGGCGCGCGGAGAGTCGATTTTGCCAGTGATGATCCGGAGGCACTCGCCCTTGCCGAGCGTCTCGGTGCACGACCCTTGGCCACCGACTTCTCCAAGCGCCAACAACGCTACCCGATCGTTGTCGACAGCGGCATTACCCCGTCCGGCTTACGGTACGCAATCAACTCCACGGAACCTGAGGGCATCTGCCACAGCGTCAGCTTCTATGCCGGCGGTGACATGCCGCTGCCTCTTGGCAAGATGTACACGCTGGGCATTCGCTTTCAGATTGGCCGCGCCAACTCGGCAGCGTTGCTACCGCAGATCGTCCCCTTGATAGCCCAAGGCCGCGTGCGACCGGCCGAAGTAACCACACGCGTAGTGCATTGGAGCGCTGCGGCTCAAGCCTATCTCGAACCCGCCATCAAGCTGGTGGTCCAACGATGACAAAGATCACCGCCGCGAGTTGCCCATGCGGCGCTGTGTCAGGGCAAGCAGGCCAGAGGCACGGGCGCGGCGGAAATGGCCCGCCCGATTCCCCACCCCGGGCGGGCACAAAGAGCTTGTCTCAAGCCCCAGGCAGGGTCTTGAGACAAGCTCGTGAGGCGTGGAGGCAGATCCAAAATCTTCGCGGGCCGACCAGAAGGGAAGTACGTGGCCGATGAGTCCGCAGATTCGATCGGATGTGCGATTCAGAGTTGGGAGGAGACCTCGGCGAGGGCTTCGTCGAGAACCTGAACCAGGCTGCGAATCTGCGATTTCTTGATGATGATCGGTGGGCACACGGCAATGTTCTCGACGCTGGCGCGCACGATCAAGCCGCGTTCGAGGCATGCCGCGCGCACCCGGGCGGGGATGTTGTCCGTGGCCGCAAACGCTTCGCGCCGGCCGCGATGCCGTACGAGTTCAATGGCTGCCATCAGCCCGATGCTGCGCACCTCACCGACAATGGCATGGCGCGAGAGTGTGGCGAGTTGCTCCGCAAAGAACGGCTCGAGGCGAAGCACGCGGGCAATCAAGTCTTCGCTCTCCAGCACATCGAGGTTGGCCATGGCGGCGGCACAAACGCTGGGATGACCCGAGTAGGTGTAGCCGTGATGCAGGCTTAGCTCCGGGCCAGCATCGACCATTGCTGTGTAGATCTCTTCCTTGAACAGCACACCGCCGAGCGGCAGGTAGCCGCTGGTTACTCCCTTGGCGAAGGAGATCATGTCGGGAATCGCTTGCCAGCGTTGGATACCGAAGTTGCGCCCCAGCCGACCAAAGCCGGTGATCACTTCGTCCGCTACCATCAGAATATTGTGCTTGTCGCAAATGGCGCGGATGCGTTCGAAGTAGCCGGACGGCGGAACCACGACTCCGCCCACGCCTTGTACGGGCTCGGCGATGAAAGCAGCGATGCTATCGGCACCTTCGCGTGCAATGGTCTTCTCGAGTTCTTCGGCGCAGGCTAGCGCACAACTCGGGTAGGTGAGGCCTAGCGGGCAGCGGTAGCAAAACGGGCGCGTCATGCGCACGACACCCGGCAACAAGGGCTCATAGTACTTGTGGAAGTGGGGCAATCCGGTGAGGCTGACGGCACCGGCAGAAGATCCATGGTAAGCGCGCTCGAGAGCGATGATCTTGATCTTGTCGCTGTACCCCTTGAGCCGCCAGTAGAGGCGCACCAAGCGAATCACACTCTCGTTGGCCTCAGAGCCGCCCGATGTGAACACGACCCGGGTCAGACCCTTGGGCGCCATCCGGGTTAGGCGTGTTGCCAAATCTTCGGCGATCTTTGTCGAAAAGCCGAGCAGGGTGGGCCCGTACTCGAGTTGTCGCATCTGCTTGCTGACGGCACGGGCAATCTCGCTGCGCCCGTGTCCCACGGTAACGTTCCACAGCGATGCGAGGCCATCGACATACTTGCGACCCTTGTCATCCCAAACGTGAATGCCGCGCCCCTTCACCAGACGAACGGTGCCGCTCGCGGCAATCACGGCGGGCGAGGCAAAGGCACAGACCAAGTGCTTGGGTCCGCGCGGCTTGTTCTTCACGGCCTGGGACTTCTGTTGTCGAGGTTTTCTAGTCATTACTACCTAGGGCTTCGGGAGCTGAGCCACTATCTCCTGATTTCGTTGTTTGGCGCACAGATTCTCCATGCGATGCGACAGCGTGGAGAAGCAGCTTCCCCAACCTCGTTGTTCCTCCGACCTACGGCCTACGGTCTACAGGCTACAGCCTGCGCGGCCCGCTCCGGCCCTTCAAGCTTTGGTTGCGGCCAAGAGGCCGCGCTGTGAGGGGCTCTCATATCAGAAACCCCTCTCCTCTCAACCGTCTCAAGAAGTACGGCCGTGCGAAGTGTCGCGGCCGATTCCGACACCGATTCCGACCCCGATCTGATTGCAGGGCTACCTGTGCAGAGGTTTCTGCCTAGTGCTCGTCCTCCAGCTTGCCTCGGGCCAGCTTGGCCAAGCGGCGAACACTCGCGTCTGGGTGATTCTCTGCAAGCTCGTGCAGAGCCTCCGCCCCCGCAGCTCCGGTCGACTCAAGCGCTAGCACTACGGCCATCGCCGTTGGCGCGGCTGCTGTCTTGGCTAGCTCGGCTAGGGCTGGCACGACGGCTCTTCCCAGTTGCCCTAGGCGGCGTGCTGTCTCGGTGCGTACGAAGGCGTCAGGGTCCGACAACGCTCGCAGCACCTCACTGAGTGCCGCCGTGCCGCGCTGCTCGATCAGCGTGCGCGCTACTTCGGCACGCACCCTGGCGTCGGGGTCGGTGCGCAGCAACGGCAGGATCTGTTCAATGATGGCGCCGTGTGCGAGGCGGACAGCCACCAAACGCCGCACTGGGTTGGGATCGTAGAGCAAGGTTTGCGCCTGGGCGTCCGGCATGCTGCCGTCGATGGCGGCCACGGCCATTAACGCGTTGAAACCGAGGTTGGCATCGCTGTCGCCGAGCTGCTGCAGTTGCGAGCGCATACCCTTGATGCGGTGGCGTGCAGCAAGCTCGATGATCAGAGAGCGCAGTTGCGGTTGTTGGCGTGCCACCAAAGCCTCGCCGAGCGCGGCTTCGGCTGCTTCTGGCAATGGAGAGGCAAGGTCCATGTCGACAAGCTCGCTGGCTGCGGCCACAGCTACCTCCGGTGCAGCACGGGCAATCATGCGGGCAAGAGGGGCCACCGCATCGGCTCGGCCGGATTCGCCCCAGCTTACCCTGAAATACGAGGAGAGCGCCTCCAGACTTTCCTTGTCAGGGTGCAGGAGATAGGCGTCGCCTTCTTCGGCGACGATGTAGACATCGCCACGCCTCGCGTCGGGGAAGCGCCCCTGCCACAGCGATGCGGTGGGCAGCGGGGCAAGCGCAAGGACAATCCGGTCTCCATCTCTGAAGCGAGGGGCGCGTGCTGCGGAAAGCTCTTCCCAACCTAGTCGAATGAGCTTCTGTTCC
This sequence comes from uncultured Binatia bacterium (SeqCode), assembly GCA_964528465.1. Taxonomy (GTDB): domain Bacteria; phylum Desulfobacterota; class Binatia; order HRBIN30; family HRBIN30; genus CAZGSN01. The sequence continues at coordinate 17,971 of CAZGSN010000104.1, forward strand.
CGAATCGAACCAGCAAGAACCTGTTCAATATCGACAACCGCCTGATAGCCATCCGCATCGATCTTGCGTGGCTCACGCAGGCGGCCAAACACCGTCGCGACTCCTCGTCTTGCGCCAACCAGTAGCTTGCGCCCACCCTGCGCTGGCGGTTGCGGTGCCGCCTGCGAGGACGGTCGCGAGCACGCCATCGCCGACAACAGAATTCCCGCCAAGATCGTGGCAGCCCACGACTTAACAGCCCGGCCTCTTGGCCAAAGCTTGGGGCCGGAGCGGTGCGCGCAGGCTCTAGGTTCAGACATCCTGATCCCGAGAAATCTGCTTGGAGCCCAAAGCGGAATCACCATGAGGCATGAAATCAGGAAAATGAGCTGCCATCGGGTGGGTCTTCTTCATGAACTTCATGATCTTCATGGTTTGATTTCTTCGTTCCTATGCAACCTCAGGCGTATCGGGATCACTGCAGAATCCACTCGAGTTCCTAAGCATTGACCTTTTCTTGGTACCTGAAGGTCGCAAGCCCGCACCGAGTTCGCGAATAGTTCCGTTCGCAATCTCGCCGGTGGCGGGGATTTTCTCACAAGCTCGGAGTCCCGTGAACTTAACCGCGCGGCCTAAACCCACACCGGCGCACCGGCGAACCGGGCACCTCAAGCATGTGTACCCGGGGTACTACCGCGAAGTGGCCGGGGCACGTGGTGCTTGGAAGCCTGGAACACCGTCGACATCGGCGTACAGCGCATTGGTGAAGCCGAGCGCCATGGTTCCGCCCTCACCGAGGTTACCGTCGAGCAGCGACATCAGGTTGGGGTTGGAGGTTCGGTTCAAGTTGCTCACCATCACTGGGAACATCGGCTTCGACACACCGTCACTTCCATGCACGACGACGACGAACCACGTATCCCCCGCGAGTTCCGTAAACGGCACTCGCAAACGGGTCTCGTAGCGCATGCCTCCCGGCACGGCGGGGAAGACATCGACCGTACTCAAGTCGAAGTCGACCCCTCGCTGTAGCGTCCTGGTGGGAACCGCGCCGAACAAGACAGGCACTCCTTCCTCGCGCACTGCCACCGTCGTCTCTGCGTTGGCGTAGATGTCGATGCGATCATACTCCGCCCACAACGGCGCCTGCACATCGATCTCCAGTTCCACGGCACGGTTGGCGACCGACAGAAGAGTGCTCCCCGCCAGAGTCAGATCGGCCACCTGCATGGCGTCGTCGGTTGCCCGTAAACGCGTCTGCACGAACACCCCTTGGCCACCGATGAGCCGCCCGGCGTTGACCTGGCGTGCCACCTGCCCGCCATCGATTGCGGCGGGTGAATCCGTCGGTGCCGCCGTCCACGAGCGTGCCCCCGCGGTGCCCAGATCGGCAAAGCCGTGCGTGTCCGTATCCGCGATCGCCGTACACAGAAGGCCTTGGTTCAACAGGTTGAACCACACTCCCATGCGGGTGTTGAGGAATGTGCTCTGATCGTTACGGCCGGCACCATTCCACAGCTCGAGCGCGGCGAAGTGAAAGAAAAGATTGTCGTCGCTGGGCTCGAGGCGAAGCTGCAAGCGGCGCTCGGCTGGGACCAGGGAGCGTGGTGGCACCAGCGTCGTATCGAGACGCAACGGCTGAAAGTGATCGGTAATGTGATTGATCTGGATGGTGGTGTCGGCAGTGCTGCGCGGCCCGTTCACGGCCAAGTCGTGAAGCTCTTGCGGCGAGAGGCTGTAGGCTCCGTGCTCCGGGAAGTCGCGCCCCGGCGGCGCTTCTCTTGCCCAGTCGGTGGAGCCGCCCGAGGGGCGGGTCGGATCGATGGTCATCGGGTACGCATTGTAATGCCCGTAATCCCAAGTGGTGATCTCCTCACCCACAGTGGCGCGGACGAAGTCGGTGAAGCCGAGTTCGGCGATGCGTGGGTTGAGATCGGTGTGCACGTGATGGTCGGTCATGATGATGTTGTCGACGCCCTCGCCGGCAAATTGGAAGACGCGGTCGCGATGGCTGACACGGGAGTCGGCACTGTGGATGCCGTGCACGTGAAAATCCGAAGACACGAAGCCGCGGGTATCGAGAACGTGTGCGATCTGCGCCTCGACTTGCACAGACTGGCCCGCGGCGACCTCCAGCGGGGTCTCAAACAAGGAGTACTCGCTGCCGCGCGAGACGTAGAGCTGATAGGTGCCTGGCTCGAGATCGAAGCTAGCCACACCGTTGGCGTCGGCATACTCGAACCAAGCCAGTCCAAAAGCCAAACCGGTACTGGTCAAATCGTGGAACAAGCCGGTCGTGATGTTGCCCAGAATCGTGGACGCGGTGAGCGTTAGTGGTGGGCTTGGGTCGAAACCGACGATGCTGACACGTGCCGGCATTCCTGCGCCGGCTTCATCGCGGACTTGCACCGACACGTGTCCGTTAGCGGGAAGGTCGATGTTCAGCTCGGTGGCGATACCTGCCTGAATGATGATGGGATGGCGCTCGGGTGCCGCCTTGTCGCCCTCGTACGGCGATCCGCGGCGTGCGGCGGCGACCTCGTAGTTGCCGGGGGGCAAGGTGCCCGCATAACAACCGTCGTCGGCAGTGACATACACCGAGATGAGGCCACCACGGAGGACGCTGACACGCGTGTTCGGTGCCGGTTGGCCTCCGGCGCGCACGCAACCGCGCAGGCTACCGGCGGCAATACGCTTGACCTGATTCTCTATGCTCACCGCGTTGCCGCCGCTGCCATTGCCAACGCTGAAGTAGCGAGTGAACGAGTTGCTCCCTCCGGCAGGCACGTAAAACGTCGGCGCGGCACCGAGGATCACCTGCAGGATGGAATTGCTCTGCATCACGTACGAGACACCGGAGGCTGTGAAGAACGTCGAGCGCGGATGGATCGAGCCGGCGATAGGCACGGTGATGTGCGCGTAGTCGATACCGGTTGCTTCGCCGTAGCCGATGTAGCTGAGAACACCGGCAAATCCCGTGATGGGCTCGCCGAGGCCGCTGCCGGGAGCACTAGCCCACTGCTCCAGCTCGCCACCGGCATTGATGTAGTCGCCGACGAAGAGGCCGAGGTCGGTAGGCTCGTTGTTGAGCACCGTCGTGGTCATCTTCACGAAGGTTTGCCCCGGCTCTAGGGCGTATTCTGTGCATGCGTCGATCTCGTAGTCCTTGTCGTCGGCGCTGCTCGGAAACGGCAGCCCGGCGCCGGTGATCACCGTGGAGGGATTGACGAAGTCGAGAAGGTCGTCGGGTCCACAGGTGCGAATCACCGCAGCCTTACCGTCGGCCCCGTCGTTGACGACGACCAGCTCCTGCGCGTTGATCACCGATTCGATGTTGAGAGCCGGCTGTACCTCGATGAAGTTGTCGATACCCGGCCGACTCGTCAGCTCGGCGTCGATGATGTTACCGCCGAAAGCGCCGACGCTGTAGAGATCGCGTTTGCCGATGTCTTGGATGATGAAGCGGGCCAAGTCGTTTTCGAGCAGGTAGTCGCCGATGCGACCATGCGCCAGCGGTCCGCGAATGAGCTCCTCGCTGCGAGTAATGCGGCGCGCCCGCGCCGGGACGAGGACCGGGGTACGGGTAGGCGTCGAGGTCGGCTGAACCGTATCCGTCACTGTCGCCGACGCCGTGCTCGAAGGGGTCGGGGAGCCTGTGATGCTCGGCGTTGGAGAAAGACTCGGGCGAACGGTGTTGGAAGAAGTAGCCGTCGGCGTCACTGTCGCAGCCAGCGTCGGTGAGAAAGATGGCGTGTGGCTGGCCGTGGGAGCTGCGGAGAGAGTCGCGGTCGGCGAGTGACTGGGCACGCGCGTAGGCGAATGGCTCGCCGTGCGAGTCGGGCTGGGCGGCGAGGACTCCTTCGATCCAGAATCCCCACAACCAATTCCCACGACTGCCAAGACGAGAACAACAGACAGGCTACTCGCTCGAATCACTCAGCTTCCTCCTGCAATGGTCTGCTAACCCGCCTGTCATACTGTGCGCAGGCACCGTGCAGCAACCGTAAATTGGGTGCTGGGGTTCTGAGGTGCGGGGGTGCCGGAGTGCTGAGGTGCGGGAGTGCCGGGGTGCTGAGGTTCTGAGGTGCGGGGGTTCTGAGTCTCGAAGAGGCTGATCTCGGATCTTCCCGGAGATGTCACGCGCCTGAGCGTGACATCTCTGGGGTCGGTATCGGAATCGGAATCGGTATCGGGATCGAGTCACCGGCGTCTAGAATCATTTCCTTGCGTGCGTTGTGGTCGGCACAGTCCGTCCACTCGAAGCGCACTATGCCGTTGCCAACCACCACAACGCCGAGGTCGGAGATGGCCCCCGGAGTTCTTCACCACGAAGGGCATGAAGACGACGAAGACTCACAAGCCGAGGGGGATGTCCTTCGTGGTTCATCGACGTCTGACGCGCAGAGCAAGCATGGAAGGAAATCTCGCGCCAAGGTGCAAAGCCGCAAAGGCAAGAGCTTGCGTCCCTCGTCCGGATTTCCTTCGGGCAGCACCTTGGCGTCGTGGCGGCTTGGCGCGAGAATTCCGTGATCCATCCCTTGCATGAGCACTTGTTGCTTGCCGCCCTCCCGGTATGCTTCACCATCTCAAGGGATCTCACGCTCTCGCCAATTTCCCCATACACCGCGGCCGATCCTTGCGTCTCCACACGCTCCCGGTTCGCTCCGCGGCTTAGTTCAACTGCGTTCTGGAAAGGCGCTCGCAGTCAACCCCCACGTATTCAATCCCGGCTTTCGCGCGGCTCGGCCTTTCCCAGACGCAAAGTGTTCGGCCTCTCTGCTTGATCAGGGGCGAGCGCGCCATGTTTCTGGGATCACGGTGCTGGTGCAGGACTGCCAAGACAGCCCCACCGCCTTCGTCTTCGGCCACGAAGTATACGGCGTTCGGAAAGTTGTGGAGCAACCCGCGACGAACCGGAGACTCGATGTTCTCGGCAGCAGATGGTTCGAGATCGCAGCTTATGGATCAATTCGTCTCGCACCACCGACCACGGACGCCTGCGTCGGGTGACGCTCGGTACCCCGCCAGCCGGTCTCGAATTTCATCTAAATGCCAATCCGGTACGGGCAGATTCTCCGGCTTGACGGCGATTCGATCCCACAGAGTCTGCACGTACTCCACGCGCTCGTCGATCGACAACTCGTCAAAGCCTGGTGGAGGTAGCGGTACGGGTGTCGACATGACGGCAACCTGGTGCGATGGAACCGTCCTGGCCAATGCGGCCGAACGCCGCGGCGCTCAGCCGCTGCCGCCAGTCCCTGCGGTCGCGTTCGCACCCGAAGCCCCCGCGGTCGGTTGGAGCGCGTTGTTTAGGCCGGTGACTGTGGGCGGAGAAACGTCCGTACTTCCTCAATGCTGAATGGTGGAATGCGCCGGTGTATTACCGCGTGGCAGTTGGGGCAGACCGGGCGAAGATCAGCGACCGGATCGACGACGTACTCCCCGTCAATCTCCGACAGCGGCCGGAGGTGATGGACATGGATGTAGTCCTCCGCCACCTCCCCGTACACGGCGCCGAAGCAGAACCCGCAGATGCAGCACCGAGTGCCGTGGGCCTCAAGGCACCGCCTGCGTGCCTCCGGGTTCCGCTCGTAGGCATTTACCGAAACCCGACAAACGGCGCCCTCCACCAGTGGTGCTGTTGTGGCCGCAATCTCCTCCGGGAGCAGGAGGGCGGAACCTTCGACCCAGCCGAGTCGTTCGAGCGCCTCAGCGACTTCCGGCCGCATGAGCCAGTGCCATTCGTCCTGGCGCTTCTCGAACCGGACCAGCGTCCCGAGCCGCTCCGGCTCGGGGTTGTAATCGAGTTCCTCCCCGACCAGCCGTGCCAGACGGCCATACTGCGCGTTTACGACTGCGTAGCTGCTGTACCCCACGAGGGCGGCGAGTCGTTTGGCGGTAACCGTGCGCGCCGGGGCATGGTAGTGGACGCGCAGCATCTGAACGTGGCGGTCAGTCATGTTTCCGACGGCGCGGAATGCCGCGACGTATCGATCAGCCGCTGTGTCTGTGTAAAATGCTGCTGCCGGCATGCCCGCCTCCTTGGCCTAACGAAGAAGGTCTTTCCGCAATCCGGCCGCTGAGAGCATTGTGAGGACGGGACTCGTAGACGACCGGATAGCTGAAAGGCACACCTTTGCGAACGCTTCGGTGTGCAAGCCCGCTTGAACTGAACCGCGTTGCACTGCGTTGCTCCCTATGGAGCTTCTATCGCAAATGCAGGGGTGACGGCAAATGAAGAAGGGCTCGAGGGGACCTCTGGTCAATGGGTGCAGTGGTCGCTGGGAACGATGGCAGGTGAATTAGGGCCGCCGATGACGAGCTTTTAGCGTCGGATCTTGCGGCGACGGGCACACGGCTGCGTCGCCAGCCAACGGCTCGCTGCAAGGGAGAGCGCATCAAGGGAGCCTGGCGTGTAGTCATGAGGTGTCGCGCCTTTGTGGTGGGACATTGTCGATGACACGCATCGGCTTGCCGCACACCGGACATGGCCCCGGCCCTCTCTCCAGCACAGTTTGACGGTCTTCGCGTTCGTCGAGGGAGTTGCTGCCGATGCAGTCGTTGTCCGCCGTGCATGGTGGTTGCTCGGCCACGCCGAGCAGGGCGCGGCTACGTGCAAGCTTTTGCCGTCGCCGACAGTTGGCCAGCAATCCGTAGTGACGTATACGCATGAAGCCGCGCGGTACGACGTGCATCAAGAAGCGACGCAGGAACTCGCCGGCATCTAGCGTCATTTCTTTGCGTGCGTTGCGGTCGGCGTAGTCCTTCCACTCGAAGCGCACTGTTCCGTCGCCAACGAACACGATTCTGCGGTTGGAAATGGCCACCCGGTGCGTGTAACGGCTGAGATACTTGAGCACGCGTTCGGGGCCGCCAAACGGTGGCTTGGCGTAGACCACCCACGGTGTACGGCACACCTCGCTGCACAAGTGTGCCCAGGCAAGAGGGTCGGCTAGCGTGGCACTCTGCCCGGCAAAGCGCAGCCTTCCCTTGTGCCGTAAGCGGTCGAGAGCAGCCAAATATTTACCGCGAAAGACCTTGCTCAGGGCTTTGACCGGGAACAGAAAGCCGCGCCGCTTAGGCACCTGCCAGTGCTCGCCATCGATGCTCAAGCCACCGCCGCTCACCACGCAATGTACGTGCGCATGCTCGCAAAGATTCTGTCCCCATGTGTGCAGCACCATGGTGATTGCGGGCTCGGCTCCGAGGTGCTTGGGGTCGCGGGCAAAAGCGAGCAGCGTGGCGGCGGCTGTGTGGAACAACAGGCCATAGAGCTTGCGTCGATTGACGCGGATCAACGCGTTGAGGGCATGTGGCAGCGTGAAGACCACGTGGAAGTACTCCACCGGCAGCAGCGTCGACTGCTCGGCTGCCATCCACCTCACTCGTGCTGCTCCCTGGCACTTTGGGCAATGACGGTTGCGGCAGGAATTGTAGGCGATGCGCTTATGTCCACACCCATCGCAGCCCTCGACGTGCCCGCCCAGTGCCGCCGTGCGACAACGCCCTATGGCATCCAGGACACGGCGTTGCTCGCCGGAGACGACGTGTGTGCTCAGAAAACTCGCGCTGTAGAGGCGTACCACATCGGCCACCTCGAACAACGTGCGCCCGCTTGCTTCCCGTGCCGCCGCTGCCACTGCCGGCAACGGGGCAATCATCACTCAGCGCCGGGATGCTGGCTGAGCGAGAACGATCTGATCGAGTGGCGACACACGCTGTGCGATCGCCCCCGCGCTGACGTGCAGGTAGCGCATCGTCGTCTTGATGTCGCCGTGCCCCATCATGCGTTGCAACGTCGGCAGATCGCACCCCAGCTCAAGCATGTGGGTCGCAAAGCAGTGCCGCAAGGCATGAATCCCTCCGCTTTTCTGGATACCGGCCGCGTACTTTGCCGCATGGTAGATCTTCTGCACTACGGTCTCATTGAGAGCAGCCTCCGCATCGCGCCGTGCGGGGAAGACCCGTGTGCCCTGTGGTGGATACACGGTGCGGTAGCGATCGATGACTTCCACTGCACAACGTGGCAGCACCGTGTAACGGTCTTTCCTTCCTTTGCCTTGCTCGACACGGATCAAGCCGCGGTCGCGATCCAAGTCGCCCCAGCGCAGGTGCAGGATTTCGCTCAGACGCAGGCCACCGCCGTAGGCAAGCATCAGCATCAGGCGCTCGCGCAACGTCCGTGTTGCTTCGATGATGCGGCTGACCTCCTCGCGGCTCAGAATCTCCGGCAGCTTCTGTGGCATACGCGCTGGGGGCACGCTGAGCGCGGCGCGCGGACGACGTACGGTGACGTCGTAGAAGAACTTCAGCCCGCAACGGATCTGCTGGCGCGTGCTCGCTGACAGCTTGCGCTCTTCATTGATGTAAACGAGGTAGCGATGGATCTCCTCATCGCTCAGCGTATCCGGTGCCTTACGGTAGTGCTTCGCCAGGCCGCGAACCGCCGCCGTGTATGCCTCGACTGTGCGCAGCGAGAAATCCCGCACGCGCATGTCCTGTACCATCCGATCCCGTAGCTCGCCCATGATGACCTCCTTCGGCGATAGTGACCGGGCAGGTCCCTACCGCGATGTGTGATGGAGGCCATTGTCCGCCACAGAGGGCGAACTCACACCGACATTTTGCCGAATGGATCAGATGGATTCGAGCGACAAGGCCACGCGACGAGTGCCCACCGCGCAGCGGTTTAGTTCAAC
>CAZGSN010000105.1:0-6820 GCA_964528465.1 uncultured Binatia bacterium (SeqCode)
CAGTGCCCGTGCCGAGGAGAATCGAGACGTCGTTGCTGGAGGAGTTCGCCACGGCCAAGTCCTGCTTGCCGTCGCCGTCGAAGTCGCCCACCTCCACGGACGAAGGCGCCGTACCCGCCGCGAAGCTGCTTGGAGCTCCCGCGCTGAACTGCGGCGAGGTGCATACCGCAGAGCCTATGCGCGGAGCGCCAAGACACACCAGCAGCGCCACTGCCATTCCGAAATACTTCTGCATCGTCTCTCCCTCTCGTTCAACCAACCACGATCTTCCGCTTCGACATTTCCTTGTTTGCATCGAAATCTTCCCCTGTTGGCGGCGGCTCTTTCGCTTCCGTCCGGTCTTTGCCTCGATCACCCTCGCCCCCGCTACTGTAGAAACACCTGCCTACGGCATCGGTACACGGCCGCATTCCTTGCGACGATCAATTCCTCGATCGTGACATGGCTATCATCGTTGGCGTCGAAGGTATCGCATGGAGGGCTGGCGCTATCCGACAAGGCTTGTGCAATTCCGCTCGCAAGCTCGGCGATAGTGAGAGTGCCGTCACGATTGCAGTCCCCCACGCATAAGCCGGGTGTGGGAGTCGGCGTGGGATTTCGCATGAGGGTAGACGTCGCGGTTGCGGTGAGAGTTGGCGACGGTGGCGGCGGAGTCGAAGTTATCGTCGGGATTGGGGTGTACGTCGGACCGCAGCCATCGCCGGGACACGGCAGCGCCCCGATCACTGTGTGGAAATCCTCCGGCGAGTATGGCTCCGCTGCGAGTTCAGGCGGGCAAAGCGGCCACGCTTCATCGGCTTTTGGCTCGATTCGAAACGTCGACTCGACACCCACGTAGGCCAGCTCGGCGGGCGACAGGGCCAGGCCGGAGAAGTACATGCCACGACTCAACGGGTCGCGCTGCGGGTAGATCGTTCCGATCAGCCAGCGCTGGCCATTGTGGTAGGCGTGCCGTAGCTGGCCGGGGAACTCCAGGGCGCCCACCCTGAAGGCTTTGAAATGCGATGATGCGTAGTCCGAGAACAGGATGTGCGGTCGGGATGAACCGTCGAACCGCAGGCGCGGGCTGTAGCCGGTAAATTTGGTACCGTCCGTGCCGACAAAGCCGTCGGCTCGATCGGCAACGACCTGCGAGGACCAAGCACCGTTCGTCCCTCGCCGGTAGTAGCGCAGTTGGGCGTATCGCGGAGATCCGGTTGTCTCGCGTTCGACATAGGTTGCGGCGATGGCCGGTTGGTCATCGTTGCCGATGGCGATCGAAAAGGTGAGGCCCGCGTCAGCGGTTCCGTCGGCCGGTGCCGCCGCGACTTCCGATTGCCAGGAACCACCGCGATTCGAGGCGTACAGCAGTCGACTGAACGGACTGCAGCCTTCGTCGTCGCATACCTCGCCCGCATCGCGATAGACGATGTGCACCGAACCCTGCTGGTCGGCGGCGATATCGATTCCACTCGGCTCGAGAAACGGACATGGGCGCGGGCCGTGCAGATCCGCCAGCTCGGAGGGATCGACTTCTTCGAAGCGCCAAGCACCTTCGTGGTTCGACCCGGCTTTGCACGCCAGATCGCTTGGGTGGGCAATCCGGCTGATGCGCCGCGAGGGCGCGCCTGTCCCGAGCCCAGTCGAGGGGGCATCTCCATTGCTTGTAAACATTGATGAATCCGAGTTGGAGACGGGCCGCCCTCGGCCCGCATCTGGTGTAGGAACGATTTGGCATGCAAAGCCGTTCGACCCATAGTAGGTGCGCGATCGGGACGGCGCCCCCAGGTAGGGCCGGTAGGAACATTGGTAGGCGACATGAAGCGCCCCGCCGGCGTCGGACACGGCGGCGAACTCGCCAAAGCTGTCGAAAGGCTCGGGACAGCGCGGTAGCGCGACTCTATCGGCACGACGCAGACTGCCATGGTCCCAGATCCAATGCGTCAGCCGCGATTCGTCCGCCCACAAAAAATGGGCGCGCGCCGCCGGGTCGGCAACCAGGGCAACCGCCACGCCCAGCGGATACGGTGTGTACTCGCCCGCCTGCGTATCGATCGGCAGAAAATGTTCGCTCCACAGACCCTCGTGGTTGCGCACACGCAGCAGCGGAAAGGATCGGTAGACGCTGGAGAGCGAGGTGACCGCGCTCCGCCGGCCCGCGATCAGCAGCTCTCCCGCCGGCAGGTAGACCACTCCGGCATCGCGGCTATCGACCATGAAGGGCCCGAGATCGGCTACCTTGGCGACGTTGAGATCGAAATACAGCGAGCTGCCATCGACGCGGATGGCGATCCGTTGCCCGGCGTGCAGCGCGGTCTCCAGCTTCGGCCCGCGTGAGTCGTCCGTCAGGGAATGCTGGCAGCCGCGCGACTGTTGCCCGCCGCCGGCATCCGTCACCGCCAGACCAAACCTTCGCGAGGGAGACGTGACGAGCCTGGCGCGCACGTCGATCCTGTAAACGCCCTCACTCGGTGCCGTGTAATAGAAGACCGCTGCCGGCTGGTAGGCGCTGAAGGTGTCACCCTCACACTCGGCACTCGACCCCGTTTCGAGCGAGCAGAAATAGCCATCGACCAACACGCTTTCGCGATCCCCCAAGTCCCTGCCGCCGCACGTCGATTGCGCCCCGGCCGCCAGGGGCAGGGCGATTGCGATGATCCACAAGATGGCGTGCATCGCTAATCGGACCTGAACCGCCGCACCACCAGTCGGCTCGGAGGTCGTCTCAAGACCCATCTGAGTTGGTCCAGGCCAGTGGCCTAGACCAACGATCCTCACCGGTCGTACGTATTTCTCGGCGGTATAGGCTTCCAGCGGCTTTGCATATAAAGTCGCGCTCCCACCTAGCGCGGGCCGAGGGTGGCCCGTCTTCAAAGGAGAAAGCCCCAGATTTTCAATCCTTGGAGACGCCGCGCCCCCGCGGCGCATGGGGCGGGAAACCGTTCCCGACGACTTTACGTGCAAAGCCGCTTCCAGCCCGCACCAGCCGATAGGTGTTGCGACAGCCTCTACAAACCGGGGCGTGCATGCCTGGCTGCCCGCCCCGGTTCGATGAACGCGATCGAGTGGTCTTCGTGTCATTGCTGCGTCTTCATCCGAGCCGAGCGGGAGATACCTTTCGAACCGAATGAAAGTCACGAGTTTGCGTTTTCACGCTCTTCCAAGTCTCACTGTTCGAAGCAGTACAGCGACGTCAGCTTGTTACAGGAGTTTACCCCGGACGCGCCGCAGCCGAGGGTCCAGGTGATATCGCTGTTGCCGACGTAGCCCCAGCCGGCATTGTCGCTGTTGCTGCCGCCGTTGCTCCAGTTGCTGCAATCGTAGGTTGTGCTGGCGGCGGCTCCGCTGCCGTTGACGTTGGACCAGACTTGCGCCTGCAGCGAGCACGCGGGGTCACCCACCGGGGCGGCGGTGTTGCTCTCCGTCTTGTCGATGGCGTGCGCCAGGTTGCCGTCGGTGAGGTCATCCCAACTGTTGGCAATCGGGGTACCGTCGACCAGCTCGTAGGATCCAACCTTCGAGAAACGTGTGGCCGGGCTGCCACTGTCGTCGGCGAGCCAGGCCTTATAGGTGCCGCCCAGTGCCGCGGTGTTGGCGTGCGTCTGGCAAATGGCGTCGGCGCCGCCGAGACCGCCGAGGTTGCCGGTGTACACGGCGCTGGTCACGAAAACCCGCTTCGGCGGCCCCGGGGTCGGCGTCGCTAGCGTTGTCGCTGTCGGTGTCGGCGAGGGTACAAAGCCGCTGTAGCCGGCCTTGAACCCGTCGGTTGTGTTCTTCTGCGTGTGCTGGATCGCGAAGGTGGCCGACCAACAGCGCGCCGTATTGCTGCCGTAGAGTTGGACATCGATGGCCGGATTCTGAATCAAGTAGGCAACCGGATCGAGCGCGGGGGGAAGGGTCGCGCCGCTTGCGCTGAGATTGATCTTGGACTTTCCAGCAACGCCGCCTTTCATGGTGAGCTTCGTCACCCCGTCCGTGCCCCCAGCGCGGTTCTTGTACTGCCACCCCTTACCGGGAATCTCGCTCCAGCACGGCGCCTCCCCGCAGACCTCCGCCGCCCGCATCGCCGCGCCAAATACGAGGGCCGGCGTGCCGTCCTGGTAGTCGTAGAGACACAACGCAAAGTCGGTATCCCCATGAAGCGGATCGCCAAAATCGCTCTGGGAGATCGCGTCGACGGCCTTGCTCCACTTCCAGGTGAGCTTGCGCTTGCTGGAATCGCTCGAGCCCTTGAGCGTAAACCCGCTGCGTCCGGCGGCGAAGCAATCTTGTGCCGGCTCCGACGGACAACCGGCATACAACGTCGGCGTGGGACTCGCCGTAGCCGTCGGGGTGTGGCTCGGGGTAGATGTCGAAGTGGGCGACGTTGTCGGTGTGGCGGTTGGCTCCGCACATAGGCCTGCGTCGCAGATACCGCCCGCACATTGCGAGTTCACGGCACACGAGCCTCCGGAGGCGAAGGCGCAACTGCCACTGTCGTTGCAGGCGTAGACACCGCTGCAACCGACCGGCTGAGCGCTCTGGCTCGCCAGGGTGTCGCTCGGGCACGCGGTCGAAGCCCCGTCGCAGGTTTCCGCCGGATCGCAGGCACCGCGGCTGAGGCGGCAGATGGCGCCGCTATTGGTGGGGCCGCAGGTGCCGTCGGCCGCCGCCCCATTGGCCACGGCGCACGCCTGGCAGTCGTTACCGACCCCGCCACCGCAGGCCGTATTGCAACACACATAGTCGACACAGAAGCCGCTGGCACAATCCGCGTCGGCATTGCACGGCGAACCGAGCACCAACGGCGTGCAGGTGTTCAGAAGAATCGAGACGTTGTTTCCAGAGCGGTTGGCCACCACAAGATCCTGGTTGCCATCGGCGTTGAAGTCGCCCACAGCCACGCAATCAGGAAAAGAACCCGCCGCAAAGTTGGTGGCGGCGCCGAAGCTCCCTGTGCCCGCACCGAGGAGGATAGAGACGTTATCGCTGGAGGAGTTCGCCACCGCCAGGTCCTGCCTGCCGTCGGCGTCGAAGTCACCCACAGCCAAGGAATCGGGAGAAGTCCCCGCCGTAAAGTTGGTGGCGGTGCCGAAACTCCCCGTGCCGGTGCCGAGTAGGATCGAGATGTTGTTGCTGCCGCCGTTCGCCACCGCCAGGTCCTCCTTGCCGTCGTCGTTAAAGTCGCCCACAGCCAAGGACCAAGAAGTAGTCCCGGCCGCAAAATTGGTGGCGGTGCCGAAGCTGCCCGTACCCGTGCCGAGTAGAATCGAGACATTGGGCGGGTTGACGTTCGCCACCGCCAGATCTTCTTGACCGTCGGTATTAAAGTCGCCTACGGCCAAGGAATTAGAAAAAGAAGACCCGACCGCGAAGTTGCTCGCGGCGCCGAAGGTCCCCGTGCCCGCGCCGAGGAGGATGGAGACGTCGTTGCTGCCGCCGTTCGCCATTGCCAAATCCTGCTTGCCGTCGGCGTTGAAGTCGCCAACGGCCACAGAGAGAGGATCACCGCCCGCCGCGAAGTTGGTAGCGCCGCCGAAGCTCCCGGTGCCCGTGCCGAGCAGGATGGAGACGTTGTTACTGCCGTGGTTCGCCACCGCCAAATCCTGCTTGCCGTCGGCGTTGAAGTCGCCAACGGCCACAGAGCGAGGGGCATAGCCCGCCGCGAAGTTGGTAGCGGCGCCGAAGCTCCCGGTGCCCGTGCCGAGCAGGATGGAGACGTTGGCGCTGGAGGAGTTCGCCACGGCCAGGTCCTGGTTGCCGTCGGTGTTAAAGTCGCCGACCGCTACGGACCATGGACTAGCTCCAACCACAAAGTTGGTGACGACGTTGAAATTACCCGTGCCCGCGCCGAGGAGGATGGAGACGTTGTCGCTGGAGTAGTTCGCCACGGCCAGCTCCTGGTTGCCGTCGGCGTTGAAGTCGCCAACAGCCACAGAGCGAGGATCACTGCCCGCCGGAAAGTTGGTAGCGGCGCCGAAGCTTCCGGTACCCGCGCCGAGGAGGATGGAGACGTTGTTGCTGCCGCCGTTCGCCACCGCCAAGTCCTGGTTGCCATCGGCGTTGAAGTCGCCAGTAACCACAGAGCGAGGATTAACGCTCGCCGCGAAGTTGGTGGCGGTGCCGAAGCTGCCCGTACCCGTGCCGAGTAGAATCGAGACATTGTTGTCGATGAAGTTCGCCACGGCCAGGTCCTGCTTGCCGTCGGCGTTGAAGTCGCTAACTGCCACGGACAAGGGATAAGTTCCCACCGTGAATCTGGTGGCGCTGCCGAAACTGCCCGTGCCCGTGCCGAGTAGAATCGAGATTTTGTTGAGGCCGGCGTTCACCACCGCCAGGTCCTGATTGCCATCCGCGTTAAAGTCGCCCACGGCCACGGAGATAGGACCAGCGCCCGCCGCGAAGTTGGTCGCGCTGCCGAAGCTGCCCGTGCCCGTGCCGAGCAGAATGGAAACGTTGGCGCTGCTGCCGTTGGCTACCGCCAAATCCTGCTTGCCGTCGCCGTTGAAGTCGCCAACGGCCACGGACCGTGGAACAGTTCCGACCGCGAAGTTGGTGGCAGCGCCGAAATTCCCACCGCCCGCGCCGAGGAGAATCGAGACGTTGTTGCTGGAGGAGTTCGCCACGGCCAGGTCCTGGTTGCCGTCGCCGTCGAAGTCGCCCACGGCCACGGAGATAGGAACCGCCCCCGCGGCGAAGTTGGTGGCAGCACCGAAACTCCCAGTGCCCGTGCCGAGGAGAATCGAGACGTCGTTGCTGGAGGAGTTCGCCACGGCCAAGTCCTGCTTGCCGTCGCCGTCGAAGTCGCCCACCTCCACGGACGAAGGCGCCGTACCCGCCGCGAAGCTGCTTGGAGCTCCCG
>CAZGSN010000106.1:0-5477 GCA_964528465.1 uncultured Binatia bacterium (SeqCode)
GTCAACTGGACGCGCGCTTCGAGATGCCGCCAAAATCCTTCGATACGCTTCGCTACTCAGGAGGCGGCTCCTCAGCGCGAACGGTTGCTGGGCTCAGTAGTCAAATTTTCCGTTCGGCCTGAGGAGCGGCCATCTGTTCAGGCCGCGTCTCGAAGGCCGTCCCCACTGCCCTTGCGAAAACGTGAGCAATTGAACTGAGGTTTTCGGGTTGAGAATCTGTGCGCCGCGAAGCCCAATCAGGAGATAGTAGATCATGCCCTTGATCGTGCTCCGGGCAACGATGATCCCTGCGCATCGGTTTCCAAGGCTAAGCTCGCGTACTATACGCGGCGCGTGGCTAAAGCACGGACTGTCTTCGCGTGTCAGAGTTGTGGCTATCAGTCGCCGCGCTGGATGGGGAAATGCCCCGACTGTCAGGGGTGGAACACGCTTGCGGAGGAGCGCGAAGAGGCAACCACCGAGACACACCGCTACTCGACGGGAAACAACACGGCACAGCCGATCACCACGGTGCAAGGAGCGGAAGAGGAACGGCGCCATTCGGGGATAGGCGAGCTGGATCGAGTCCTGGGCGGCGGCGTGGTCCCCGGATCGGTCGTTCTCATCGGCGGCGATCCCGGCATCGGCAAGTCGACCCTGGTGCTGCAAGCCCTGTCGGCCTTGGCTCGCGATGCAGTTGTCCTCTACGTCTCCGGTGAGGAATCCCCTCAGCAGATCAAGATGCGGGCCGACCGTTTGGGAGTGCGCGAGGAGCGGCTCTTCGTGCTTGCCGAGACGGGGCTCGAACGCATCCTCGAACACGCCAAGAAGCTGGCGCCAACGGTGCTGGTCATCGATTCGATCCAGACGATGTTCACCGAGCAGCTCACCTCGGCGCCCGGAAGCATCGGGCAAGTACGCGAGTGCGCCGCGCGTCTTGTTTTGCAAGCCAAGGCTAGTCAAAGCGCAACCTTTCTGGTCGGGCACGTAACCAAGGAAGGCGCCTTTGCCGGACCACGTGTACTCGAACACATGGTCGATACGGTTCTGTACTTCGAGGGCGACCGTGGCCATCCATTCCGCATCTTGCGCGCCGTGAAGAATCGCTTTGGCTCCACCAATGAAATCGGTGTCTTCGAAATGAAGGAGGCGGGCCTCCAAGAAGTCGCCAACCCTTCCGAGCTGTTTCTTGCCGAGCGCCCGGAAGAAGTGCCCGGTTCTGTCGTCATTGCCAGCATGGAAGGGACGCGTCCGATTCTGGTCGAGGTGCAGGCCCTGGTATCGTCGAGTTCTCTAGGCACGCCACGACGGACGACGCTGGGCATCGACCACAATCGCGTTGCCCTTTTGGTTGCGGTGCTGGAGAAGAAGATGGGCGTGCACCTGCTTGGACAGGATGTCTTCGTCAACGTTGCTGGTGGCGTACGTGTCGACGAGCCGGCTGTCGACCTTGGCGTCGTCGCCGCGATTGCCTCCAGCTTTCTCGATAAGCCTGTCGATGCACGCACCGTGCTGATCGGAGAGGTGGGCCTTGCCGGAGAAGTGCGCGCTGTCGGTCAGGTGGAAACACGCGTACGCGAAGCCAGCAAGCTTGGCTTCCGGCGCTGCATCGTTCCGGAGTCATCGCGCCGCCAGATCGCCATTAGCGACGAGATGGAACTGGTCGGTGTCACCTCGCTGTCTGAAGCCTGGGAACAGTTGTTTTAGAAGAAGGAGAGCCAATGGGACTTGTTCTACGCACCGGCACACCCGCTGATGCCACGCGCTGCGGGCAGATTTGCTACGACGCCTTTTTCGCCATCAATGCGGCGCACAACTTCCCTCCCGATTTCCCGCATCCGGACATTGCCATCGGCATGCTCACCATGCTCCTCAACCACCCCGGCTACCACGTCGTCGTGGCCGAACACGACGGTGTTGTGGTCGGCAGCAATGCGGTCGATGAGCGTGGCCCTATCGCTGGGATCGGACCTATCACCGTCGACCCAAGCGGCCAGAACTCCGGTGTGGGGCGGAAGTTGATGCAGCACGTCCTCGATCGTGAGGCGCAACGCGGCGCACCGGGCGTACGGCTCGTGCAGGCAGCGTTTCACAACCGCTCCCTGTCGCTGTACACGAAGCTTGGCTTCGACCCGCGCGAGCCGCTGTCCTGTGTTCAGGGTACACCTTTGAACATCACCCTTCCGGGATATGCTGTGCGTGCTGCAAGCGTCGATGATCTCCCGGCCTGCGACGATCTTTGCCTGCGCGTGCATGGGCATGCACGATCCGAAGAAGTACGCGATGCCATTGCTGCGCAGTCCGCTTCTGTGGTCGAGCACCATGGCCGCATCACCGGCTACAGCACCGGCGTGGGTTTCATCGGCCACAGTGTGGCCGAGACCAACCACGAGCTGAAAGCGCTGATTGGGGCTGCTCCGACGTTCCTCGGTCCCGGCTTTCTGCTGCCGACTCTCAATGCCGAGGTACTGCGCTGGTGCTTGCAGCAAGGGCTACGCGTCATCCAGCCGATGACCCTGATGAGCATCGGACTCTACAACCAGCCGCGCGGCGCCTACCTACCTTCCATTGCCTATTAGCCTCGGTGCGGGGGTGCTGGAGTGCCGCAGTGCCGGGGGCGCGCGGTTCGGCGTCGGGAAAGTAACGGCGGATCGAATCCACGCACACGCGCACCGGGTACGGAGACTTTCCCGCACTCCTACCACCAGCTCTCCAGTTGTGATGCCAGGGCTTCGCTGTTGGCGGGACACCACAGTACTTCCGGGTCGCCGCGAAACCAGGTGAGCTGGCGCTTGGCCAGCCGGCGCGTTGCTTGCGCCATGCGCTGGCGCGCTTCTGCCAACGTGCATTGGCCACGCAGGTACTCACCAACTTCGCGATACCCGGGGCTTTGCAAGGCCGTGGCGATGGGCTCGACCCCGGCCGCGTACAAGCGTTGCACTTCCTCTACCAATCCACCGGTAAGCATCGCGTCGCAACGCGCGTTGATGGCGCCATAGAGCTGCTCGCGCGGCAGTGTGATTCCCAGAAGCCGCGTCGCGAACGGACGTTCCTCAAAGCGATGCTCGGCTTGCCACGCGCTGATCGGCTTGCCGGTGAGTGCAAGCACCTCCAAAGCACGAATCACTCGCATGCGGTCGTTGGCATGCAGGCGCGCCGCCGCACTGGGGTCGACCTTAGCCAACCGCATGTGCAAGCTCCCCGGCACTGCGGCTTCTTCTTCCTCGAGGTTGCGGCGCAACCCCGCATTGCGCGGAGGGCCGGTGAACACGCCGCGCAGAAGGACCTTCACATACAAGCCGGTGCCGCCAACGAGCAGCACGCGCCGGCCGCGTCCCAAGATCTCGTCGATGGCGGCCAGTGCCAACTGGCGATAGCGAGCACAATCAAACGGCTCGTTCGGCTCCGCTACATCGATCAAGTGATGCCGCACCCTCTTCTGTTGCTCGCCAGTCGGCTTGGCACTGCCGATATCGAGGTGCCGGTACACCTGACGCGAATCGGCGTTGACAATCTCGGCCCCGAAACGCTCCGCCAGCTCGAGGCTCAAAGCAGTCTTGCCCGCGGCCGTAGGCCCAACCACAGCAACAATCTTGGGGCGTGCGAGGCTCATCCCTTCCACCGTTTCTCCATTTTGCGTCTCGGAATTGCAGAAACGGCTATGCGCGCCAAGGGGCAGAGGGGGCAAGGGACAGAGGGGTAAAGGGGCAGAGGGATAAAGGGGCAGAGTGTCCCACGAACGATCGTTTTTTGCCGACCCCTCTCCCCTCGATTTTTTCCTCGACGAGTGATCCCTATCTTCCCTCTGCCCCTCTGCCCCTCTGCCCCTCTGCCCCCTGTCCCTCTGCCCCTAAGTTTGCACGCGAGAGCAGTCGGTTGTGTTTAGGTGCGCTTGAACAAGCGTTCGAGGTCGGTGCGCGGCAAGGTGATGTAGGCCGGGCGCCCGTGCGGGCAGTTGCCCGCGAAGTCGACTCCGTCCATGGCAGCCAGCAAGGCGCGAATCTGCTCCGCACCCAAGCTCTGCCCGACACGCACGGCGTTGTGACAGGCGAGCCGAGCCAGCACCGACTCCGCAGCTTGATGCAGACGGCGAGAACGGCCGACGTCGGTGAGTTCTTCCGCCAGGTCGCGCACCAGCTCGGTTGGGTCCGTGTCGCTGAGCAGTGCCGGCACGGCGCGCACCGCAAAGCTACTGCCACCGTAGGTCTCGAGTTCGAAGCCCAGCCCTTCGAGTTCGGCCAGTCTTTCTTCCAGCAAGGGAGCGGCTTGCGCGCCGACGTCAACGACGATGGGAATCAGCAAGCGCTGGCGGTTGACGCCGCCACCCGTGTAGGCGCGACGCAGGCGTTCGAAGGTGACGCGTTCATGTGCCGCATGCTGGTCAATGATGACCAAGAGGTTGCCACTCTCGCAGATCACATAGCCCTCGAAGGCTTGGCCGATGACGCGCAAGTGCGCGAAGAATCCGCTGGCAATCGTTGCTGCGCGCACAGGCTGCGGATGCCATGCCGACGGCATCGGCGACGGATGGGGCGTTTCTGCAGCGGCTGCATTTTCTGAGGAGACCCGCGCTTCCTGGTTCGCAGGCGGTGCGCCCACCTGATTCGTGGAGGGTAGCGGGATCAACCGCAAAGGGGCATCACCGACAAGCGAGCGTAGCCCGATGGGAAAGCTGAGCGCTGCCTGATCCGCCGACCCTGTTCGGATCCCTTGTGGCGCTCCGGGCACTCCCGGCACTTCCGGATGAATGGGCGCCGCGGGGTCGCTGCCCTGCTGGCGTAAGCGCTCCATGACGGTGCGCGTAATCAGGTCGTGTACGGCGCCGCCGCGACGGAAGCGAACTTCCGACTTGGCCGGGTGCACGTTGACGTCCACTTCCTCGGGCGCCACATCGAGGAACACGGCCGCGGCCGGGTAGCGTCCGTGCATCAGCAAGGTGCTGTAGCCGGCCACCAGAGCGTGGCTGACGAGCTTGTCGCGCACGTAGCGTCCGTTGACGTAGGTAAAAATCTGGCGCGGTGTGGGCAAGCTGTAATGGGAGCCGGTGAGCCAGCCGCGGATCGTGCCAATGGGACTGTGCCCCTGAAACGCTAGGAGTGCCGATCCGCGCTCCTTGCCGAAGACCTGCAAGACACGCTCGTACGCATCCTGCACCGGCGCATACTCGAAAAGCTTGCGGTTGCCGTGCTTGAGGGAAAATCCAACATGAGGCCAGGCAAGCGCGGTGCGCGTAATCAGCTCACTGACATGACCCACCTCGGTCGCCGGAGCTTTGAGGAATTTGCGGCGCGCCGGCACGTTGCCGAACAAGTCGGCAACATCGATGCGGGTCCCCGCCGCTGTGCCAACGCTGCGAACATCTTCGAGATGGCTGCCGCGTACCAGAATCTGCGTGCCGCTGAGATCCTCATTGCGGCGAGTGACCAGCGTCAGCGTCGACACCGCAGCAATGCTCGCCAGTGCCTCCCCACGAAAGCCGAGCGTGGTGATGTGGAAGA
>CAZGSN010000107.1:0-40272 GCA_964528465.1 uncultured Binatia bacterium (SeqCode)
GGGTTACGGGAGTGCTGGGGTGCTTGGGTACTGAGGCGCTGAGGTGCTGAGGTGTTGGGGTTCTGTGTTGCGTCACCAGGTTCCGGTATTGGGCATCGACTTCCACGGCTCGGCGGCGGGCAATGACTCTCCCCGTTGTAGAAGTTCGATAGAGATATTGTCGGGAGAGCGTACAAACGCCATACGGCCATCGCGTGGGGGGCGGTTGATGACGACACCGTGATCCAGCAGGCGCTGGCACAGCCCGTAAATGTCATCGACCTCGTACGCAACGTGGCCAAAGTTACGACCGCCAGGGTAGGGCTCAGGCTCCCAATTGTAGGTGAGCTCGATCTGCGCGCTTTCATCGCCGGGAGCTGCCAAGAAGATCAGAGTAAACTTGCCCGCCGGTACCTCGTGGCGACGTAGCTCGATGAGCCCAAGCTTCCGGCAATAGAAATCCAGCGACTCTTCCAAATTGGTCACACGCACCATCGTGTGCAGATACTTCATGCCCATCGCATTGTGCTCCTTGCTGCTCTGCCGCGACGCACCTGTGCTTACAGAAGGCGACTTGTGTCGAGTTCGTGGTCGAGGCTCTGCGCCGCGCGCAGCAGCACGACCGCCGTGGCGATTTCAATCACGATAAACACCGCGGCAAAATCCGCTTCGTGCAAGGCCCAGGCGAGGGTGCGTGTGATCGCAGCACCACCGATCTGCGCCGCCGGCAGGTACAAGAGGCGGGCTTGACGCGGGCGACTGCCGAGCAGGATCACCACTCCGGCCATCAAGAAGAAGACGGCGAAGTCCCCCACCTGCGTGCTGCGTCCGAGCCCGTCGAGTAGCGGCATCCCCAACCCTGTGGCCGCAAGCTCCGGCGTGAGCAACCAACCGACCCCTTGTAAGGTAAACAGAACCCCGAGGACGCGAGTAAGGATGCGAAGCGTGGAAGACATGGTGGGACTCGATGTTTCCGACCTGGAACGATAAGTCAACCGCTGCGACCGCAACGGCTCTTCGCATGGCGAGCTACGACGCACGAGGCTGCGCGGTAGCTTGTGGTGAGGGTGACGTCCTAAGTCGGGAAGGGAGTGAGCGTGAGCAAACGCTATTGGCTGATGAAGTCGGAACCGTCGGTGTTTTCGATCGAGGATTTGAAGCGCACCAAGGTCACCGGCTGGGATGGGGTGCGCAACTACCAAGCGCGCAACTTCATGAAGGAGATGGCCATCGGGGACCATGCCTTCTTCTATCACTCCAATGCCGAACCTTCGGGTATCGCCGGCATCGCTGAGATTGCACGCGTTGCCTACCCCGACCCAACGCAATTCGATGCCAAAGACGACCACTTCGATGCCAAGGCTACGCCCGCGGCGCCACGTTGGTTCCAAGTCGACGTACGCTTCGTGCGCGCCTTCCCTCGACTAATCGCGCTGCCTGAGTTGCGCGAAATCGCGGCCCTTCAGAAGATGGCGTTGTTTACGCGCAGTCGATTGTCCGTGCAGCCGGTAAGCAAACAAGAGTGGGACACGATCCTAGCGTTGGCTACGCGTTAGGGTCGGGCTGCTCGCGCTCCCAGGGCTTTGATTGACAATGTTGGACCCGCGCCCTCATCTCTCTCCCGACTCCCCGGCCTGGGTGCTTTGGGGTTCCGAACTTTCGCCCTTTGCCCTCAAAGTGGAAGCCCTACTGCGTTTCTGCCGCGTGCCCTTTGTGTGGCAACCCGCCCGCGGCCCGTTCCTGCAAGCGCTGCGCATGGAAACTCGCAGGAGGATGCTGGTGGCCAGACGCCTGCCTTTGACATGGCCGCAGATGAGCCCATTGGATGAGTTCCCGCAGGTGCCCTTTCTGTTCGGACCCAAGGGAGAAAATCTCTACGATTCCTCGGCCATTGCGGTGTGGCTTGCCGAGGGTCGCATGGCCACCGAGCCGGCGCGGAGCCTGCTACCGCGGCAAGATCCAAGCCTGCACTTTGCCGTCCGCCTAATCGACGAAGCACTCGACGAGATCGGCCTCTACCTCGTGCATCACAACCGCTGGGTGGTAGCCGCGCGCGACAACAATGCCGGGGAACGTTTGGCAGGCGAGTTTCGCACTCTCCTCGGGCCCTTGGCCGGTAAGCTTGCGCGTAGCTTTCCGGCACGTCAGGTGCGCCGCCTGCCTTACTTGTTCAGCGTCGCCGAGGGTGGCCAGCACACGTGGGACGACCTGCCCCAGGCGCTGCGCCCACCTGCGCGCCCAGGCTTTCCTCCCACCCACGCCCTACTTCAGCAAATTTTTGGAGAACTCTTGGCCGCCGTCGAGCCGCTGCTGGCGCAACGCCCGTACCTTTTCGGAAATTGCTTCACCGTGGCCGATGCAAGTCTCTACGGACAACTGGGAATGAACCGCAAAGACCCGAGCGCTTGGGCGTGGATCCAGCGCGACGCACCGGCCACCGCTGCCTGGATCGAACGTATCGCCGGCGGCGAGTTCGAGCTGTCCGGTGAAGCGGCTCAACTCGGTATCGACGCCGCGCTGCAGCCACTCTTGCACTGGGTCGCCGCCTACTTCGTCCCACTCATGAAGCAGAACCAAGCCGCCTGGCAGCGCCATCGCGATAATGGAGAAACCTTGTTCAACGAAGCCGCCTTCAATGCCGGGCGCGCCCTCTACGATGGGAGCCTGCGCGGACAACCGTTCCGGAGCGTCGCAAAGACGTTCCAGGTGAAGGTCTGGCAGGACCTGCAAGAGGAGTGGGCCAAGCTCGGCCCCTCCGAGCGCGAATCCTTCTCTGTACTTCAAGGATTTCCAGACGAACCCGGAGTGACTCCGAGAGGTGCGATGAGTTGACAAGCTAGCCTGTTGTCACAACCTAGACGGTTCGGGCGTTTCTGCACCCTACGACCATTTCGGTAGTTTAGACACCCAAGTGACATCAGGTCCGACGCTTGACTTGGGATCTCATGGGCAAGATCAACATCGCCTCGAAAGCACCTCGACGAGAAGATATGATCGTCCAACGCAACCGTGGGGAGGGTGCGGTAGGAATGCGGACAACATCGTGAAGCGGGGCTTTGAATTTCGAACATGGCACGAACCATAGCCAAATCTGGCACACGCACGTGGCGTCGGAACCGTGACCCACTCTATCGTGGAGATGGTGCCAAGGGACCAAGCCTGCCTGACCCCGAGGCGGATAAGTCGATCGTTCGCCACGTGCTCTTTCTTGGAGGCGCGGGACGTCCCACCCCGTATCACAGCACCTCGGAGATCCAAGCGATCGCGGCTCAGTTCGCTGGGTCAAAGGGGCGTGTCTATGAGTGCAAGATTCCGGACGCTGAAGTCGAGGGCATCCGCCACATCAGTCGGACAGAGTTGCTGCGCCTTCTGAAGGGACGAGGACAAGGTGCGGCGCGTCGGGGTAGCACCCTGGAAGTCATGCAGGCGCGCCGGTATGTGGAGGAGTGGATGGAACATCTGCTCGATTTTTCTGATCTTCAGCCTGGGAGTGATTTGCATCTGGTGGTGGATCGCGTGTACCGGAGCGCCAAGAAATGATTCTCTTGTCTTGCGCAAATTGTTGCTTCAATGCCCTCCAGTACCAGGGTATCGGCACGTCGGTTGGGTACTGCACGGAACACCGTCTGATTCTCAACTGTGCCTCCGAGCTGACCTGCGGTCGTCATCTGCGCAAAGATCTCCCCCTGATGTCTGCACGGAGAGAGCACGAGGTGCACCAAAGCCAGTTCTCGCCGCGCGAGGTGGTGTTGGCCCGGAGTCAAGAACACGCCAACGGAAAGTATACGAGCGCCGCCGACGGCGATCTGGCATCGCTTCGACGCGATCCTGTCGCCAACGCCGTCGCTGAGTATGGGCTCCTCGATACGAAGATCGAATCCCTTACTCAACTGCACACCTTGCCCGGAGCGCGCGCGGAGATCTCGATGCTGAGCCTCGGTCGGACATACGTGCGCCGATGCGTCGCCAAAGGCGGTGCCTGGACCAGTGGCATTCACTTGGCGTACTGGACACGTCGTCGGTTCTCAGACGAACCCCGAATCGATGTAGACGACTTTCGCGGAGAAGCAGCGGTCCCGCTGGAGCGACGGATCGACTTGGCAAAATGGGCCGTTGTCATGCTGCGGCTCATCTTCGTGTCCGACGTTGCAAGCTATGCCCGAGAAGCCGGAGATCGCTTTGGACGACTTGCTGACTTGGCGGAGTGTGCGGCCGCGGAAACCCAGGTCCTCAGTTCAAGAAAGTTGATTGCCTGGACCGGGCGTGTAGCTGAGAAACGCTTTGACGCGGTGTTGCCTTGGAAGACGTACCAGCGACTCAGCCGGGATCTCCACAGAGATGCAGACGACGGGCGAGCGGCAGGTTGAAATGAACGAATCTTCGGATCGGCTTGCCGGCTACAAACTTCTCGAAACAGGCTCCCTCGTTGCGTTTGACGTTGTCGATACGCATATCGAAAACTTTGCCGGTATCACCTCCGTACGCCTTGAGCTGCAACTAGGGGAGATAGACGAGGACCGCGAGCGAACCGAGGACCACGAGTGGGGTTCCCTCGGCTTCATCTTCTGTATCGCAGCGCTGTCTTTCGATGAGGCCCGTCCGCGGGGAATCTCGGAGATGGATTTCGAGGAAGTCGACGAATTCAGCATGGCTGATCTCGTTGATCACCTTCGCTACGAGCGATCCAAGTTGCGGTTCTCCTCGGACTACATTCGCGGGCGGTGCATGAAGACAGATGTCACCGTTGGCCCGGACGGTTCGGCAACGATCGAAACGCGCAATCGCGGTGAGTCAGCTACTCGTTGGGTCCAACTCCTCAAAGGACGCAAGCACCTCAAGGCTGTCGCCTCTGATTCTTGAATCGTGCACCTCACCTGGAGCCTTCGGTGATCGGTGATCCATGCCGACATCGACAAAGTCGGGAATGAAACGGACGGTGCAGCACCGCAAGCCCCGTTGTTATTTGCGAGCGTTTTGGTAACCGCAACCGGATGGCGAAGAACCTCGACCGGACTGTCATCAAGCAAATCCTTGACCGTACGGACCTAGTTCGCCTCTCGCAACATCTGGGGTTAGAGGTTCATACATCGGGCCGTCGGACTCCGACAGTGCTGTGCCCGTTTCATCCCGACCATCGCCCGTCACTCAATTTGTTTCCCGCCAGAGGGAGTTCGCCAGCCCACTATCACTGCTTCGTCTGCAACGAACATGGCGATGCGTTTGATCTGGTGCGCAAGCTGAGGGATCTGGCAACCTTCCGTGATGCACTCGTCTGGCTAGCCGACTACTCGGGTGTCGCGCTTCCACCTCGGCGCGCGGGAAAAGGCGCAGCACTCGCCGACAGACCATCGGGGTTGAATCTCGCACTCGGGATATTTCGACGGGAGGACTCACGAAACCCCGAAAGACTAAACGCTTGGGCGCAAGCACGAGTTCTTGACGCGGGCTTCCTGAGGCAATCCGAGGTGTACTGCGTGCCGGCCAGTAGCCTGACCCACGCTGTTCCACGATCCGACCGGGAAACGATTGAAGCTCTGAGCGAGGCCGGGCTGTTGACTAGGCGGCAACGCGCCGAGCCTGATGTTCAGACCAAACTTGATATTGAGCTGCCAAGACGAGACCTCTTCCGCTCAGATCGCGTTATTTTCAGTCTTCGCGATATCGAAGGCACCTTAGTCGGCTTCGCCGGTCGCGCTGTACGGGAGGGGGATCAGCCGAAATACCTTTACACAGTCGGACTTCGAAAGAGCGAGCTTCTTTATCGCGCCGAGCGAGTATTCGATCGCGTGAAGGCGCGGGAGGGCTCGACCCGCCATGGCTCTTTGCACCTGTTCCTTGTGGAAGGCTTGGTCGATGCCCTGCGGCTCGAATCTTTCGGCATTCCGGCTGTAGCCATCCTTGGATCGAGTCTTGGGAAGGGGCAGATCGACGTCCTCTCGCGCCTCGCGAAACGGCTCGAACAGAACGATGCGGGACTGGTTGTCCACGTCTTCCTGGATACCGACGAGGCAGGCCGTCGCGCCGCAGTTCGCTTGCTACCCGACCTACTGCGGGCGGCGGCAGCACGCCCAGGATTCAACGTCGATCTAATTCAGCCGCCTCATTCGTCTTGGGGCAAGGGCATCGACCCGGACACGCTTTTCAGAGACGTCCGGGATCAAGAGGAAGCATGGGTACGGCTCACAGCCTGGTGCCATGCCCCTATGGCAGCGTTCTTAGCGGAGCGGCTCGAATGTGCGGTCGACGACCTTTCTCGTTGTTGGGAGGAAGCGCCGCCAGGGGTACGCAGCCGCGCCCTGCGGTTGGTTGAAAACTCCATTCCCCAGAATTCCTGGACGCAGATTCTCGCGCGTTGCTCGCCATTTTCACGGTGGCTCGGGGAGGAGCCCCAGGGCGATAGCTGGACATCATCGCTGCGCGCCTTTCTTGAAGCAGGTGGGCGCGCTGAGGACTCCGAACCGACGAAGCGCCTGGCACCAAGCGACGAGATAGGTGAGCGACAGAAGTTGCTGCGCGCACTGGAACTCGCGCAGGCGAGCACCCAGCGCAGGGAGTTTCCGATCGATCACGGCAGCTGGGACAGGCTAAGGCTAGCGGCTGATGCGTTCTACCATCCGCTTAAGCAGCACCTTGAAGAAGGGCGGCCGCCCAGCGAGCCAATGCTCGCAGTCTACGTGCCGAAGGCCGACGGCCGTCCCCGTCTTAAGGCCACTCCCTGCCCGGAAGATCTAATCCTACAGCAGTACATACTGAACGATCTTCTCCGCGAACACCCAGAGTCCAAGGGCTTCGCGGAGCAAATTCCCGCCGTTCGTTTCTGGCCCGGGGCTGAAGGGGGAGGAAAGGTTGTCACTACCGGCCCCCAGGACCTGCGCCCAATCAATGAAACCGTCAGCTTTGCGTATCAGGTCCGAATGGATGTGGTGAATGGACTTCAGCCACCTGGGCGCGAAGGAATGTTCCGAACGTATTTTGATTGCTGGACGAGCTTCCTCGATTACGTCCTACGCCGCTCGCGTCAGTTTCGCACCCCAACCCTGCATGTGGCTCGGCTCGACATTCGTGGCTTTTACGACAACCTCTCGCGCGACGCTGTGGTGAATGCCCTCACGCCGGGCCTCAAAGAAGCTTTGAAGCGAGACCACGTAGCGCCGCTGTTTCGACCTGATTGTAATGCGGTCGATAGACCCGCAAGGATCGTCGATTGGTTAGCCCGCCAAAGCTTTGGCTATCGCCATCTGGACCCATGTACTGGACAGGAAAGTCTCCCGCAGCGTGCCGACCGCGGCATCCCCCAGGGACCTGATCTCTCTGCATACCTTGCCAACGTTTCCTTGTTTCCGTTCGATCGACGCCTTACTCAGGAGATTCAGCGCTTGGACGAGGAGGCGCGTTCCAGCGAGAGCGCGCCTTGGGTCGTGGGTGGAATCTACGCTCGTTACGTTGACGACATCATTGTCGTGACCACGACTGCTGCTGATCTCGACAAACTCCGCATCGTCATAGAGTCCGAGTTGGCCAAACTTGGGTTGGAGCTCAACGGCAAGGCGGAACCTGAAGCTCCGAAAACACCGACGCAATTCCGCCGTTGGCTAACCAGCCACCGTGGAGCCGGCTTTGGCGCGTCAGGAATGTTCGGCGAAGCGCCACCTATGATCGGTCTGGCTCGTCTCGACTTTCTCGCAGACGCTGGGGATGTGGACCGCGCCGACGCACTCTCAATCTTGCACAGCTCCGAAGTGGATCGTGTCGTGGTCCCACGCGAAGAGATTCGACGACGAATCAAAGACGCCCTCAAGGCTCCTGATCTTCGATACGGTGAGTATGTGGCGGCGGCGCGTGGTGTGTGGACATGTGTCGTAGATCAGTTCGCTCACTCCGTTCACGACGCGAGGACTATCGATGTCGATACCGTGCTGAAAGCATCAGCTGCGTTCTACGACGAATGGGCAAAGATTGTGCGACCGGACGACCTCCCCGCTTCGGGAGATGACGTATCGGTTGTGCATAAGCAGCTGCATCAGGCCCGTCCGCTACTTGTCGCATTGGACGGTTTGGAGCGACTGCTCGGTCGTCGGGCCGATCGGAGTCCGACGCTACCAGCATCCGAGCAACAGGATTTCGAGTCTTGGCGAAAGGTCGCAGCACGATTGGTGAATGCCGGTCTCGCACGCACCCTTGTCGACGACCATGTACGAACCCAGTTCGCCGGCAAGATTCCGCTGCGACACATGGTCGAATTACGTGTCGCGACAGTACGCTGGGCTGCCAGCCAAGTGAAACCAGACAAATATTCTGACGAGCTGCAGGATGATCAATGGGCCAATAGCTTCTATGCCCTGCGTCGTTCCTGGATCAGCATTGCCGTCGGCTTGAAGAACGAAGCATTACTTCAGCGAGCACGACTTCAAGCAAACGAGGAGAACAGCTTTGTCAGGCTCCACGAAGCGGTTGCGCGTCTCAGCCTCGCGGATGGAAATCATTCCACCAGAGACCCTTTGGATCCAGTCAAGCAACGAGTCGGAATGTGGGACTCTTCAACCACCGACGATGGAGACAAGGTTCTTCGACTTTGGCTTCCTGATGATTCCAATCTAGTGGCTTCCCAAGAAGACTCTACTAGTAATGGGTTGACCAAGGATGCGCTTACGGCGTTGCTGAACGTTTCCCCGCGTAGCGCAGCGGCCCTACTGGCTCGCCGGCACCATCTCGCGGCATCCTTATTTGATGGCACGCCACCCGAGAACCTTGGCCTCCTTCCAGTACCACCTGGCATCGAGACCGGTGGGTTGGTTGGTTTCGATGAGAATCAAGCGATCGTGAGAATCTCGCTCCGAACGCGAACGACTGGCACCGATCGCCTCCGCTTTGAACCGGACGACTTGCCGTGGAAAAAGCTGGCGACAATCCAGGTAGCAGACGCCGAGTCAGCGCCAATGCCGCAAGGATTGGCACGGCTCCAGGTAGCACCCAACCTTGACGATGCGGCGATTGCGCGATGGCTAGCTTCCGCTTTTCGCCGGCTGGCTCGTATCGTGTACGAGATCAACGCCAAGTATCAAGCGCCTGGGGGTACCGAGAACTACTGTTGCGTACCGACGGCCCTAAACATGCTGGGAACGTCGCCTCCCAGTACGTTGGATACGAGTACTTGGCACGTCGTGGGCTATCTGGTCGATCGGAAGAACCTTGGCAACCAGGCCTTCAGACGCCTCGGAGAGCAGGGTTTTCTGCCAGTCGCCGTACCTGAGTACCGAGCAGACTTGTGGAGAGTTGGAACGGCGCTCGCTGACATGCTCGGGTTGCCACTCTCAACCCACGACTCGGAAGGGGCCAGATACAGTGCTGCAGCGTTTGGGGCCGGCGGTGCGGGTGACTGGATCGCTAAAGCAATGCTTCGGGTATGCGCAGCCCGGCTGCGAGGCGCAGCGTGGTTTGCTACGCGTCGTGCGGACTCTTCGGAAGCGGAGCTGCCACCCTCGATCGAGCAACTTCTTCAGCGACTGGAGAGCTTTCCGACCACAGGCGCTCAGCAAGAGGACCAATACAGGAGGCTGGCGCATTTTCTTGCTTGTGTCGCCTGGCCCAGGGCGCAGACTCTACGACGATCACTCGCCCTAGATCCATCGATACCCGGTGCAGCAACCGCGCTACTCGCACGAATCGTTGCTGTCCACTTCAGCGTCGACGAAACCCTCGCCACGAAACTACCTCGCGCCGAGGACCCACCCGCATGGGCGCCAGCGCGCCGGCCGGCACGCGCTTGGTACCTGGTCGGTCAGCGCTTGGAGAAGTTGAGTGTGTACGACGAGCAGCGACTCGACCCGTCTATGCAGGCTCTGGCGGCTGGGTGTTTCATGCTCGCGTTCGAGATGGAAATCCGGGCGTGCGTGATCGAGCAACTGAGCTTGCTTCCACGCCTTGACCGATCCGTCTTAGACGGGCTCAACGCCCATTGTGTCGACCTAGCCGAGTGGAATCTGGATGCCGGGTGCCGGCTCGTAGATGATCAGGAACTGGCGTCCCTTCAGGACGGCGATTCGTCCGGCGGAGTGAGGCTCCTCATCAGCCGGCTGATAGACATCAGCGGAGCAACCCCGCAGGCCTCCGCCCTCTCGCATGTGACCCCGCTGGGTTGGAGCGTCGCGCTCGGCATTGTAACCGGCCTGCTCAAGTCCGACGGGTTATTCCTACGTGGCCTGCCAGGGCTTGTGGACACGCCGGAAGCGGAACCCCTGCGCACCGGCCTAGCCGACGCGCTGAAGCGGCTTGCAGCAAGGCTCGCCCAGCCTGGCGATCCCATCAAGGCGGAGTTTCGAGAAGGACCATTCGATGATCTCTCTAGCGCCATTGAGGTCTGGTTCGATCGCCACAACTTGGAAGATTGCTTTCAGACGCTCCAGCAAATCGATCAAGCCACGGGAGTTCGAGTTAGGGACTGCGAGAGTGAGGACATCGATCTACGCAAAGACTCCGACGTCGAGGAGCTGGAGTTTCGCACGGAAGATGGGCGGCGCCGGCGGCTTACGACGGTCCAGGTTCTTCACAGCGGGGTGGTTGGCGACAAGAAGGAGTACGAACACCAGCGAGACGGCCAGATCGTGCGGTATCGCTGGTCGGAGTCATGGTGCGGCGATCGCCTTCTCAGCGTCGGCCTTGTCCATGTCGGTCTAAGCAGTCTCGCCGGGCTCCAGTCAGTGCCGCTGCAGGATACGACGCTGCCGCTGACGCCGCAGGATTCGCCGCACACGGAAAAGGAAATGGAGGAGATCTCTCAACCTGACGAGATTCTCCAGACCGAAACTGTCGGAGTCTCGCCCAGCCCCCCGCAGCAACCTACCCCGCCCCAGCAACCCGAATTGGGGGAGGCTGAGAGACACCTGCGAGATTGGCAAGAGATCAGCTGGAACAGACGACGCAGCCTTAAGGCCTCCGCACACGCACGCGTTGCGCTTTTGCAATGGGACGCTGGAGAGACGTATCGACATCCGTTGTTCGAATGTTGCTTCGAGGGGGACCCAATCGGCACAAGACATCTGTACAGCGAGCCGTCTCGTTGGACGCGCCTGGAGTCGCGACCCAGTCCGACGGAGCATCGTCGCCGGAGGATCCTCGAACGCATACTAAGCGCGTGCCACGCTTTCGGCGTGGAAATTCTCGTGATCCCTGAATACACGATGCGGGCGGAGACCGTCCTCTGGCTTGGCAAGCAGCTGCCGAGTTTGGCGCCACGTCTGGCGGTTTGGGCGGGGACGTACAGGCACGCACCCGACGCCCCCAAACTCAAAGGGTCTGAGGCCGAGGGATGGCACTCGGTGCTGAACGTTCTCCTGGAAGCCGAGGGCCTGGAAGAGGCGAAGCGGATTGAGCGTTTCAAGAAATACCCATCGACGGCAGCAACAGAGATCTTTCGGCCTACTCGGGACCTCATGCTGCGGCTAGGAGATTCTCAGTCGCCAAATGATGCAAAGGCCTTTGTCATCGCGCTGATCTGCTCGGAGATCTTCCTCGCAAGCAGCCCAGCTAACCTGCTCGGGGTCGCCCAGTCACTTGCGGACCTTTGGGCACGGTTCAATAAGATCAACGTGCCCGACGTTTACGAGTGGGCCAAGGAACGCGTACGTCAGGATGTCCTGAATTTCGCTTCGGCGACATCGCTTACCCATAACCGGATGCCGGCGACTATTCTGCTCGTGCCGGCGATGACACGTCGCGCGCAGGACTTCGTCGTGCTCGGGCAAGCAAGCTTCTTTGCCGCCGGGATCACGACCGTCTTCTGCAATGCGGTCCATGGCAAGTATGGGGTCGGGAAAAGCTGTTTCATCGGCTGTGACTCATGGGATCTCCCGATCGATAGCAATGTGGGGATGCCCACTCGCGACCCTTATCACGGGATCGCACCGGGGATCTTTCGCCAGAGTTCGAGTCCAAGAGGTTGGCTGGAGAAGGGCGAGCAGGCGCTCGTTATCGCCGATATCGATCCGCGAAATGCCCTCGCTGGTAGCCCAAGACCGCAAGCTCTCGCGCCAGCGCTCCAACTTGTCGCACACCTTCCCATCTTGGAGTCGTGGAAACCGTCTACGCTGCGCGATGAGGGGAACGGCCACGTTTGCTGCCCGTACGAAAGGCGGCCTCGAACTGAGGCTTGGAACGAACTCAGGAAAGTTCTTGCATTGGGGAAGTCGGAGGGATTTCAGACTACAGCCGACGACGTGCATCCAAAGGATCTTCTCGACGCCCTCGAACTCCTGGAGGAACTTGCTCCTCAAACCGGTCGCGCTTGGCTGCGACGCCGGCTGGAAGCGTACGGCCGAGAGCACAAGGCGAATCCTCAGGCATGGCCCCCTCCCGTCGCCCTCGACTGGCTCTGGGTTGATCTCGGGGACACAGATGCTGAGACGATCGAAAGCTTCCCTAAACTGGATGTCCCTCCGTATTCGGCGCTTTCTGGCGATGTACGCGGTAGTCCTTACAAAGGGTAAGTAAGGAATGGGGACGCACCTCTTGTAGATGTGGCGGCTCGCGGGGGCCTCCTCCGAAGTCGGTTGCTAACCGACAGTCGCGCGATTGCAAAAACGTCGTGCCGTTGAAAAAGGCGGACTAGCGGTGCGAGGCGGCAACTTTCACGGGCAGAAGGCGGACAATTTGCGGGACCCCTCGAGGAGGGTCCCGCAAATTACGTGAAAAGAGAGTGGGCAGAGAGTGAATCGAACACTCGACACAAGGATTTTCAGTCCTTTGCTCTACCGACTGAGCTACCTGCCCGTTCTGCGTAGCGAACCGCCTAGGCGCGGGAGCCGGTCTTTTACAGAGACGGATGCACTTCGGCAAGGGCGGCTGATTCTTCCGTCGTGGTGCATGCGGACGGAAGAGCAAGGGGCACCAAGCAGCCTACTGCCGGCAAGCCGGAAACGATGCCCGCACCGGTGAACCAGCGCACCGGGCACGTCCAGATCCGGCGCTTCCGCCGGATCTGAGTTGAAGAAAGCCCCCTTGCGCGGTTGCTAGGGGTATGACAAATCGCCTACCCGAGCTGTGGGGGGGCGCTACATGGTTTCTACAAGAGGAGCATCCCAAATGAGCACGTCGTTGGAATCTGTCGCTAAGGCACTGGTCGCACCTGGTAAGGGCATTCTTGCTGCGGACGAGAGCAGCGGCACTATTAAAAAGCGCTTCGACGCCATCGCCACCGAGTCGACGGAAGAGAACCGCCGCCAGTATCGCCAAATGCTGTTCACGACCAAGGGCGCGGCCAATCACATCAGTGGCGTCATTCTGTTTGACGAAACGCTGCGGCAGAAAGCAGACGATGGCACCCCCTTTGCCAAGTTGCTTGCCGATCAGGGCATCATCCCGGGCATCAAGGTCGACAAGGGCACCAAGCCGCTACCCTTTGCGCCCAACGAGGTGATTACCGAAGGCCTTGATGGCTTGCGGGAGCGTTTGGTGGAGTACCGCGACCTCGGCGCCAAGTTCGCCAAGTGGCGCGCGGTAATCGACATCGGCCAAGGCATACCCACCGGCTATTGCATCCAAACGAATGCCCATGCCCTCGCCCGCTACGCGGCGCTGTGCGTCGCCGAAGGCATCGTGCCTATTGTCGAGCCCGAGGTCCTCATGGATGGGGCCCATCCGATAGAGGCATGCTTTGAAGCCACGGAGCGGACACTGCACACTGTCTTCAATGAGCTGTACAAGCAGCGTGTGCCGCTCGAGCAGATCCTGCTCAAGCCCAACATGGTGATTGCCGGAAAGAAGTGCCCGCAACAGGCCAGCGTTCGACAAGTCGCCGAAGAGACCATCCGCTGCTTCAAACACACGGTGCCTGCGGCGGTGTGCGGTATCGTGTTTCTCTCGGGGGGCCAGAGCGACGCTCAAGCCACTGCCAACCTCAACGAGATGAACAAGATCGGTGGTTTTCCGTGGGAGCTGAGCTTCTCCTACGGCCGCGCGTTGCAAGCCCCCGCCCTCAAGGCGTGGGGTGGCAAGAAAGAAAATCTTGCCGCCGGCCAACGCGCTTACCTCCATCGAGCCAAATGCAACGGTGCAGCTCGCACGGGCAGCTACAACGACGCCATGGAAAAAGCCGCGTAACCCCCAACCGACGCCACGCTCTTACGAGCTTGTCTCGAGACTAAGCTACGGGGCTCGGGGCTTGGGTTTGCTTGGATCTCACAAGTCCCTAGCCCCCGGCCCCAAGCCCCAGGCAGGGTTCTGAGACAGCCTCGAAAACTGGGGCCAGGCTCCTCCTCATCTTCTCGGTGGACTCGGTGTCTCGGTGGTTCGATCAGCTCGTTGGGGGCTCGGCTACCCGTCCGCTACGACGGCGCGGCCTCCGTCTTCGTTTTGCAGGCTTTGGTGCGTCTCCTTCCACCACAACAGGGCTGGCGGGTGAGGCGGGTTGTGCTGCTGGTGTGGAGGGCCGGGGACGCCGCGAGCCGCGCCCGCGGCGGGATGTTGGCACCGGGGTGCGACGAACATACGAATCGATTCCGGCATCGAATCCATCAACGACCTTGCGTGGCAGTGCCGACCCAACCACTGCTTGAATTTCGGAAAGGTGCTCCTCCTCTTCGGGAGAAACGAAGGTGATCACATCGCCGATGGCACCGGCTCGCGCCGTACGACCGGCACGATGGATGTAGTCCTCAGCACTGTAGGGCACGTCGAAGTTGATGACATGGGATATGCCGTCGACATCGAGCCCGCGCGCCGCCACGTCGGTGGCGATGAGCACCGGACACTGTCCCCTGCGGAATGCTTCGAGAGCGGCAACCCGCTCGGGTTGGCTGCGGTCACCATGGATACTTGTCGCCTCGACACCACCACGAGTGACCGAGCGCGCTAGGCGATCGGCGTCGGAACGGCGACGCACAAATACCAGTACCGAGCGCATGTCGTCGCGGCGCAACAGTGTAGACAGCAGCGCCGCCTTCCGTGTTTGTGCCACCGAGTACGCGCTTTCCGCGATACCCTGCGCCGGTTTCTGTAAATCGACCGTTACCGTCTCCGGATCCCGTAAGATTTCCCCAGCCAACTCGCGGATACGCGGCGACATGGTGGCCGAGAAAAGCAGGGTCTGCCGGACCGCCGGCAGCTCGCGCAAAATACGGCGGATGTCGGGCAGGAAACCCATGTCGAGCATGCGGTCGGCTTCATCCAGGACCAGGATCTCGACGCTACTGAGGTTGAGGTATCCGAAGCGGTGGTGATCGAGCAGGCGCCCCGGGGTGGCCACGACGATATCACTGCCACTGCGTAGCGCCCGCTCCTGCGGTCCCATCTCCATGCCGCCGACCACGGCAATGGCGCTGAGCCCGAGGTGATAGCCGAGGGCCAACGCCTGCTCATCGATCTGCAACGCCAACTCGCGGGTTGGCGCCAAGATCAAGGCTCTGCAACCTACATGCTGGCTGTTGCCCAGCCGCTGCAGCAGCGGAAGCAAGTAGGCGGCCGTCTTTCCCGTGCCGGTAGCCGCACAACCGATGAGGTCACGCCCGTTCAGAGCGATCGGAATAGCCATGCGCTGGATGGGCGTTGGCTCGTTGTAACCCATGTCGGCAATGGCCTCGAGCAAGGGAGGGATCAAATTGAGATCGTGCATGGTAGTCGTCATGGGCCCGCTCTGGTTGTGTTTGGCTCTGTACTGCGGATGACAGCTTACGTGGCTGCGATAGCCACTTGCGCTTCGTCCCCGGGCTCCTGCTAGCGGAAAATGATCACGCCTGCCATTCACGAGACGTTGGCGGACCTGGATCGCCAATCACAGGCAATGCACAACGAGGATCACACTCGCAGCACAACCTTGCCGAAGTGCACACTCGATTGCACGGTCCGATGCGCCTCGGCTGCCTGCGCCAGCGGCAAGACTCGATCCACGACAGGCTTCAGACGGCCGGCGGCAAGCGCACTGCCGAAGCGCGCCGCGAGCTTGGCAACGATCTCCGCCTTGTCGCGCACCGAGCGCGTGCGCAGGGTCGAGCCGATGACACGCAAACGCCGCGTCAGCAGCAGCGCAAGGTTGATCTCGGCCTTGACGCCACCAATGAGTCCGATGATCACCAGACGCCCATCCGTGCCCAGGCAGTCCAGGTTGGAGGCCAAGTACTTGCCACCCACATGGTCGAGCACGACATCGACGCCCTTGCCGCCGGTTGCTTCCCGCACTGCACTACTGAAGTCGCCGTCCCGATAGTTGAGAGCCACGTCGGCCCCATGGTCGAGACAGGCTTGGCATTTCTCCTTGCTACCCGCCGTCACGATTACCTTGACGCCCGCTTCCTTGAGGAGCGACGTGGCCGCAGTACCGACACCACTGCCACCACCCTGCACGAGCGCTGCACCACCTTCCTGGATTTCGCCAAGCAGGAACAAATTCAAGAACGCGGTCAGGAACACCTCGGGAAACGCCCCCGCTTCCTCGAAGCTCATGCCGTCGGGAATGCGCAAGGCCGAGCCATGATGAACTACGGCCTCCTCCGCGTAGCCGCCACCAGGCAACAAGGCCATCACGCGATCGCCAACCTTCCAGGTTTGCACTGCGGGTCCGACTTCCGCGACTTCTCCCGCACACTCCAAGCCAAGGATGGGAGAGGCCCCGGGTGGCGGCGGGTACATGCCCTGTCGCTGCAGTAGGTCGGCACGATTTACCGCCGTGGCACGCACACGAATGCGGATCTCATCGGCGCCGACCACGGGAGACGGCGCCTCGCCCAGCACCAACACGTTTTCCGCACCTGGATTCTCGAATACGATTGCCTTCATGGATTCCTCTCCGCTTGTTGGCTTTTCAGCTCTTCATACACGCTGGCGATGTTCTTGGCGCGCGAGGTGAAGAACGGGATCCCGCGCCAGTCGTCATAGTCGCTCAAATCGACACGCGCCTCGACCTCTTGCAAGCTCTTGCCTTCCTTTGCCAACGCCTGCACCTGATCCACCAGGCTCTGCAAGTATCCCCGGAAGCGCTCGACTTGTTCGCGCTCGGCCATCGGACCATGCCCCGGGATGTATCGCTCGACATCTTCAATCGCCAGAATTCGATCGAGTGTGGCAAGCCACTCCCTGACACTGCCGCCGCCCTTGCGATCGATGCGCGGGTAGACGCCGTTGACGAACAAGTCTCCCGTCTGCAGCAAGCGGCGCTTGACGAAGTGCACCACCACGTCACCGTCGGTGTGCCCGCGTCCGAGGTAGAGAATTCGAATCGTCTCATCGCCCCACGCAAGTTCCTTGGCTTCGTCTACCAGGTCTTGCGGCAGCAAGCTCCACGCCGGCCCGACTTCCCAAAAGCGCTTGTCGAACTCGATGAGGTGAGCGCGCGTGCGCCGCTGCGCAATCACCTGCGTGCCGCGTTCGTAGTTGCTGTTCCCATGCGTGTGATCGCGATGGTAGTGGGTGTTGATGATGACCTTGACCGGCTTATGCGCGAGCGCTTGCACCGTGGACGCCAACCGCCATCCGGGGCGCAAGAACTTCGTGTCGACCACTAGAGCCCCGGCCTCGGCGAGGAGAATCGTCGAATTCCCGCCGCCGCCCCAGACCGCGTAGAAGTGTTCATCGATCGTCTCGGTGCTTGTCTGCTGGAACTTGAAGTAGGCGAATACGGTGGCACCCAGAAGCCCAACGACAAGGGTGGCGACGACTGCGGCGATGCGGCGGCGCGCGCTCATTCGGGATCGCCCGCAGGGTTACGCACGGTGAGCTTGTGCTCGAGCAAGCGCTTCTTGGCGCGCACGGCTTGCAGACGACTTTCCAGCACGTCTTGTCGTTCCTGGACGATGCGCATCTTCTCCAGCAGGTGCTGCTCGCTATCGACAAGAATGTCGAAGCGTTCCTGCAGCGTACGCACCTTGCGATCCCCAGGCCACGCCACACGCAAAGCCCACGCGAAAGGCGGCACCAAGCCCCAGAGGATGGTGAGAACCGCGAGAATGGCAACGTGCCCGCGCACCATCACCATGCGCTGGCCGGGGAAGCTCCACCAATGCAGCCAACGCAGGTTGACGATCTCGTAGAGCAATCCAGACATCGCCCCCAAAGCGGCAGCCACCAGAGCACCACGTCGAGGCACCAACGCCGCGAGGCTTCCTTGGACCACGCCGTACATCACCAGCAAATTGACCAAAACGAACCCGGCGCGCCGATAGCGCCAAGCGTTGCTGAGACGCGCCAGCGTCTCGGTAACCACGCCCAACGACATCGCCGCCAGGGCGTAGGGAAGCAGTTGCATCCACCGGTTCGACACGGCGCAGAGCTTTGCCGCATCCGCGCCGTAGGCACAAGCGCCCAGATCCGGCGCTAAGCGCCGGATCTGGGGGTGCCCGGTTCGCCAGTGCGCCGGTACGCGGTGCGCCGGTGCGGGGTGCGGCGTTTTCGGGACGTAGACGCGCATAGGCGCCACTGGCCTTGATCTCTGGATGGGCGGCCCAGCGAAGACCGTGTTGGAGCCCAGGATCGGAGCGGTGCTCCATAGCAAGTCCGAATCTGCCTTCGCGGGAAGGCCTGTCCTGAACCCCGGCCGATTTCGGCATGCCGCACCGGCGCACCGGCGCACCGGGTACCGGGTACCGATCCGGCGCCTAGCGCCGGATCTGCGCTTGACCGTGCATTCCGAGGCACCTAAGAGCGCCGAGTCTTCCGATCGACGACTGCATGCCGATGCCTATTACTCTCGAAACGCTCACGCAGCTCAGCACTACGTTCATTGTCCTCAGCGGCTTGAGCTTGCTGGTGGGATGGGCACTGATTCGTCAGCGCCGCATCGACCTACACCGTAACGCCATGCTCTTGGCTACGACCTTCGCGGGTTTGTTCTTGGTTGCGTATGTGACCCGCTGGGCAACCTACGGCTCGAAACCGTTTGGTGGAACCGGGATCTGGCGGACCATCTATTT
Organism: uncultured Binatia bacterium (SeqCode); assembly: GCA_964528465.1. Classification (GTDB taxonomy): domain Bacteria; phylum Desulfobacterota; class Binatia; order HRBIN30; family HRBIN30; genus CAZGSN01. The sequence goes on from CAZGSN010000107.1 coordinate 18,873, forward strand.
CGCCAACTTGGTGCCGCACGTGCTCCTGGCAATCGTGGTGGGTCCCCTGGCTGGGCGTTTGATCTACCTCGCCCTCAAGAAGCGCGACTACGCCGCCCATCGCCGCCTGGCGCGCATCACGTTACCGATTTGGCTCTATGTCGCCGCCAGCGGCTGGCTGGTCTACTACATGCTCTATCGGATGGTGTTCTAGTGCTCGACGACTCGGTGCAGCGCCCGCCTCTCGGCTGGTGGATTGCAATTCTTGGCGGCTTGGCTCTCAACGCATGGATCGGCTTCAGCGACAGCGCTTACGCAGTGTGGTGCTCCATCGTCACGACGGCCCTGCCGCAAACCTTGATCCGCAACATCTTCCTCGGTGGAGTCCTCGTGCACATCGGCGAAGCCGCCTATGCCTGGCGCATGGCCACGCTGGCGAATCTCCGCAGTGCACCGGGCTGGGCCCTGCAGACCTTCCTGCTCGGTTTCCCGTCGCTGATGCGTCTGCGCAAAAGAGTGCGTTGATCCGATTCAAAGCTGGCGCTGGATTGGCCGGCCTCTTGACTGAGGCCTAGGCCACGCGCCACACAGGCGGCGTGCATTGCTTGTTACAGACGCGTGGGTTGAGCGTTCGCTTTGGTCCAACGTCGGCGTTGGAGGATGTCTCTCTCGAATTGCGGCGCGGCGAAGTGCATGCCGTGGTTGGCGAGAACGGAGCGGGGAAATCGACTCTCTTGCGCTGCTTGGCAGGGGCGCTGTCGCCAACCAGTGGACACATCGAGTCGGCCAAGGGCATACGCGTGGCGTGGGTACCGCAGGAGCCCGAGCTTCCTCCCAACCTGACGGCTCGTGAATGGATCTTTCTGGCAGAAGAATGGGTTAGTCCGTGGGGCTTCCTGCGTCGCCGTTACATGGACGATGCGGCACGCGGGGCGCTGTCCGACGTTGGCGCAGGATTTCCCCCGGAATCTCGGTTGGGCACGCTTACGGCGCCGCAGCGCAAGCAGGTGCAGTTGGCGCGCGCGCTTCGCCAGGAGGCAGATGTCCTATTGTTGGATGAGCCTACCGCCGTGCTGGGAGCCAGCGAGTCGGATGCATTGTTTGCTCTCGTGCGCGGCCTGCGCCAGCGCGGCGGCGCCGTGCTCTACGTCAGCCATCGCCTCGATGAGGTGCGTGTCCTCGCCGATCGCGTCAGCGTCTTGCGCGATGGTCATCATGTCGCCACCTCGGCCGCGGGCGAGGTGCCTGCGGCAACCCTTGTGGAGCAAATGGTAGGACGCGCCATTCCAGAGCATCGGCACCTACGCCGCATCTTGCCGGAAACCAGTCTCACCCTTCGCGGCTTGTGTGTTGGCCATGTACAAGACGTTACCTTGTCTGTGCAGGCTGGGGAGATTGTCGGCCTCGCTGGCTTGCTTGGTGCCGGTAGGAGCGAGGTGCTGGAAGCAATCGCCGGCATCGTGCAGGCAAGTCGCGGATACATTTCGCATGTGCGACCTCTCGCCTTGGTTGCCGAGGACCGGAGCAGAAAAGGCTTGGTGCCCCAGTTCGACGTACGCCGCAACCTCTTCTTACCCGCGCCAAGCACATGGCTGTGGCATCAAGAGGAACGCCGTCAGGCCGCCGGCTGGATCCAGCGACTCCCCATTCTTGCACCCGATGTCGATGCGCCGATTGCAACATTGTCGGGGGGAAACCAACAAAAGGTTCTGCTGGCGCGTGCGCTGCGGCAGTCGCCCAAGGTCTTGCTTCTCGACGAGCCCACAGCCGGCATCGATGTCGGCGCCAAGGCACAGATCCACGATGTGATTGGCAAGCTCGCCTTCGAAGGTACGGCCGTACTCTTGGCCTCCAGCGATCTTCCCGAGCTGCTGACCCTGTGCGATCGAATTTTGGCTCTGCGCAACGGCCGTGTCGTCGGCAGCTTCGAAGCGACCAGCACCAGCGAGGCACAATTGGCAGCCTGCATTACCGGAGCCAACGTGCCCCCGCCGCCCGCACCGGCACCAGGTTTCGAGGCAGGCCCTGTCGAGGTGGCACAATGAGCAGCTCGGGGCTGGTTCGATACCGCAGCACGGCATCAGAGGGGCGTGAGATACCATGAGCTTGCATCGACTGGTTTCCGGTTGGAGTGCAGCGATTCTTCTTCTCGCCGAGCTGGCGTTGTTCACCTTCCTGCTTGCTCCCGCGGACAGTGGCTTCCACACCTTTGCCAACGCCGCCAACTTTGGGCTGATCCTCAAGTACTCGAGCATCTACGGGATCGGCGCCATTGCTGCCGCCATGATCATCGGCTCCGGTGGAATCGATTTGTCGCCCGGTGCCGTGATCGCTCTGGCCGCGGTCGTCACCGGCCATTTGTTCGTCGAGTCGCACTTCAGCTTGGCTGCCGCTGCGGGTGCGGGAATCGCCGTCGGCGCTGTTTCCGGGATGTTGGTGTCGGTGCTGATCGTTGTCGTCCGCTTGCCCCCGTTCATTGCCACCCTGGGCATGATGGGCATCACCCGCGGGCTCGCCTTCTTGTTTACCGAGGGCAGATTTTACGATCTATCGTCGCGTCTCCCTGCCGATACCACTTGGCTCGGCATTGGCATCAGCGCCTGGCCGGCGCTCGCCATGCTGCTGCTCGCGGCACTGTTCCACGTGGTGATGCAACAAACTGCCTTGGGGCGGTACGTGCTTGCAGTCGGCGGCAACGAGGTTGCCGCCAAGTATGCTGGAGTGAAGGTCGGGCAGGTCAAGGCCTTTGTGTATACCGTGGGCGGCACATTGGCGGCACTGGCCGGCGTGCTCTTGGCGTTGGTGCAGGGACAAGGCAAGGCGGATCTCGCCATGGGTTACGAACTCGACATGATCGCCGCTGCCGTCGTTGGTGGCGCCTCCTTGTCGGGCGGGCGCGCCTCGGTCGCTGGTGCCGTCCTCGGCGCTTTGATCTTCGGCGTCTTGCGCAACGCCTTGCCTCAACTCCCTGGCGGTACGTTTGCCGATCGCCTGATCGTCGGCGTCGCCGTGCTGCTGATTGTGGTCTTGGATCGCATCGCCGCAATGGAGAAAGAATGACGGAGACAAGCCGTAAGCGGCGCTGGGTGGCCCTTGCCGCAATCGCAGCCTTTGCGCTCCTCCCGGCGTGCCAACAGGCACCGGCCGGCAAACGCAAGCTACGCTTCGCCGTGATACCGAAGGCGCTGCACATCCCCGTGTTCCAGTACGCACGCCTTGGGGCCGAGCGGGCCGCGCAGCAGTTGGGTGGCATCGAGGTGATATGGCGTGGCCCCGAGACCACCGACGAAATCCGACAGAAGGAGATCTTGGAAGGGTTCATTGCTCAACGCGTCGACGGCATTGCCATCTCTTGCCTGAACGGCGACCTCCTCACCGACGCTATCAACAGCGCTGCCGATGCCGGAATCCCTGTCGTTACCTGGGACTCCGATGCGCCCAAGAGCAAGCGCTTTGCCTTTTACGGTGTCGACGACAAGGAAGCGGGTCGAGCCCTGGGGGACGGGCTGGCACGCTTGCTCGACGGCAAGGGGCGTATAGCGATGCTGACTGCACTTGGCGCCGACAACCTTCAAAAGCGCCTCGACGGCGCCAAGGAAGCGTTGGCCCGCTACCCGGAGGTGCGGACGGTAGAGATCTTCGACATCCGCGACGACGCGGTGCGGGTAGTGGAAGTGATCGCCTCGGCCACGCAGCGCTATCCCGATCTTGACGGATGGCTCTCGGTTGGCGGCTGGCCAGTGTTCGTGCGTAATGCCCTCGATCCGATCGACCCGAGCCGCACCAAGTTTGTTGCTTTCGACACCATTCCGCCTGCGCCGGAGATCTTGCGCTCCGGCAAGGTGCAACTCCTCGTGGGACAGAAGTACTTTGGTTGGGGAGAAGAGTCGGTACGTCTGCTCAAGAACGCCATCGACGGGGAGCGCCCGGCGCAGCCTTACCAGTATTCTGGAATGGACCTAGTCACGCGCGACAACCTCGACGCCTACTTGCAGCAGTGGCGAGAATGGGAGCACGGGAGTGTTCACTAGGGAGCCTCTGCAAGAGTCCTTGCAAGTCGCCTCCTGCGGAGTCGGGGTCGCTATCGGAATCGGTATCGATCTCATTTCGCGCGGCATCTCACCACCTTTGTCGCGGCCGATCCCGACACCAATTCCGATACCGACCCCGATATGGTTGTAGAGCTACTGGTGCAGAGGTCCCTAATGGGATTCGAGAGCGGAGATTTCGAATGCATGCCTGCGTAACGAGAGCTGCCTTGCGGATTACGATTGCCGGGGTGAGGCGGCTTTGCCCGCCAATTCAGAAGAGCTGGATTCCGGCCCTTCGAGACGGCCCCAAAAGAAGGGGCCTCCTCAGGGCGAACGGGAAAAGTCCTTTAAACTCAAGAACCCTACCGTTCGCCCTGAGGAGCCGCCCGCTTCTGGCGGCGTCTCGAAGGGCGTCGCCTCGAATTGGCGGGCAAAGCCGGGTGAGGCGATGAGCGAATCGGCGCGTGTGCGCTTTGATTTCTCCGGGGTTCGGGTGCTGGTGACCGGCGGAACGAGCGGCATCGGTCATGGCATTGCGCGAGCTTTTGCCGGCGCCGGCGCGGGGGTAACGATCACCGGGCGGCGGGCCAATGCGAGCGAGTACGAGGCTGATCTCTCCGGACTCGACTATCGGCCCTTGGAAGTGAGCGATGTAGGCGCCATCAAATCATTGGCGCAGTCGCTCGCGAAACTCGACATTCTTGTGAGCAATGCCGGCGCCAACCTGCCGGGAGGTCGCAGCGAATACGAACCGGATGTCTTCGAAGAGGTGGTCCGCATCAACCTCTTTGGCGCCTACCGGATGGCGGCCGCGTGTCGCGAAATGCTGGCAAGAAGCTCGTTCGAAGGTGGCGCCAGCGTTGTCCACCTTGCTTCGATGGCGTCGTTCTTTGGGATCACCGCGGTGCCCGGCTACGGCGCTGCCAAGGCGGCCATCGTGCAGATGACCAAGACCCTCGCAGTGGCGTGGGCCAAGGATGGCATTCGCGTCAATGCCGTCGCACCGGGACTGACGCGTTCGAAGATGACGGCACGTATCCAGGATCTTCCCGAGTACACCCGCAAAGACTTCGAACGTATGCCCCTCGGTCGCTGGGGCACACCGGCAGATATCGCACCCGCGGTCCTCTTCCTCACCAGCCCCGCCGCTTCGTTCATCACCGGCCAGACCCTAGCCATCGACGGGGGATACTCGATCGCCTGAGCCGAAAGGAGAAGGATCCTGCAGACACCGACCGACGCTAATTGCTGTTGCTGCCGTCGTATCACCGACTCGTTTCGCTCTGGGGTTGCCGTCCCGGGTGTAAGTCGGCACCTTAGACGCCCTGTATGTCGAGCGACCAATCTGAGAAGCCGGTAACGAACCTGGGCGGGCTTGGGGCCGTAGAGCGTCTGGGCAAGATTCCCGAATCCCTGTGCCGGCGATTCCTATCACAGGTTCGCGTCGACCCTGGAGCGATCGAGCACGTGCGCAATCTATCGGCGCAAGGCAGCATCGTGTACGTGATGCGCTATCGCTCCCTGGTCGACTACCTCCTGATTGTCTTCATCTTGCTACGCGAGAAGCTGCCGATTCCTGAGTTTGTTTCCGATATTCCCACCCTGTTGCTGCGGCCCCTGCGCGAGATTGTGCCGGAGCTATGGCGGCGCTTGCGAACTGCACGTCTAGGTCGCGGACGCGAGGAGCGCCACTTAGAAGACCGCGACCGCTGCGAGCGGCTAGTTGCCGCGGGTCGCCCGGTATTGATCTTCATGCGCCGACAAGCGGTGGCGATTCCGCTGGCGATTAGCCGCGAAGGTAGCGTGCGCAGTGTGCGTACGGGGACCGATTACTTGCGCGAGATTGTGCACGCGGGGCTGACGCAACAGCGCGAGGTTTTCCTTGTGCCGCTGGCCGTGCTGCGCGGGCGTGGCTTTCGCAAACGGGAGTCGCGCCTGGCAACCCTCGTCTACAGCGTTCGCGAAGCCCCGGGTGAGATTCGCCGCTTGGTATCCCTGCTTTGGAACGGGCCGGAGACAAGCATCACGGTCGGCAAGCATGTGGCTCTGCAGGAGTTTGCTTCCACCTTCCAGCACGAGGGGGAGGAGCGGATAGTGCGCCGCTTGGTGCGTGCTCTGCAGGTCTTTCTGCATCGCGAGGAGCGGATGGTGTGGGGGCCTACTCTGGTGCCTAAGCAACAGGTACGGCAGATGGTCCTGCAGGGGCAGGACCTGCGTGCCCTGATTCAGCGCATGGCGCTCGCGCAAAACGTTCCTGAATCGCAGCTCTGGCGGCGCGCCGAACGTTGCTTCGACGAGATTGCCGCCAACTACAATGGATTCTACTTTGCCATTCTCGCCTACCTCTTCGGCCGACTGTGGCCGCGCATGTTCCAAGGCTTCGAGTATCAGGGGCTCGATCGAGTCATCGACTGTGTCAAACAGCACCCCGTTGTGCTTGTGCCGTGCCACCGTAGCCACTTCGATTACTTGATCCTGACGTACCTGTTTCACCAGAACTACTTGAGTCCGCCGCACATTGCTGCCGGCATCAACCTCTCGTTCTGGCCGATGGGGTCGTTGTTTCGCGGTGCTGGTGCCTACTTCATTCGCCGCACATTCGAGGGGGACGACCTCTACAAGGTCGTCTTCCGCAACTACCTCGCCTACTTGATTCGCGAGGGCTACACGCAGGAATTCTTCATCGAAGGTGGGCGTAGCCGCACGGGCAAGATCATGACACCCAAGCTCGGCGTGCTGACGGCGATCGTTAACGCGTATATCGCCGGGGCTCGTCGCGATCTGTACTTCGTGCCGGTATCGATTCATTACGGGCGCATCGTCGAGGAGCAGGCGTATTCACGAGAACTCGTCGGTGGCGAGAAGGAAAAAGAATCCCTGGGAGCCTTGTTGCGCGCCCGTAAGCTATTGAGCCAGCGCTACGGCACCGTGTACGTCACCTTTGCCGAGCCCATGTCCTTGAGCGACGCCCTTGGTGAGCAGCGCGAACGCTTTCACGATCAGGCGGGAAAGCCGGAGGTGGAAGAGGAAAAGCGGAGGTTCATTCAGAAACTCGGTTTCCGTATCTTGCGTCACGTCAACGACGTTACCGTGGCCGGCGCCACCTCGGTGTCGGCGACAGTCCTCCTGAGTTCGCCGCATGCTGCCGTGCGTTATCGCGACTACTTGGCAGCAGCACAGGCACTGGCTCATTTTCTCGAACAGAGCGGTGTGCAGATCACCGATTCCTTGCGCCGTAACTTGCCCGATTTTCGCGAGAGCCTCTCTTTCCTGCAGTCGGCTGACCTCATCCAGCGTGTCACCGATGAGGAAGAACTCATTCGTATTCCAAGCGAGAAGCGCCTCAGCCTCGATTTCTACAAGAACAACACCATTCATTACTTCCTCCTCGCCTCCTTACTGGTGCGGGCGCTTCGGCAGGGCCTTCGCGGTGATGCCGTTCGCGCTGAGGTGGACTGGTGGCTTGACTTCTATCGCTGGGAGTTTGCGTTGCCCGAACGCTCCACCATCGAGCCGGAGTTGGAACGGATCCTTGCTTATCTGAGGTTCGTCGGAGGGCTGGCCGACTCGGGGCACGTCGACGACGAGCATCCTCTGGTACACACACTGTGTGGCTTGGTGGACAACTTTACCGAAGCGTACTGGGTGATGACTCGCTCGCTGCTGCCCCTCGGTGAGGCTGGCAAGCCCCAGAAGGCTCTCATCGCGGAAGCGCAGAAGCATTACGCCGCCGAGCTACTCCTCGGCGAGGTGCAACATCGTGAAGGCAACACCACGGTGACCCTCGGCAATGCTCTCAGCCGCTTCCAGGAGATGGGCTGCATCGCTCTTGTCAGCGGGGCGCGGGCTCGTGAGCGAGTCGTGCAGCGCGGTTCCAAATTTTCAGAGCTCGGAGCTATCGACGAACGCCTGGCTGCGAGTCTGCGGCGGGGCTGACGAGGCTCGGCTTCGAGACATCTCCTGACCTACGAGCTTCTAGGGCACCTCTGCATCGGTCCTTCACGGTTCCCGACACCTACTTCTAAGCCCGAAAACCTCAGTTGGGGTAGACGTCAACTGGACGCGCGCTTCGAGACGCCGCCAAAAGAGGGCGGCTCCTCAGCGCGAACGGTTGCTGGGCTCAGCAACCAAATTTTCCGTTCGGCCTGAGGAGCGGCCATCGGTTCAGGCTGCGTCTCGAAGGCCGTATCAAGTGCCGTTGCGGGAATGTGGGTAATTGAACTGAGGTTTTCGGGCTGAAAGCAGTGTGTCTGCGTATGCGTGCGTCTCTTGTGGGTGATTCGGGTCCGGGCGTCAGCGCCAGGCAATAGCCGCTTCAAGTACGAGCCTCAGAGCGGACCCTCAAGGACAGCCGGTCTGAGCGTTGATAACGGCTTGCAGGATTTCCTCTACCGTAATGAGGGCATCGCCGTTGCCGTCGCCGGCGAGACATTCGTCTACGGATCCACCACCCAGGGCGATGTTCACGAGGCGAACAATTTCGTCGACGCTGACCTCTTCACTGTCGTCGCAGTTGCCGTTGCAGCCGATTCCTTCTGTTGGCGACACACTTGCGATGGAGGTCGCTGAGGCAGACGGCGAGCGCTTAGCGTCTCGTGGCGGCACCCATCCACGACGGCCGTCGAGGTCGCTGGCGGTGGGAACCGTCGAACTGGCACGCCTGCCCAGGCGCCATCGCCGATAGCATGGCCAACTCCGGGTCGGCACGCGCCGCTTCCTCATCGGTAACCGTGGGGACTCAACCACCAGCGGCGTGAAGCGATGCTGGTGGCCCCAGCCAGATGGGTGTCCGGCAAGCCCTCCTCACTCGCCACATCGGAGAACATCATCGACCTGCGCTCCAGCCAGCGACACCTTGCCGCCCGAATAGACATTGGACACGGCGCCAAGAATTGGAACGTTCACGCTCTTGGTAGGGGTCAACATCACTGGCGTCACCTGGGCTCCGCTTTTCAGAGAGATCTTCGCCTTCGCTCCGTGTATATTTAGGATCACCTTGTCTTCGAGGCAGTTGCTGGTCACCGCGCTGCCGACCCCCACCTTGAACTCATTGGCAATGTTGACCACGACGACCTCGGTGTCGACGGCACACTGGATCGCCAGCCGAGCGGGCACCGGCTCGCCGTCGATCTTCGTGGAAAGAACCTTGATGGCGTTCACCTGGATGACTTGGACACCGGATCCGACATTCAGGGTGTAGGTACCCCCATTCTCAATCACGATCGCGTCCAGAGTCTGTGTCGGCGTCAGAGCCTTGAGCGTGTTGGAAGCGGTCGAGACGCCGTTCACAGCAGCGGTGCATCCGGCCAAGCGGGAGTCGGTGCCGTCGAGCATCATCTCGCCGTCGACGACAACAGCTTGGGGACCCACAATCGCGCCGCCACCGCTCACCAGGTCCCCAGCAATGTACGTCCCGGGCTCGAAGTCCCCATCGAGGTAGAAACCAACAAAGACTCCCGCTGCCGAACCATTGGCTCCATTGCGGCTCAAAATGACGTCTCCATCGATCTCGGTCGGAGACTCCCGTGCTGCAAAGTTCCCGGCGGGTGCACAGAGCCCGCCGGCAACGCTGGTCGATACGTACTCGGTAAAGCCGTCTTCGGAGAAGCGTCCGGTCTTTGCGGTGATCCACTTCTTGGCGACTGCTGCGAAGCGACCTGCCTCCCCCAGGCAGGTGCATAGGCTGTTCGGGCATGGGAAGTGGCAGGTGCTGGGGCAAACATCACCGTCAAGGGTGTTGCCGTCATCGCAGTCTTCGCCCGCATCGACAAAACCGTTGCCGCAGGTCGACTCGCAAAACGTATCGCAACCGTCTTCGTCCACATCGTTGCCGTCGTCGCATTCTTCGACACCGGTCTGCAGGATTCCATCGCCGCATTCGGCGTCCGTGCAGGCATTGGTGCACTCGTCGCTATCGATTCGGTTGCCGTCGTCACAGTCCTCGTTTCCGTCGAGAAAGCCGTTGCCGCAGGTCAAGAGGCAGTCGCTGTCGCAGCTATCCTCGTCATCGTCGTTGCCGTCATCGCACTCTTCCCCGGCATCGACGACGCCGTTGCCGCAGGGGAGTTCGCAGAAGCTGTCGCAACTATCGCCATCCACGCCATTACCGTCATCGCATTCCTCGACGCCAATCTGGACGATGCCGTCACCGCAGTCCGCATCCAAGCACGCGTTGGTGCATTCATCGCTATTGACCTGATTGCCGTCGTCGCATTCCTCGTCGCCATCGAGGAGGCCGTTGCCACAGGTCAAGAGGCAAAACGTGTCGCAGCTATCCTCATCGTCCACATTGCCATCGTCACACTCTTCCACCCCCACTTGCACGATGTCGTCGCCGCAAGCCGCGTCCGCACAGGCATTGGTGCAGACATCACCGTCGACGCCGTTGCAATCGTCGCATTCCTCCACCCCGTCGACGGTGCAATCGCCGCAGACCGCCCGCGCTTGCGAAGGCGAAATGGACACGACAACTCCTACCGCTACCACCAACAACCAGCCGCGTACCCTTACCATTGTTGACTCGAACCTATTCATCGTCTTCCCCTTCTGGGTTTGTTGGCGACTAACACATTGTCGCGCTCAACGACCAAACAACACCACTTTGCTCTTCGATGCCTCTTCTCGGCACACACCTCACGCCGCGCTTCTACTGATGCCTGTAATCGAACTGCACAACTCCACGGTCCCTTGCTCTGGCCTCAACACAGGCCAATTCGTCGGTGCCATCGCTTCGAGAACTGGAATGTACCGGGTTCCAGTCTGCTGCTTCGGGTTGGGCTGATAAAACAGGTAACGACCGCTCGGCAGAGCCACGACGTGCAGTCGATCTGCGTCGGTCAACTGAAATCGATAGTAGCGTGTATCCCGACCACAACCTCGCGGCCTCGGCGCCGCAGTGGCCCTCGGCATGTGAAATGCGAGCGGAATCCCGTTGATCAGAACTCGCCGCCGCGGCCTAACCGTAACATCCCAGTTGTGCGCCGCCGCCTCGCGGAGGAACCTGGAGAGGCCCCGACCTACCCGCTTACGGCGCTCGATCCATTGGAAGCCCAACATTTGAAGGCGCTCTGCCTCTTCGCGTTGGCGCCGTTCACGGCGAACTCTGCGCCTGGCTGTCTCTATGTCGGGGAACTTCCGCATTTGCTGTTGGATACGCTGCGGCGTTACCCCAAGGGCTGCTGCCATCTCCCCCAGTGTCATCCCTGCCAGTGCCCACTCGGCCAACACTCTTTGACGCTCGGAGTTCATTCCCGGTGGCCGGCCACGACGAGGGCGAATGACGCCTTGGGGTATCGCGACCTGGCTCGTACAAGGATCGTGCTTAGACCGAAGCGCGGCAGGACAAACCTGAGATGTGCGACGATTCGTTGCGGTGCTCAACATGACAACGAGCATCAGCAATTGCCTTGCCGATCCGTCGGCGCAGCACATATCTACGGCTTCTCACAGACAACGGTAGCCGAACCGCCAAACGACTGCCGCTCTGCTACATTCGTGACGTGCTTACGCACATGAGTTCATGAGTTGTACATGCCAAGTGTATAAGCAAAGACCTTTATCGCGGCCACAGCGGTCAACAGTGGAATACGCGCATAACCTGCTGGCATTGCTTTGCCACGGCGAACACTGGCGCCTCCATGCGCTTCCTATGCTTGGTCAAACGGCCAGCGTTGCCCACAACCGGTCAGGAGTCGGGCGACCAAGAGGCTATGAAGCAGCCAGTGTTAGGGCCCCTGCGGCGCGAGGCACCACTGGTGGTGTCGATCTGCTACGGCTCGTCCCGCCCAGAGATGGGATCCGCACGCGAAAAGTACTGCCGTGCCCAACTTCGCTTCGCAAATGTATCGTTCCGCCCATTAGCTCGACGAGCCGCCGCACAATGTACAGCCCCAGTCCGACCCCTCCATGCCTTTCGTTCAACGCACCATCGCCCTGACGAAACGGTTCAAAGAAGACGGAAACTTCCTGAGCGGCTATTCCGACTCCGGTATCAGCCACTGCGAGTTCGATTCCATCTCCCAACTGCCGAACGCTCACTACGACTCGCCCAGCCTCGGTACACTTCAACGCGTTACTCAGTAGGTTCTTGAGGATTACGCCAAGCTTGGATGCATCGGTCCACAGACACGGCATCTCCGGCTCAATATTCCACGCCAAAGTGACGCTTGATTTCTGGTGTCGATTCCACGCTTCCTCTCCAATCGAACGCAACAGACGGGACGGGTCGACTTCTACGATATTCAAGGGAAGACTCCCTAGTTCCAGACGACTTACGTCAAGCGTCGCGTTGATGAGATCGACTAGCTCTGTCGTGGTGTTCCGCATGCGCCGCAGGGCATCATTCTGCTCCGCAACGAGAGCACCAAATGCACCATCCAACAACAAATCGTTGTAGCCGAGGATGATATTCAAGGGGGTGCGCAGCTCGTGCGACATCGTTGCAAGAAAATCGCTCTTGAGATGGTTCGCACGCTCCAGATCCTGCACGACTTGGGCATGCGCCATGCCTACCGGCACGATCTGCCCGATGCCGCTGGCAATGCGAAGCTGCTGACTGGTGAACGATTGCGAACGCCCGCGGTAGCCAACGCTCAGCACCCCCACAGGACGCTCCAGACGTATCAACGCGACAAAGAGCACGCGCGTGACTCCGTGTTGGGCCATCAATGTTCCGGCGGCAGAGGGATCCAAGCTAGGTACTGTCTCGAACGATCCAGAGCCTGCATCGAGTCGCTCCTGGAGGTAGCCCGTCATTTCCTCACCGAAGTCGATGCTAAGGAGGACCTCGCAAAGGTCCGCTGGCAAGCCATGAATCGCGGACACCTTGTGTACCCTGCGCCCTGCATCCCATGCGGCGATCAGGGCAAAGTCACATTCGAGTACCTGCGTGGCGACCTCGCACAGGCGATTTGGCATGGTACTGCTGTTCAAGGTCGCAATCAGCTCTTGACCGACCCGTGCGAGGGCACCCGTAACCCGAGCCTCCCTATGTTGCTCCTCGTATAGATGCGCCACCTCAAGACCATTTGCGAGTTGGTGCCCGATTCCCGACAAGAGTTCTACTTCGTCGGCTTGAAACGGACTGCCGTCGACACCGCGTATGGCGCACAGTCGACCGAAAAGCTGCCCGCGTACGCACAGAGCAACCGCTGCCAGAGGCCCGGTTCCGAAGCGCACCCTCAGCGCAGCTAAAGGATCGTCTTCGCGAACATCATTGACGACAAGCGAGCCGTTGCTGTCAGCTTCATGATCGAACCATTCACCGCATGGGATCTCGACGGCCAGAGCGGCAGGAACCAAGTCGGGCGGTACTCCGTGGCAACTTGTTACGCAAAAGACGCTACGATTCTGATCCAACGACAAGAACACCACTGCCTCACACGACAACAACTCGCACACCCGGCGCTGTACGTCCTCGAGAAGCTCGCGAGTGTCGAGAGTGCCGGAAATCTGCTTGCTGAGGCTCAGCAGGGCCAAGGTATGCTGGCTCGCCCGTTGGCGTGCGGCAATGGCTTTTCCGCGTTCGACTTCGGAAGCGATGCGCTGGGCAACCATGCGCAGAATCTCTTGGTCTTCCTGCGAAAACTCCCGCGGTTTCTCGTCGATCAAGGCGACCACGGCCACCACCAGGCCGCCCGCATCCAATGCCGGACAGCCGCAATACGAAAACGCTCGGTGTTCACGAAGTAATGGGGCGTTCGGAAAACGCTCCGCCACGTAATCATAAATCCGAATATCCTTGGCTTCGGCCACCGCCGCACATGGCGTGCCCATCAGCGGATAGGTTTGCGGGTTCGAACCGACCTGTCCTCGCGCAAACACTCCCCGAAGTGCCAAATCACCGCCGCCAATCTCGCCAACATACACGACAGGTACGTCGAATAGCTCGGCCAGCATGCGCAGCAAATCCTCACTCACTGCCGCCGGCTCGCCGAACAACCGCAGACTCCAGTCAGAAAGTAATTTCAGCCTGCCTATGCGCCGCGTTTGTTCCTCGGCCGCGTGCTTACGCAATGTGATGTCCTTTTGGATCTCGACGAAATGGGTGATTCCTCCCTTGGAGTCACGTACCGGTGCAATCACCGCATAGGCCGGGAATTGACTGCCATCCTTCCGGCGGGTGATGATTTCACCACGATACACCGATCCGGAAAGAATCGTTTGCCGCAACCCGCGAAAGAACTCTGCATCATGCATCCCGGAATCGAGGATGCGCCAGGTGCGGCCGATCACCTGACCTCGCGCATAACCCGTGAGCGACTCGAAGGCCGTATTCACCCAGGAAATCTGCCCCTCGCGGTCGGTAATCATGATTGCCTCCCCGGCGGATTCCAGGGCGGCGCTACTCAGGCGCAGCTCATTCAACACCGAGGCGAGCGCCTCCGGGTCGTTTCTTTCCTTGGTGCCACGGGCAGCATGAACCCGGCCCCGCTGCAACAACAGGGCCGGCGCTAGCGACGCTGCTAGCACGATCATGCTGGGCGTCATCAAAACAGGATCAAGATTGCCAGTCACGCCCAAATGCACGACACTAAGGATCAATCCATACATGGCTACTATGACGCTCTGGGCCACAAGCCCCCATGTGAGGAGCGCTCCCGTAGCCAGGCTCAGGGAGGTGGGATGCCTACCAGCGTTGCACCGATGATCACTCTTGCGCGAACGACGAGGGACGACTCGCGGTTGGATACAATCGTCGCACATGCTTCCTCTACTTGAGAAGCTTCTACGTTTGTGTTCATCAAGACCCCCTTCGGGAAGTTAGGACTCACTCAGAAGCAGATGCAGAGTTGAATCCCCAAATCTAACCGGGCCGAACTTCTACCAGTACTTTTGCCAGAATTTAGAATCGCTCCCAAGGCCATAATGCAGGGTACCGCAACTCCTTGCCCCAGCCGCAAAGGGCAAGTATTGCGGCGCGGCCATGGAAAGCGGAAAGCACGCAAGCACCGACAACCAAGCCCGCTGCCAAGGGCGCGTACAGAATCGCTGACGCGTTAGGGGGGACGGAATCGCTGAACTACAACAAGCGCCCGAACACAGTGTTGACACCCGGCCGCGGGCTCCTTTATGGTGCGGGATCACTCGCAATCGGAAACATATGGACCTTGAGCACCTGAAAACGTTGGAGACCAAGATTAACCAGTTCGTCGCCCAGCACGAAAAGTTGGCCGGCGAGCATGATTCCCTCGGGCAAAGGCTGAAAGAAAAGGATAAGCAGTTGGCGGAAGCCAATGCGCAGGTAAAGCAATTGGAGCAAGAACGCTCGGAGATTCGTACGCGCTTGGAGCGTATTCTCAGCCGACTCGAAGGGTTGGACTTGTCGTAGGGATCATGAAGCAGCCGGTGGAGGTCGTAGTCATGGGGCACCGGCTTACCGTCACCAGCGATGACGGCGCCGCGCATGTGCGCGAGGTCGCCGAGGACGTGGATCGCGAGATGCGCCAATTGGCGGCAGGGCAGGGCTCTACGACAATGGTGCAGTTGGCTTTGATCACAGCTCTGAACGTCGCCAGCAAGTATCGCAAGCTGACGGCGGCACAGGACGAGTTGCAGAGGGTGGTGGACCGGTTGGCGCAACGCGTATCGGAAACAATGAACGCGGAGCGAGGGTCCACTGGAGAAGAGGGAGTGAAACCCGAAGGTGATGCGGTTGCGGGCGTTGCTTCGGCAACCGGCACCTACGGTGAAGGGGGCTCCTGAAGGGTGGACGCAGCCCGAGGAGCAGAGTTTTCGAGGCAGGCGGAAGAGTTAGGTTCGAATCCAGAGCAAGACGATTAGACCTCTATAGAAATGCGAACGGTGAGAGTGTTCAAGACAAACCCGGCGGAAGAGCGGAAGTCTACGGGAATTGGGTGGCGGCGACAGCAGCACCGCGACCAGAAACAGAACACATGAGGTTCCGTCGCTCGGTATCCTTCGAATAGGGGATTCGAGCTTTCCCGCCTGCTCTGGATGGGCAGGATGATGGACAGCGAAAAATATAAGCTTCGCCAGGAGTTGCGGGCGAAACGAAAGGAGCTTGCCGAAGCGACGGTATGCGCTGCTAGCGCCGCCGTGTGCCGACGCGCCCAGGCATTTCCTCCGTTCCGCAAAGCTGCGTCCGTCGCCGGCTACATCGCCTCGGAAAATGAAATCGACCCGCTGCTGATTCTTGCAGCGGCGGCGGCGGCCCAGCGCCCCGTCTACCTGCCACGCATGCTCACCCAGCCGTGCTTGACTCGTTGGCTTCCCGGGGAAGCCTTGCTGCTGTCTCGCTACGGCGTGTTCGAGCCGGCGT
Organism: uncultured Binatia bacterium (SeqCode); assembly: GCA_964528465.1. GTDB lineage: Bacteria > Desulfobacterota > Binatia > HRBIN30 > HRBIN30 > CAZGSN01. The sequence goes on from CAZGSN010000107.1 coordinate 35,163, forward strand.
CGGGAGCGGCCCAAGCCCCCGAGTCCCCGGCGATTGCGTTTGTCCCCGTGGTTGCTTGGGATCGCACAGGCACACGCCTAGGCCGCGGCGCTGGCTTCTACGATCGTTTGCTGAGGCGACTGGAACCGCCTCCGTTGTGCGTGGGCTTGGCCTACGAGTTTCAGGAAGTCACCGACATCCCACGCGATGCGTGGGATGTTCCCGTTCATTACATCATTACCGAAACGGAGGTCGTGCGCTGTAGCGGCGCCGGCACATCCGCGTCTGAGAGGGGAGGTCTGCAATAATGGATTCCATCATTGGTATCGTCGTGGCGGTCGTGGCGGGGGTTGCCGTCGCTTTCGTTCTGGATTCGTTGCGCAAACGGCAAACTGCTGCCACGGGGGCCGCAACCGGGCAAGCTCTGGCCGACGTTCAGGCGCAAGCCGAGGCGATGCGCAAGGAAGCGGAGATCAAAGCCAAGGAAATCGTGTTGCAAGCGCGCACCGAGGCCGAGAAGGAAGTGCGCGATCGGCGCCGCGACCTGCAGGCCGTCGAGAAGCGCATTACGCAACGCGAGGAGACTCTCGACAAGCGCGCCGAGCAAATCGAGAAGCGCGAAGCGGAAAGTGCCAAGCGCGAGCAAGGGTTGAAGCAACAGGAAACCCAAATCAACGAGCGCCAAGCCGAAAGCGTACGTCTGGTCGAGGAAACGCGCCATCAGCTCGAGCAAGTGGCGCGCATGACCCAAGAAGAGGCCAAACAAACGCTGATTGAGCAACTGGCAGATGCGGCCCGACACGACGCCGCACGGCGCATCCGCATGATCGAAGAAGAGGCACGCTCGGAATCGGATCGGCGCGCCAAGAAGATCATCTCCATTGCCATCGAGAGGTTGGCGGGAGAATTTGTCACCGAACGCACAGTCACCGCGGTGCATTTGCCGAGTGACGAGATGAAGGGGCGCATCATTGGGCGCGAAGGCCGGAATATCCGTGCCATCGAAGCGGCAACAGGCGTGGATCTGATCGTCGACGATACACCGGAGACGGTGATCGTATCTTGCCACAACCCGATCCGGCGCGAGATCGCACGCTTGGCGTTAGAACGGTTGATTTCGGATGGCCGCATTCATCCCGGCCGCATTGAAGAAGTCGTGCGCAAGGCTGAGGAAGAGGTTGCCGACAACATCCGTGATGCCGGAGAAAAGGCCGTCCTGCAGGTCGGGATTCGCAAGGTCCACCCGGAGCTTCTCAAGCTCATCGGCATGCTCAAGTACCGTTACAGCTACGCGCAAAACGTCTTGGGTCACTCCCTCGAGTGCGCCTTTCTGGCCGGGGCAATGGCCTCGGAGTTGGGTCTCGACCCGGAGCTGGCGCGGCGCGCCGGCCTGCTGCACGACATTGGCAAAGCCCTGACCCACGAGGTGGAGGGCTCGCACGCCATCATTGGTGGCGACATTGCGCGCAAGTACGGTGAGTCGGCCAAGGTGGTGAATGCGATCGCCGCACACCACGAAGAAGTGCGCGCGGAAACGATCTTGGCGCCGATTGTCGACGCGGCCGACGCGCTTTCCGGAGCCCGGCCTGGGGCTCGCCGTGAAATGCTGGAGAGCTACGTGAAGCGCCTCGAAGAGTTGGAGCGCATCAGCAACTCGTTCAAAGGGGTGGAAAAGTCTTATGCCGTGCAGGCCGGCCGCGAAATCCGCATCATGGTCGAGCCGCGGGCGGTACGCGACGAACAGATCCTCGGCCTCGCCAACGAGATCGCCAAGAAGATCGAAACCGAGATGGCCTACCCCGGTCAGATCAAGGTGACGGTAATCCGCGAAACCCGAGCCAGCGAGTACGCGCGCTAACCCGGACAGCGTGGGCTCAATCGGCCAGAAGCTCGTTTTTTTCCAGCAGCTTCTGATCGAATTTGGAGCGTTCGACCACGTAGCGAACGTGGATGCCCTCGCCGACTTTCTCGCGCTCATCGTAGGCTGCCACCTTGAAAGTGAGCTTACGACCATCGACGTCGGCTAGCTCGGCGGTCACGCGCACCTGGGCTCCGACCGGGGTTGGCGCGAAATGCGATATCTCGTTGCGTGCACCGACCGTCATACGGGCTGCATCGAGGTGCGCCGCGGCCAGGTTGGCGGCCACCATTTCCATGCGTGCAATCATGTCGGGTGTCGACCACACCGGCGGCAACGCCATCCCCTCTGCGCCGTCACGAGCCGCCAGGGCAGCAGCAGTGGCCTCGTGAAGGACCGTGTAGAAGCGTTCCGCAGTTATTCCAGGCTCCACATGCTTTTCCTTTCGTGTGTATGAAGCGAACCTAAGCCCCGAGCCACCCCACCCCGAGCCCCGCAGCTACGTCTCTAAACCGGAAAACATCAGTTCAATCACCCACGTTCTCGCGAGGGCACTGGGAACGGCCTTCGAGACGCGGCCTGGACACCCTTCGATACGCTTCGCTACTCAGGAGGCCGCTCCTCAGGCCGAACGGAAAACTTGTTGACTGAGCCCAGCAACCGTTCGCGCTGAGGAGCCGCCCTCTTTTGGCGGCGTCTCGAAGCGCTAGGCCAGTCGCCGTGCACGCCAACTGAGGTTTTCGGGCTAAACAAGCTCTGTCATCGTCGTCATAGTTTACTCACTAAACCCAGGGTGTTATGTCCGCCACCCCGCGGCGCCGAGAAGCCGTCGAACCCATGCGCGCGCAGACTACCAACCCCGGAGGACAAAGTGCACGATTGAGGCTGTTTGGCCGCGTGTGCCAATTCCCCACTGCGCAGATCTTTCTTCCGTCTTTTCTCTAGGCAACTAGGCAACTCCTACCATGCGAAAGCGTTTGCGCCTGCTGCTACTTGGCCTTGTTGTCGTCGCCCTTGGTACGGTCGGCACCTTGGTTGGCCGTATTCTATGGTTGCAGTCGGAAGCAGCGTTGTTGCAGAAGGGGATCGAAATGCTGCCTGGCGTGGTGCAGCGGATTCAGAACTTTCGCCGCGTCAAGGTCGTCGATGACCGTAAGGTATGGGAAGTGGCCGCAGAGGATGCGCAATACTACGACGCCGAGAAGATGGTGCTGATCGAGCGTGCCGAGGTCCAGGTTTATCTGGAAGATGGGCGTACCATTGGCCTGGAGGGGAAAGAGGGCCGCGTCCATCTCGACGGCAAGGATATCTCGCGTGTCGAATTAAATGGGGGCATTCACGCCACCATGGCTGATTACGTAGTCCAGGCGGAAAACGCCATTTATGATCAAGCCAATAATGCCATTCTGGTACCGGGGCACGTAGACATCCGTGCTGTCGGACTCAGCCTCAGCGGCGAAGGCATGGAGATCGATCTCAGCACCAAGAACGTACGCCTGTTGCGCCAGGTGGCCATGCGTATCCTCCCAGAGCAAGTCGAGAACGGAGTCGAACACGCACCTCTCTAAGGCCATCTTTGCACTGCCGGTGCTAGTTCTGGCATGTGGTGCTCTCGCCGTCGTGGAGGCTGCGGACCCGTCGCAACCGGAATCCGCGCCGACACCACCTGCGGGCAGTTCGTTGCTCGGTGGGTTGTCGTTCAGCTCGCCGCGTGACCCCATCGAAGTCAGCGCCGATCGTATGGAGCTGGACTATCGGACGCGCATCTTGACTTATGCAGGCAACGTCGTGGTGACACAGGCAGATCTAAAGCTCGAGTCTGATACCTTGCGCGTCGTGCTCGATACCGCAGCGCAGGGCAGTGCCCAAGTGAAAGAGGTTGTCGCCAGCGGCAATGTGCGTATGCGCAAAGGGACGCGCTGGGCAACTTCCGGCCGCGCCATCTTCGACCACGGCAAGCGCACGGTCACCCTGCGCGACAATGCTGTTTTGCACGACAACGCCAACCAGGTCCGCGGCGAGAGCGTCATCGTGTATCTCGATGAAGAACGTAGCGTGGTCGAGGGCGGCAAAGGCCGAGTGCAAGCCGTCCTCTATCCGAACAGTGACCAAGACAAGCAAGAGAAGAAGGAAGGGCTCCGGTGAGCAGCGTCGACGAGTCGCGGCAATTGCGGGCCGAGGGGCTGTGCAAGCGGATTGGTCAGCGCGACATTCTGCGCTCGGTCACGCTCAATGTGCGCGCCGGTGAGGTGGTTGGCTTGCTGGGTCCCAATGGGGCTGGCAAGACGACTACCTTTTACGCTTTGGTTGGGCTGATCCGCCCCGATAGTGGAAGAGTACTGCTGAACGGCCAGGACGTAACCAATGATCCGATGTACGTGCGTGCCCGCAAAGGTGTCAGCTACCTACCGCAAGAGCCATCCGTGTTTCGTAAGTTGTCGGTCGAGGACAATGTCCTGGCAATCCTCGAGACGTTGAAGCTCACCAAGGAGGAACGACAGGTGCGCTTGCGTGAATTGCTAGAGGAGCTGAGCATTTCGCATCTAGCCAAGAACATGGCGTATTCGTTGTCAGGAGGGGAGCGCCGCCGCCTCGAGATTACGCGGGCTTTGGTGACGGAGCCTCATTTCATGCTCTTGGACGAGCCTTTTGCCGGCATCGATCCGCTTGCTATTCTCGACATCCAGAGCATTGTGGCGCAATTGAAAGAACGAAGGATCGGTATCTTGATCACGGATCACAACGTGCGCGAGACCCTGGGCATCTGCGACCGCGCCTACATTCTCACGGCAGGATCGGTGCTGGAAGAAGGCACGCCACAGGAAATCGCGGCTAGCCCACGGGCTCGCGAACTCTACCTAGGCGAACGCTTTACGCTCTCCTGATTTACGGACGGAACCACGGTGATCCAGAATTTGCGCGTGACGGCTTTGAGATTTCGCGACAGTGCGAGGGCGTCGACCTGGCGCCACGGCGCCATAGATGCGACAAGCAATTCCACGGTTGCGTAATCATGGCTCTTGAAACCAAGCTCTATCAAAAGCTCAGCCAGCAGTTGGTGATGACGCCGCAACTGCGTCAGGCCATCAAGATTCTTCAGGTTTCCCGAGCCGAACTCGAGACTCTGATCGACGAGGAGATGGAGCAGAATCCGGTCCTGGAAGAAGGAGTCGAACAAGAGGCCGAGGAAATTCCCGAGCCGCGCACCGACACCGTCGCCGAGACCAACTCGAATGGGGCCGATGATTGGTTGGAGGCCCGCGAGCAGCGCGA
>CAZGSN010000108.1:0-30947 GCA_964528465.1 uncultured Binatia bacterium (SeqCode)
CCATCCAATGAGCATACGAGTATACGTAGTAGACGATCACGCGTTGGTCCGGGCCGGCTTGGTGCGGTTAATCGATCTTGAGAACGACATGGATGTCGTCGGCGAAGGCGTGGGTTGCTCCGAAGCTGTTCGCGAGGTGCAGCGCTTGAAGCCCGACGTTGTGATCATCGATCTGGAAATGCCGGAGATGCGTGGGGTCGACTTGATCGAGCAGCTTCGTTTCTCCGATCCCAACGCGCATGTGCTGGTGTGCAGCATGCACTCGACCTACGCCTATGTCTCTGAGGCACTGCGTGCCGGTGCCCAGGGTTTTGTCCTCAAGAGCAGCCCTAGCGCTTGCCTAATCGAAGGGATCCGGCGCGTCGCCAAAGGCCAGGCACATATCGATCCCAGCCTGCAAAGTGAGGTGCTACGGCTCCTGCAAGGGCCCGAGCGCCGCATCTTCGACACGGAACTCACGACGCAAGAGACGGAAACGATCAAGCTCGCCGCCGAAGGGCTCAGCAATCACGAGATTGCGCAGCGTACCGGCCAGTCGGTGGAGACCGTCAAGCTGCGTTTGCGCCGTACCTTCCAAAAGCTCGGTGTTGCCGACCGCGCCAGCGCCGTCGCCGCAGCCATGCGCCGCAACCTCATCCAGTAGTCGCCTAAGGAACCTCAGCAAAAGTCCGTGCAAGTCGCCTCCCTGCGGAGTCGGGATCGCTATCGGAATCGGTAATCGATCTCACTTCACGCGGTCTCTCCCCACCTTTGTCGCGGCCGATTCCGACCCCGATTCCGATTCCGACCCCGATCTGACTACAGGGCTACTTGTGCAGAGGTTCCCTAAGACGACGGCACGCGAGGCGCTCCCAAGCGTCGCGGGCCTGTACCAACCTCGTACGCAACCAGCCGCGCGGCACATTCGTAAAAACAGAGTCCGTCAATTTCTTTGACCTGCTGCGGACAGGCTGGTAGCTGCGACGCATGGGCAATCCATTTCTCGATGGGACTCGGGTCGAGGCTAGCTCGCCTGGTCGCTACCGCGCCGAGATCGCAGAGCATTGGAACCTACGCCCGTTGCCACAAGGCGGCATTGTCAGTGCTCTTGGATTGCGCGCCATGGCAGCCGAATTATGCGAGGAAGGGCAGACGCTGCGCACCTTGCATACGACGTTCGTCGCTCAGGTTGCACATGGTCCGGTAGAGATTGAGGTCGAACTGCTGCGCCGCGGGCGTTCGATGTCGCACCTGCGCGCGGAAGTCCGCAATCCCAAGGCGACGCGCGGCCATGTCACCACTGCCGTGTTTGGTGCCTCTCGCCGTGGCTTTCAGTTCACCGACATTCAGCCGCCGCAGGGCCTGCCGTTGCCCGGTGCGTGCCGTTCGTTTCGCGATCCACCACCACCGCATTTCGTGCAGCGCTTCGAGCCGATGCCGTTCTGGGACAATATCGTCGAAGCACGCGTGGCGCTGGGCCATGCGCCGTGGGACAGCTACGAACCCGAAAACGCAGTGCGTGCCTTCTGGTACCGCTTCGATGCCCCGCCGTTCCTGGAAGACGGAAGCATCGATCCACTCGCCCTTGTGGTTCTCGCAGACACGATGCCGGGCGCGGTTGGTGAGAGGGTTGGTCCTAACGGCGGCATGTGGTTTGGCCCCAGCGTCGATCTGACCATACACCTTTTGGATACGTGTCGGTCTCCATGGGTCCTCGCCTACAACCAAGCCCGTCACGCAGGCGACGGCTATGCCTCTGCCGACATGTCTCTGTGGGATTGCGGGCACGACGGCCGTACCGAACCGCGCCTCGTCGCCTATGCCACGCAGGTGTTCTTCTTCACGTTTCTCGACTGACTGCGACAAACTATGATTCCGGAGTTTCTTGACTGCCGGTAACGATTCCAGGCCGGAGACTGGAGGCTGTAGACTGTAGGTCGGAAATGAATGATCCGCCGATCTCCGAACCTACGGTCTACGGTCCGCGCGGCCCGCATCACCATCGAGAGGTGTCGGCGCTCTGCGTCGACACGAGCAAGGTGCTGGCGGGCTTACTCCGGGCGTTGTGGCCGTAGCCGAGTTCCGGCTCCGACCTACAGCCTAGGGTCTACAGCCTACGGTCTGCGCGGCTGCTTGCTAAGTTGTTGGCGCCTATCCGCGGCGGGGGCCGGCCGTGATGCGGGCCGATTCGCAGGGGCACAAACAAGAAGAGCGACCCGTTGGGGTCGCTCTTCTGTTTTGAAATCGATTGCGCGTGGCGACTACACGGCCATGCGTGCTTCGTGCAGGCGCGGCTGCGGCCGCGAGCTGGCACCAAGGGCACGGCGTAGGTCGTCGACGCGGTCCGGATTCTCCCAAGTGAAGAAGCCGGCGTCCGCCTTGCGGCCAAAGTGGCCATAGGAAGCTGTCTTCTCGTAGATTGGTCGCTTGAGGTTGAGAGTCTGGATGATGCCGGCAGGCTTCATGCTGAAATGCTCGCGCACCAGCTCGCTCAGCTTTTCGTTGGGAACGACGCCGGTATCGAAAGAGTCCACCAACACGGAGATGGGCTCGGCGACGCCAATGGCATAGGCCAACTGCACTTCGCACTTCTGCGCCAAGCCCGCAGCAACGATATTCTTCGCGATGTAACGCGCCATGTAGGCAGCGCTGCGGTCGACCTTGCTGGGGTCCTTCCCGGAGAAGGCTCCGCCGCCATGACGGCCGTAGCCGCCGTAGCTGTCGACAATGATCTTGCGGCCGGTCAGACCGCAGTCGCCCATCGGGCCGCCGACGACGAAGCGACCGGTCGGGTTGACGTGAAACTTGGTGCGCGAATCAAGGTAATCCGCCGGCAAGACCTTCTTGATCACTTCCTCCACGATGAGCTCGCGTAGGGTTTCGTACTTCACGTCGGGGCTGTGCTGCGAGGAGACCACCACGGCATCGATGCGCTGCGGCCGGCCGTCGTGGTATTCCACGGTGACCTGAGACTTCGCATCGGGGCGTAGGAAGTTGTATTGACCGGTCTTGCGCACGGCGGCGAGGTTCTCGACGAGCTGATGGGCCAGCATGATGGGCATGGGCATTAGCTCGGGAGTTTCATCGCAGGCAAAGCCGAACATCAGGCCCTGGTCGCCGGCGCCTTGTTCTTTGTGCAAGCCTTCTCCCTCGGTCACACCCTGAGAGATATCCGGCGATTGGCGATCGATGGCAGTAAGCACGGCACAGGTCTCGGCGTCGAAACCCATCTCGGAGGAAGTGTATCCGATCTCACGCACCGTACGGCGCACGATCTCGGCGTAGGGGATTTGCGCGCGAGTCGTAATCTCGCCTGCAACCACCACCATGCCGGTTTTTGCCAACGTCTCACAAGCCACGCGGCTATTGGGGTCCTGCTCCAGCAGGCCGTCCAGGATTGCGTCAGAAATCTGATCGCACATCTTATCCGGGTGTCCCTCAGAAACCGACTCCGAGGTGAAAACGAAGTTCTTCAACGCCATTGTGCTCTCCTTAAGTTCCGTCGTTCTTGAAACCATTGTCGCCCGCGAACGAGCGCCGGTCCGAGGGGATGATCCCAGGGCTGCTCATATCCCACGGTCCGTGGCATGGTCAACAGCTTATTCCTCGTGAAAGCGCAGCTCGACGAGTTCGGCAATGGCGGCAACGGCGGCATCTGCCTGTGGGCCGGTCGCGGTAACTTCAATGGAACTGCCGATTCCCGCCGCCAGCATCATCAGAGCCAGGATGCTCTTGCCGTTTACTTCCTGTCCGTCCTTGGCAACCGTGATATTGGCCTCGAAGCGATTGGCGACTTGCACGAACTGAGCAGCAGCACGCGCGTGGAGGCCAAGGCGGTTCTTGATCTCCAGCCGCATGGACGCGCTTGCTCCGTTGATCGGTTGATTTGACTCCATCCATCTAGCCGTCCCAAAACGGCAGCCCGCTGCTTACCAGCCGGAGTGGAGGGATGCCAACCGAGCGAACGCTTTTTCGATGCTTGTGGTCCTGGGCTATCAGTACCGTCGCAAGGGTCCTTACTGTGTCGCGGACGAACGCTGCCTTTATACGCGACGGGGGTGATGGATGGCAAACTCCCCGCCGAGCCGATTCTGTTCCCGGCTCTGTCGCCGAGCTAGTTGTGCAGAGGTTCCTCGGCAGGCTTCGACCTTGCTGAAGTTCGAAAGGAAGCGTGCTCAACAACCGCAGCGTGGAGGTCGTAGGCATCTGCCTCTGTAACCTTCGCTTCGACAATCGTCCCCGGCTCGGCGTCGCCCTCGAGATAGACGACGCCATCAATCTCCGGTGCCTGGGTTGGCAAACGGCCATAGAGGCGCCCCTCGTCATCCCCGCCGCAGACGAGCACTGAGGCGACCTTCCCAACCTGGCGCCGGTTCACTTCTGCGGCCACCACCGCCTGCGTACGCATGAGGGCATCGTGGCGCTGTTTCTTGACCGTCTCGGCGATTTGTCGCGGCAGCGTGGCGGCAGCAGTACCTTCCTCGCACGAGTACCGGAACACGCCGACACGGTCGAGCTGCGCTTCGCGCAGGAAGCCGTTGAGTTCGTTGAAGTCTGCCTGCGTCTCGCCGGGAAAGCCGACGATGAAGGCGCTGCGAATTGCCACACCCGGGATGCGCTCGCGAATGCGTGCCAGCAAGCGTCGGATGGTCGCCCCGTCGCGCTCGCGGCGCATGGCGCGCAGCATGCGGTCGCTGATGTGCTGCAACGGCATATCAATGTAGGAACAGACCTTCTCTTCCTGGGCAATGGTATCGAGGAGTTCGTCGGTGACGTAGCGCGGGTAGTTATAAAGGAGTCGGATCCAACGCAGGCCATCGATGCGAGCCAGCTCGCGCAGCAACTGCGCCAAGGTAGTGCCATCGCGGCGATCCCGGCCGTAGGCCGTTAGGTCCTGCGCGATCAAGTTGAGCTCCACCACGCCGTCCGCAACCAACGACTCTGCTTCGGCGAGCACGGCCCGCAGCGGACGGCTCTCGTGCTTGCCACGAATCTTGGGGATGATGCAAAAGGCGCACTTGTGATCGCATCCCTCCGAGACCTTGAGATAGGCGCTGAAGAAATGTCCAGTGCGCACGCGCGGAGTAGCCAGATCGGGCAGCAGATGCGCCGCGCCGCCGTAGGCAGTCGCGTCCGCCTGCCGCGTATCCCGCAAGACCTCCGGCAGACGCGTAAAGTCGCCGGTACCCAGGAAGGCATCGACCTCGGGGAGGGAGTCTTGCAGATCCTTGCCGTAGCGCTGCACCAGGCAACCGGTCACCACCAGCTTTTTGCTCGGATCGCCTTCCTTGAGCCGCCCCATCTCCAAGATGGTCTCGATGGACTCCTTCTTGGCTCCGTCGATGAACCCGCAGGTGTTGACCACGACGATATCGGCCGACTCCGGGTCGAGAACAATCTCCGCTCCATGCCGGGCGATCAACCCAAGCATATGCTCGCTGTCGACCAGATTCTTCGGACAGCCAAGGCTCTGCAAATAAACTTTCGGCATGCGAGGGGCGCGATGCTAGCAGGCTTCGCCCCCCCCGCAATGAAGCCAAAGTCCACCGTGGGTTTGCCGCTCGCCGCGGATGCGGAAGGTAAGCTCGGCCCTTGCAGAGCCCTCTCTCCTCTGTGTAGATCGAATCGAGGGCGGGAAGGGCATGACCAACGTGTGCGACAGCGTCCGCAGAAGCAGGCCGAAGGGGAGGGATCTCCGATTGTCTAGTGGGGGAAGCAACACAGATTTCGAGGGGGAGGACCAACGGCCCGATCGAACATTACACGGACAGGCCTTGGGGTTGACCTGCAAGATCGAGCCATCGAGCATGATGCTCGACGACCACTCTCTAGCACGGATCAACTTCGGCAGCGTCATCGCGTGCGAAGATCCGCGGATGCTCAGTCTACCACTCCCCACCCTATCCAGCGCCGATGTCTGCGAGGTCTGGCGGTGTCGAGAGAAAGTAGTCAGCGGCATGGAAGGCCCGATCCGTTATGCTCACGACGGCAAGTCGCTGTTTGCCCATTTGGAGATTGCCGACCCGGCCGACTCGGATCTCTCGCAGGTGGTATTCCACGCCTACCAACAACTCTTTCGATTCGTGCTGGGGCAGGAATATCCTCATGTCATTCGCGTATGGAACGTGGTGCCGAATTTGAACTGCGGCAAAGGTGACCAGGAACGGTACAAGCAGTTTTGCGTCGGTCGATCTCTTGCTTTCGAGGGGCTCTTGCTAGCGCACGCACCGCACCCGGCCGCAAGCTGTGTCGGCAACCGCAACGGCAACCTCTTCATCAGCATGCTGGCATCCAAGCAGCCCGGAATACCTGTCGAAAATCCGCGGCAGCTTCCCGCCGATCGCTACCCGCGGCAGTATGGACCGCGCAGCCCAGCATTCTCTCGCGCCATGGTCCAGAGATCGGGTAGCGAAACCCTCTTTCACGTTTCTGGAACCGCCAGTATCGTCGGCCACGAGAGCCTTCACCCGGAAGATCCGCACAAGCAATTGGAGGAAACACTGTGCAACCTCCGCGTTGTCCTCGAGCACTCAGCTCGGCGCGTAGGAATGCCCGCGCTAGGCCTACGCGATCTCTCTTGGGTAAGGGTGTACGTGCGTCACCCCCGGCACGTCGATTCCATCAGAACGCACTTGCGGCAGCAGCTTGGGGAAGACGCCTCCCTAATCTTTCTCGGCGCGGATATCTGTCGGCGCTCCCTACTGGTAGAAATTGAAGGGCTATGTCGCGCAGAACTCCCGTGAACGCAGTCTCCGAGAGCCCGGCCGCTTTGGCAGAAGAGGCGTGGGTCCGTGAGAGTCGCTTCGGCGATTGGTTTCTGACGACTTCCATATGGCGTGATTACGTCGTCCGCGTTGCCTTCGACGACGTCACGCGATTGGGTAGCGACGTTCCAATGCGCGGCGCACGCATTCTCGACGCTGGTTGTGGCTCGGGACGTGCCCTTCCAATGTTGGATGCTCGTTTCCAGCCCCGTGCCCTCTACGGCGTGGACATTGACCCCGGAATGATTGCCTTGGCGAAGCAAGAAGCGCAAGCCTGTGCCCGGCGTGCAGAGCTAATCCTGGCCAGGACCGCAGCACTCCCCTTGCCCGACGAATCGTTGGATATGGTCTTCTGTCATCAGTTGCTGCACCACTTGAGCAATCAGGAACGGACGCTGGCCGAAATTTACCGAGTGTTACGACCTGGTGGGGCGTTGCTGTTCTGCGAATCGCTAAAGCCGTTTATCGAATCTCCCAAGGTTTACTTGCTGTTTCGTCACCCAGGCGGCGTGCAGCGGTGCCCGGAGGGCTATCTGCAACTTCTTCGCAATTCCGGCTTCTCTTGCGAGCCCAGGCGTATCTCTTTGCCGGCCCCGTGGTGGGCGCGCCCCAGCTTCGGCACCTATGATCGCCTACGCGACTGGCTTGGCTTGCCGGCTCGTGAACATCCGGCCACACAACTGAACGTGTGGGCGACACGGTCGCTCTGACATGCGTATCGCCTTTGTCTCTGCCAACCGCGAGCAACTCCCCGATGCGGTGACCCCACTCGGACTCCTCTACGTCATGGCGAGCACACCTTCGCGTCACGAGCGCGAACTGTGGGACCTCTGCTTCGATTCCGACCCGGCCGATAGGTTGCGACTGGAGCTGGCTCGATTCAAACCGGATCTCGTTGCGATCGGGCTACGCAATTTGCAGACGGCGGATTACAGCGGCTTTGGCGACAATCTGACCTACTACCGCACGCTGGTAGAAACCGTGCGCGCATGCAGCACGGCTCGTGTGGTCGTCGGCGGGGGAGGCTTTAGCGTCATTCCGCAAAAGATCTTGCAGTACATCGGAGCGGACTTTGGAATCTCAGGCGAGGGTGAGACATCCTTTGCAAGTTTGGTCGAGGCGCTGGAAGCAGGCACCGAGGAATTGTCCTTCATTGCGGGCCTGCATTTTTTTGACCAGGGCAAAGTTGTTTCGACATCCTCCGCTGGGAAATTCGAGGATCTGGACGCGTTGCCTTGGCCGGAGCGTGGGCTACTCGATCCAATCTACCGCCGTGAGTTTGGCATTGAGTCGATTCAGAGCAAGCGCGGTTGTCCCTTACGCTGCGATTACTGTACCTATCCCCTAATCGAAGGCCGTGCCATCCGCCGCCGCGACCCGGTCCAGTTCGTCGACGAGCTTGTGTCGCTCTGTTCCGAGCCGCCAGAGGTCAAACACGTCTTCATTGTCGATGCCGTCTTCAACCTGCCACCGCGCCACGCAAAAGACATTTGCCGGGAGATGATTCGGCGGCACACTTCCGTGCCGTGGACCTGCTACGCGAATCCGATCGGCTTCGACCAAGAGCTGGCGGATCTCATGGTCGCGGCCGGCTGTGCGGGCATCGAAGTGGGATCGGATTCCGGGGTGGACTCTGTCTTGGATCGTCTCAAAAAGGGCTTTCACACGGAACAAATCCGTCGTCTACACGAGTACTCCGCAAAGGCCGGACTGCCGGATTGCCATTCCTTAATCCTTGGAACCAATGGCGAAACCATGGACGACGTGGCGCGAAGTCTCGACTTCTGCATTGATCTCGATCCCTTTGCGGCAATCTTGGGGGTGTGGACCGATGATCTTGAGGCACTCGACGATACCCTGCATGCCCATCGACTGCGATTCCGCGACGAGATAGCGAAGCTGTTGCAATCGCGAGCCGCGGAATTCCCACACTGGGTTATTCCGTCTAGCGGCACCAACTTCGATCCGCGGCTGTTTCGACTCCTGCGACGCATGGGTTTGCACGGGCCGCTGTGGCAGCACCTACGACGGACGGGGTCCATCACCTCGGCAAGCAGGAAGCGTGGCGCCACCCTGGGGCGGGTAGATCGAGTGGTGCGTTAGCGTGGGCGTCGTTGCACAGGCTCTCCGCAAGGTGCTGACAGCCCTGGCCTTTGCCGGGTTTTATTCTGGTGCCGCGGTGTTCTCCTGGTTGTGCCTGCCGGTGCTTGCCTGGCGAGGTGGTGATCGAGCGCGAAAGGCACGGCGGGCGCAAGCACTGGTCCAAGGGGCGTTTGTTCTTTTTCACGACTACATGCGGGGCAGTCGCCTGCTCGACTTCAATGCGCGGCAGGTTGCCCTCGAGTTGCCGGAGGAGCCGTGCGTCATCATTGCCAACCATCCGACGCTGGTTGACGTTACAGCTTTGATCGCTGCAGGAGGCCCCATGTGCACGGTGGTCAAGTCGGACCTTTCCAGGAGCATCGCCTTCGGTCCACTGCTCCGTCATTGCTGGCACATCGAGAGCCGCGACGAAGATCCCATCGGCACAAGCCCGGTCGTCGACGAAGCCATATCACGACTGCGTGCTGGCTTACGGGTGTTGATCTTCCCGGAAGGGACTCGTTCGCCAGAAGGTGGATTGCGGCGCTTTCGTCGCGGTGCGTTTGAGATCGCCGCGCGAACGGGAGTGCCAGTAGTGCCGCTCTTCTTGCGCTGCGATCCGCCGATTCTAAGCAAGTCGGCACCCTGGCACCGAACCCCGGATACCTTCCCCCGTCTTTCCGTCCAACGCCTGCCAACCCTCAAGCCCGAAGATTGGCCCACGGCCGCGGCAATGGCCGCTTCGGTTCAGGAAGACTTTCGCAGACACCTGCAAGGCACGGACCCCTCGGCAGCAGTACTTGCGGATGGTCGTGGTTAGCCCCGCGGATGTGAGTTTGCATCGGCGAACGGCTCCCTTCGCTGAGCCCCGACACTTCGGAGGCCTATAGGATTGCTGGCAATCTGGAGTTCGCGACTTCGCAACTCCTCGGACCGCATCGTGCGCTAGCGCGCTGGGCTCTTGCTGCGGAAGCTGGTTGCCTTCCGCGGCGGGCAAGTGCTATCTCGGGTGCGCTTCGAAACCCCGGGGAATACGTGCATCGTGACGCGAGAGCAAATTTTTCAATGGATTGCAGACACTCTCGTCGACGATTTCGAGGTCGACCGAGCCAGTATCTCGCTCGATGCACACCTGGTCGATGATTTGGATCTCGACAGCTTGGACGCCATCGACATGCTCGTGCGGCTCCAGGAAATCGTGCAAGAGCGCATCGACGAGGACAACGTGCGCAAGGTACGCACGGTGCGCGACGTGGTCGATCTCGCCGAGCCCTACCTCTCGGCGATTCCAGCTTTGAGGTGAGCCATGGGCGGGCCTCGGGCTCTTCCGACAAGCGTCGTCTCTAGTTCGCCAAGGCCGCTCCGCGTGCTTGCTTGGTTTCGACCCGCATTGTGGATCGTTGCCGCCGCCTATCCGTTGCTGGTTTACTACGGGATTACCCAGTCGCTGATTCCTAAGCGCCTGCTCTTGATCGTGTCGTTCGCGATGCTCCTATTGGTGATTCGCACCACGAGTTTAAGTGGCGCGGCGCGGATTGCACAGCCGATGATGCTTGCAGGGATAGCCGTGGCGTCATTGCTGGTGGATACCGACAAAGTGGTCCTGGTTCTCCCAGTTGTGATCAACATACTTCTCCTGATCGGCTTCTGGGCATCGCTGCATTCCGCGATGCCGATTGTCGAGCGCTTTGCCCGTCTACAGGCGTCGCACCTGGGAAAAGAAGAGATTCGTTACTGTCGCAGCGTCACTGTGGTCTGGTGCGTGTTCTTCGTCGCCAACGCCACGGGTGCTGCTCTGTTGGCAGCCTTTGCTCCCCTGTCGTGGTGGGCCTGGTACACGGGGGTGCTGTCTCACCTCCTGGTGGGCAGCGTCTTTGCCATAGAGTACCTGGTGCGCATCTATCGCTTTCCGCATGCTCGCCCATTGCGTAGCCCATCCGTTCCCGTGGCTTGATGGGCAGACAAGATCTATCTGGGCCTGTCCCCCGGGAGGAGCCGGAGATTGCTCGATGGCGTGTACCGATGCGCTTGCCCTCCCTAGCCGGTCACTTTCCCAACTTTCCCATTCTGCCCGGGGTATCCCAGCTCTGCGAGTTGGTCTTGCCTGCCGTGGAGAAACGCTTTCCAGATTTGCTCTCCTTGCGGCGCCTGGAGCGCCTGAAGTTCGTGCGCCCAATTTATCCCGGCGACGACTTGGAGCTGACGCTAGAGCGTGAAACGATCGGCACCACCGTGCGCTTTCGCATTGTCAGGGCCGGCGAGATCTGTGCGTCTGGAAGACTCTTGTTTGTCGCGACCGATCAGGCTGCGTGATCATGCCGGATGGTTCTTTCCGACCGTGTATTCTGATTCCGACCTACGATAATCCAATTACCATTGGACAGGTCGTGCGCGGTGGTGCCGCTCACCTTGCCGATATTCTGGTTGTTGACGACGGCAGTGCCGACCCGGCTCGGCGACGCATTCAGGAGTTGTCGGATGACGGCCTTGCGATGGTGTACCGTCACCACAGCAACCGCGGGAAAGGGGCTGCCGTGCTCACCGGCATGGCCGCGGCTCGTGAGCGTGGCTACACGCATGCCTTCCAAATCGACGGCGATGCACAACATGATCTGGATCGGATTCCGGCGTTTCTTGAGGCGGCAAAGCAGCAGCCCACGGCGATGATTGTCGGGTACCCGGTGTTCGATGCGACAGCTCCCGGCATTCGCAGGTCTGGACGCAAGGTGGCCCGCTTCTGGGTGGATCTGGAAGCAGGTGCCGGAATGATCACAGATCCGATGATCGGCTTTCGCATCTATCCGCTGGCAAGCGCGCTACGCTGCGGTGTCCGTGGCACCGGAATGGAATTCGACATCGAGATCGCTGTTCGCATGGCCTGGGCTGGTGTGCCGATCGTCAACCTGCCGGTTGCCGTGCGGTACCTAAAGCCGGATGAAGGTGGCGTGTCGCATTTTCGCATGTGGCGCGACAATGCCAGAATCAGTTGGCTGCACACGCGCCTGGTAACCCAAAGATTGTGGCGACTGCTGCGGAGAGCCCGGTGACAAGTCCCGATGACAGCCCGGAGGCGAGAGCTGCGCAGAGCAAGGTGCCCGCCTCTTGGGTGACTGTCGCGGAGAAAGGCAGCGTATGGGGCATCCGCCTGCTCGCGTGGGTATCCAGATTGTTCGGCCGCCGCATGGCACGAGCGATCCTACACGTACCAGTGCTGTATTTCGTCGGCCTGCACGCCGGAGTACGTCATGCGTCGCGCGATTACTTGGAACGTGCACTGGGAAGGCGTCCGACCTTGGCGATGATCTACCGACACGTGCTTTGCTTCGCGCGGGTCACCCTTGATCGGATCTTCCTCTTGCAGGGGCAGGATTCCCTGTTCCAGGCTGTGTACACAGGGCATGAGCACCTGGCGCGCCTGCACGCCGAAAGCCG
This sequence comes from uncultured Binatia bacterium (SeqCode), assembly GCA_964528465.1. Classification (GTDB taxonomy): domain Bacteria; phylum Desulfobacterota; class Binatia; order HRBIN30; family HRBIN30; genus CAZGSN01. The sequence continues at coordinate 12,258 of CAZGSN010000108.1, forward strand.
CGGCGCCATCTTACTCAGCGCTCACCTTGGCAGCTCCGCCGCCATGCGGCTTGGGAATCGCGGGAACCGCTTGCAGATCAATATCGCCGGCTACTTTCAGAATGCACGCATGATCAACTCGCTACTCGAAGAACTCGACCCCGAGACCACGGCGCGAGTGATCCACTTACATCCGGAACATCTCGATTCGGTCTTGGCTATTCGCGACCGCATCGCCGCCGGCGAGATGATCGCGATGACCGCGGATCGCTGTGGTGTCAACGAGCGTTTCGCCGTCGTGCCATTCCTCGGCGCGAACGCTGCGTTCCCGACCGCACCGTTCCTTCTTGCCGCGCTGCTGCGTTGCCCGGTGTACCTGGTGTTCGCGCTCTATCGCGAGCCCAATGTGTACGAGCTGTACTGCGAGCCCTTCGAGACGGAGCGTCTCGTGCTGCCGCGCAAGGGGCGCAGCGAAGCCCTCGCCGAATACGTGCAACGCTACGCGCAACGGGTCGAGTACTATTGCCGCTTAGCACCGTACAACTGGTTCAATTTTTTCGAGTTCTGGGCCGCGGAACGGCGGGGGGGTAAGGAAGGGAGGCCTCGTGAGTGAGATGGCCAGCGGTACTGGAATGCGTGGCACGAAGGGTTCGCAGCGGCATCCGCCGGCGGATGCTGTTTCCATCGAGTTGGAAGTGCCGTTCTGCGATGTCGATGCCCTGCAGATGGTTTGGCACGGTCATTACTTTCGCTACCTGGATATGGCTCGCACCGCACTGCTGCGGCAACGGCAGGTCGACGCTCCGCAGTTGGCCCAGCTCGGCGTGCGTATGGTGGTGGTGGAAAGCTACTGCCGCCACGCCTTCCCCCTTCGCTATGCCGATCGCTTCACGGTTACCGCCTGGGTGGTCGAAGTATCGAATCGCATCCGCCTAGCGTACCTGATCCGCAACCTGACCCAGGATCGCCGCAGCGCCCTCGCACAAACCGTTCTCGCGACCACCGATGCCAACGGCCTTCCGCATTGGCAGATCCCCAGGGAAATTCGTGATCGCCTGTGGCCGGGGTGACTGGCATGGCTCCCAGCCAGCTCCGACGCAGGTGGGCGCGCCCAAGCCTGGGAATCGCGTGCGGCACAGCGGCAGGAGCCTCCATCGACACGCCCATCGTTGTCGGTACAAGGTGCCTTGCGTATAAGCGCCCAACGTTGTGGGGACAGTTACTTGATCTCAATTCCACCCCTTGAAGAGCTGATGTCGCATCGACCACCTATGTTGTTGTTGGACGAAGTCGTGCGCTGGCAAGGCGAGCACATCGTCTGTGCCGCCACCACGCGGCCTGACAACCCCTTGGCGAACGGAGATCGCCTGCGCGCGCTGGTGGCCCTCGAATACATGGCGCAGAGCGTTGCGGCATTGGCTGGGCTGCTCTCTTGGCAACGCGGAGAGGCTGTTCGCATTGGATTTCTAGTGGCAGTGCGAGAAATGGCTCTCATGCAAGATTGGATCGGGATGGGCGTGCGGCTGCTGATAGAAGCGGATCGCGCTTGGGGCGATCGTACTCTCGGGCATTTTCATTGTCGCGTCAGCGAAGGTGGCAGCGTTATCGCCAGCGCCTCACTCAGTGTGATACGGGAGGATGCCAGTGGACTCGCCTGAAACTCCTCACCGGGCTTTGATTACCGGTGCATCGCGCGGCATCGGCAGTGCCATTGCTCGCGCACTTGCCGCAGCCGGGCATCCGGTGATCCTCAATTACTGCCGCAACCAAGAAGCTGCGGCCGCCGTGTGCGAGCAGATCAAAAACGCGGGAGGACAAGCTTCTCTCAGTTGTTTCGATGTCGCCGATGCCACGCAGGTGGAGGGTGCCTTGGCGGAGCTGATGTCCGACGGACAGGAACCGATTGGAATCCTCGTCAATAACGCCGGCGTGGTAGAAGACGCGCCATTCCCGGCCCTGAAGATGGATGCGTGGCAGCGAGTGACACGCACCACCCTTGATGGCTTCTATAACGTGACCCGTCCACTGGTGATGCCGATGGTGCGCAGACGCTGGGGCCGTATCATCAACATTTCATCGATCTCAGGGCTGGCCGGGAACCGGGGTCAGGTAAGTTACTCTGCGGCGAAGGCCGGTCTGATCGGAGCCACACGGTCGCTGGCCAAAGAAGTGGCGCGGCGTGGCGTGACCGTCAATGCCGTTGCTCCCGGCCTGATCGAAACCGATATGACCGCAGCCGTACCGCAAGAGATTCGCGACGCCATTCCCATGCGGCGCATGGGACGACCAGAAGAGGTAGCCGCGTTGGTTGCCTTCCTAGCGAGCGCCAATGCCGCCTACATTACCGGGCAAGTGATTGCCATCGATGGAGGCCTCCTCTGACTCGCCGGCGCGTCGTGGTCACGGGCGTTGGCGTCGCAAGCCCCATCGGCAACAGCCTCGATGCTCTTGCCGAAGCCCTGCAGCAAGGACGTCACGGGATCGCAAGCCAACCGGAGTGGGCTGCCTGTGCTCATCTCAAAACACGCCTTGGCGGGGCCGTAAGCGGAGTGGAGAAGAGTGCTTACCCGCGCAAAACGGTGCGCACCATGGGTCGCGTCGGCGTGCTGTCGTTGTTTGCCAGCGAGCAAGCGATCACCGACGCCAAGCTTGACGAAGGCATGCTTCGCAGCGGACGCGTGGGCCTTGCCTACGGTTCCACGCACGGCTCGTCGTCCGAACAAGAGGCCTTCGTGCGCAAGTTCTTCAGCAGCCAAGGTCTGCTCGGGGTGGATTCCAATGCCTACCTCCGGTTCATGAGCCATACATGCGCCTCCAATCTGGCGGCTCACTACGGCATTCGCGGCCGCATCGTCACTACCTGCGCGGCGTGCGTCAGTGGGAGTCAGGCCATTGGTTACGGTTACGAAACGGTTCGTCTGGGTCTTCAGGATGTCATGGTCTGCGGCGGGGCCGAGGAGCTACACGTCTCCCACGCCGCGGTGTTCGATCTGTTGTTCGCAACATCGACTCGATACAACGAGCAACCCGAGCGCAGCCCGCGCCCTTTTGATCAGCAACGCGACGGCCTCGTCGTCGGCGAAGGTGCCGCGACACTCATCGTCGAAAGCCTTGAGCATGCGTTGGCCCGCGGCGCCCAGCCACATGTGGAGATTGTCGGCTTTGGAACCAACTGCGACGGCGGGCACGTCACCAATCCTTCGGCCGAGGGCATGGCCGGAGCCATGCGGCTAGCCTTGGCCGACGCAGAGATCGAGCCCGCCGCTATCGACTACGTAAATGCCCATGCCACGGCCACGGAAGCCGGTGATATCGCCGAGAGCTTGGCGACCCACGCCGTACTCGGGCCGAACACGCCGATCAGCTCCACCAAAAGCTTCACCGGACATACGCTTGGTGCTGCCGGCAGTATCGAATCGGTTGCTTGTATTGGAATGATGCGCCACGGCTTCCTGCCGCCCACACGCAACCTAGACAGTGTCGATCCTCGCTGTGCCGACCTGGATTACATCCGCGGTGAGCCACGGCAACGGACCGCCGACTACGTGATGAACAACAACTTTGCCTTCGGGGGTATCAACACATCGCTGATCTTCCGTCGCCTATAATGGTGGGCTTGCCCGGCTACCGATCAAGGAAAAACACGGTCGCCTGTCCGCTGGCGATCTCTCTACCCTCACTCTGAATGGAGAACATGTAGACCGCGCGCGAGGGTTCCCCGAGACGCAGGCTCGCGCAGACACGTAACGGTACTGCCAGATCATCGACCCGACCGACATGAACAAAGACATCGCGTACGCTGCCGAGCACTCCGGCGCGCGCCTCACCACTGCCGTTAAGTGCCCCGTGCACAGCCATGGCTTGAGCCGCGTACTCGATGAGAGCGAAGGCGGGCAATTCCCCGGCGCAGCGTAGAGGATTGTCGGCGCGGCGGTGGCTCTCGGTAAGACAAACAATCTGCTCCTTGCTGTAGGACTCAACGGCGTCGAGCAAGATCATGGATGGTCCGTGCGGCAGCAGACGGACAAGATCAAGGCGAGTATTCACGACTGGACTCCCAAGCGCACGCTTGCCCCGGGACGATACGCAACGACAATCTCGGCGGGCTGATTTCGCACTAGAGCTTCGGCGAACGGCAATGCCTTGGCAGCAGGGTTGCGCTGCCACAACTCGGCATGCGTAGAGAGCACTGGCGGTGTCGCATCCACCGGTGAGGGATGGGGCAGTTCGAGCTCAACAGCAACACCCGAAGAGCTATCAGCCGGGGTCAGCACGAATGCGGCGGCGAACGGGGCCAGCAACGGACGCGCACGATTAAGAGGCTCCGGAAATGGTGCGTCGTAGATCACCAGCAGCACGGTCTGGTTGTGGGAAGCAACTTGAGCTGCGCTCTTGAGCAGTGCCGCACCGAAGGTGAAGTCGTGTGCTGCCAGGCTCGTGCCGGGTAGTCGATTGCGCGTGCTGATCGACCAGTAGGCCAAGGCCGAGTTGTGCACCGAGTTGTGAAAGCGGGTCGGAGAGACCACTCGCTGAGGATCGACCAAAACCTGGAGTAGTTCGTTGAGGATGGAACCGTCACCAAGCGAGCTGGCAAACACCATCGCCGCAGAGGTCGGAGGCAGGCCGCTGTTTTCCATGGCTTCCTGCGCGACCCGTAGCGCTAGACGCACGGCTGGGGAGGCACGGCGCCGCTCGCGCGCGTCGAGAATTTCCGGTGGATCAAGGGCTGGGAACGAAGCCATGTCTGCATGCCCCGCTGCCAAGGCCTGCTCGAGGCCGTGTCTGCCGACAATGCCGGGGGCGATTAGCCCCAACCCTTGCACACGCAACGAGATCATCCCTCGCGCCCCAGGACCAAGGAACAATTGCTTCCTCCGAAACCGAAGGCGTTGGTAAGCACCCTGTACAGAGGAATCCGCTGCGACCCTGTGAGTATCCGGCAACGCAGGGCAGGATCCACAACGGCAAGATTCAGGTTGCCCGGCAGCCATCCTTCGCGCAGGCAGAGAGCACTGAGGACAGCATTGACGATACCGGCCGCACCCAGTGTGTGACCGGTCCACCCCTTCGTCGAGCTGCACGGAACCTGCGTGCCAAGCACGCTAGAAACAGCCGCATCCTCGGCGCGATCGTTGGCGACAGTTCCTGTGCCGTGTTGATGCACCCAGTCGATAGTGGAAGAGGCCAAGCCGGCCGCTTCCAAGGCTGCGCTCATGGCAAGGGCCGCGCCTTCACCATTGGGATCGGGGGCGGACATGTGATGGGCATCGCAACTGTTGCCGTAACCGAGCAAGCGTACGGCATCCTGTGGCGCTGCGTCGGCAAACTCGAGAAGGGCAAACCCAGCAGCTTCTCCGATGGAAATGCCGCGACGATTTGCGTCATTCGGCCGGCAAGGCTGCGGCGACAGCAGCTCCAGCGAGGCGAAGCCGCGCAATGTCATACGGCACAGGGAGTCGGCACCGCCGACAACCGCTGCATCACAAAAGCCGGCTTGTAGGAGTTCCCACGCATCCCCAAACACCTTGGCGCTCGACGAGCACGCTGTTGAGATGGTGAAACATGGCCCGGCGAGGCCCAACTGGCGCGATACGAAGTCCGCCAGCGAATGATGGTCGACGGTGCCTTGATGATGGAAGGTTGCCGGCAAGCCATCGCTTTCTCGATCGCGGTGCGCAAAGGCTTCCTCGCCGGAGAGGATACCCGCGGTCGTGGTGCCGAGAACGACCGCAACCCGATGCCGGCCATAGCGCCGCGCGGCTGCGTTCACCGACGCAAGGAATCCATCCTGGCGCAAGGCTGCCTGGGCCAAGCAGTTGTTGCGAGATGCGAACTGCTGTAGCGGCGATTCGACGCGCTCGTTCTCGATGCCTTCGACCTTCCCTATCCACGTGTCGAGTTGCAGGCCTGCGAAGTTGCAGGGACGCAGGCCGCTGCGCCCTGCAACTAGCGCTTCCAGGTGCGCGTCGAGTCCGTAGCCCAAGGCACTGGTCAGCGTGAATGCGCTCAGCGCAAGTGGCTCCACATCAGGCCTCGCGACAATCAAGAACCGCGGTCAGATAGGTGACACGGTCGCCCTCGCCACGGCACGACAAGCGGATCTTGCCATCGAGGCGCGACTCGAAAATCAAAGTGATCTTGGTGTCTGGCGGAAGCGACGCGGTGAACTTGGCGACTACAACGCAACGTACGGTAGGCAAGCCGGCATTCTGCCCAGCGGCAATGGCTTCGCTCAAGAGCAAGGCCCCGGGAACGATCGGGTGCCCTGGGAAGTGGTCTGCCAGGCAGGGATGACTTGCGGCGATGGAAAGAGAGGACTCGATCAACACTGGTCTTCCACTCCAAGGCGCCGTGCCAATTCCGCAAGATCCTGGCGCGACAGTTTGCTGGCTCCCGAGCGTGGTAGAGCATCCACGTGATAGATGCGCCGGGGCAAGAAGGCTGGGTCGACACGCGACCGCAAAGCTTGGCGAATGGAACGGGCATCGAGGCGCGGCGCTACGACGATGGCTACTAAGCGCGAAACCGCTTCGGTTGTACGCGGCCGGGGCTGAAAAAAGGCTCCATCCAGGACGCCATCTATCTCTCCAAGAATCGTGTTGAGGCCAGACAAGGAAGCGCGCTTGCCAGCCACGTCGATCAAATCACCGCCGCGTCCGTGTAACTCGAACGAGCGTTCTGGCCCTAGCTCGATGCTGTCGTGGACTGGCACCGGAGAGTCGAGATGGTCGGCGTGCAGAAGATACCCCTTGGCAGTAGGCTCAAAGCGTAGCCCGGGTTCGTAATGCCATGTGCTTCCTGCAACCGTCCGCCGTGTCGCTACGGTGCCGGCCTCGGTAAACCCGTAGATCTCCAGAACACGCGTCGCGTAAAGGCTTTCCAGACGTTTGGCCATTGCCGAGGACAGCGGGGAGGTAGCAGAAACAATCGTCGCCAAGGGTGGCAAAGCGGGTCGCAGGCGCGCCAGGCCCTGCAACTGATACGGCGTGGCAACGAGGAATCGTGGAGCTGGTACGGAGGAGAGTGCCGAGGCGATCTCGGAGGGCAGCGAAGGTTGCTCGCTGCACACCGATGCTCCCGTCAGCAGCGGCACGAGGATGGAGAACTCTAGGCCGTACATGTGCTGAGGTGGAACGGTGGCAACAATCGACAGTCTGGTGTCGGCCATCCCCAAGTAGCGCGCTCCAAGAAGTGCAGTGGCGTACAGAGACCGCCACTGCTTCGGATGCGGCACCGGTTCGCCGGTCGTACCTGAAGTAAACGCAATGGCTACGACGCGGTCGGCTGGGATGGACACGGTGGGCACGCTCGCGATTGCTTCCTGGCCGCCTGCGTCGACGACGACGCTCTCAAGGCTGGTCGTTGCAGACGAGAGACCAGCTTCCTCTACGAGACGATACACCCCCGCGTACCGTTGTTGCAGCAGAGCCAAGCTGTTGGGGTTGCGATCTCCGAGAAGCAGGGTGACCTGCTCGCGCAACATGGCGGCTACGAATCCGACCAGGAAGTTGTAGCGATTCGCGCAGGCATTGATCACGAAGCCACGATCCGGGAGACGTTCGGCCAGTGCCTGGGCGTCGGACAAACAAGAGGCTCGAGAGAGCGGCCGCCCATTATTCCAGGCAAGAGGCTCGTGACGGAAGCCGCGATCAAAGATGGGAAGGGAGTGTGCTACGAGGGAGTGGGCGATCACCGGACTACTTGGTGCGCATGGCGGCAATGTGGTCGGCGAGCGAGGTCAGAGAGGCAAAGATACGAGTGTTGTTCTCGTCGTCGGCGCGGAAGTCGAACCCATAGCGCTCGCTGATGTTGAGGACGAGTTCGAGTGCATCAATCGAATCGAGCCCGAGACCCGCTTCGTCCCCAAACAGAGCTTCCTCGGGAGAAATGTCCTCGGCCCGGATTTCGAGTTGCAGTGTGGCCACGATCAATTCCGCCACTTCCCGCTGTAGATCTGTTGTTCCTGCCACCACGCTCTCCTTGTTACCCCACGCCCTCGCCAAGGCGAGAACAGGAAGAGGCCCTCGTATCCGATTCGGCCATTTGTGTCGACCCGTTGGCCTTCAATCACGTGCCTCCGGGTGTGCGTCAAATTTGTGGGTGAAGAGCCGCAAGCCCTGTAACTTCGCTCCGGTCCGCAGGACCTCGTACTATCAGACTGCGACTCACACTGAACCGTTCGCCCTGAGGAGCGACCTCCTGAGTAGCGAAGCGTATCGAAGGGTTTTCAGGCCGCGTCTCGAAGCCTGTCCTGAGCCCCGTCGAAGGAGGCGGTTCTCTGCAAGGCATCAACTTCGACGTGCTTCGAGACGGCCGCTGAAAAGATGCGACCTCCTCAGCACGAACGGAAGTTGGACGGCGGCAAGGACACCCACAAAGTTGTCGCACGCCCCGTGCTTCCGTTTCGCGGGACACCGGCGGTGCTGCCGCGCGAGAGTTCGGGAACTTCCTCTCACACTGACACGGGGCATCTTGGCGCAACAAGAGGTGGGGAGATTTGACAGTTTTGGCAAGCCGTTGTAGCAGGCGCACATCCGCGTGGGATGAACCACGCCAGCGAAAGGGGAGATTCCAATGGCAAACTGGAAATGGCTGCGAGGGTTCATCTTGGGGCTAGCCTTCTGTCCTCTCCGCGTGGATCACGCGTTAGCCGAAGTCGACTGGCACTTCCCCGTGGGCTTGTACTATTCCGATGGCTTCCGGGATGTTGTTGATTTCTACGAGGACGAGGAGGGCGTCGATGCCGACTTCTATTTGCCGGTAGGGGTGGCGTTCAATCCCTACCTAGACTTCTTCATGAGCGACAACGTCAACCTTGGCGCCGGCGCCGGCATTGGACCACTGATGTTGGTGGTGGGGGACGTGACTTTCTTCAACGCACCACTCGACTTCTTTGGCCGTGCGACCCTGCTGCCCAATGGCGACGTCTCTCCGTTTGTGCGCTTGGGCATGAGTTTTCACGCCGCGTTTGGTGACGATGTCGACAGTCGTACGCCGGGTCTCCTGGTCGGTGGCGGTCTGGAGTTCTTGCGCTCGAAGGTGGTCAGTTTTGGCGTTGAAGTATTGTACGACATGGCCGAGGTAAGCTTCGATGGAGGAACGTCCTGCGCATACAATGGGAGTACCGGCCAATACAGATGCTTCTCGGGCGACCGCGACATCAAACCAGGCGGAGTTCGCGCCGGAGCGTTTGTATCTTTCTGAGGACAATATCTGCAACGCAGACACTTCGCCTGCTTGCTGAATGCAATCGAGATGATATGAGCGGGCTATTCTGCCGGCTCGAAGGAGGTTCCTATGAGAAACGTACAAGTGGTTGCCGCGATAGTGCTCGCCGGGTTTCTGGCGGGATGTACGACAAGGGCCAAGTTCGTGGTTCCCAAGGGAAGTCAGCTCGAAGTTCACCAGCGTATGGTTACGCCCGACGCTAACGGCGAGGTAGTAACAAGCCCGTTCTTCTGGACGGCAGCAGGTGGCATCAAGTATCGCCTCCTCAACAACGGCAAGGTTACCAAGGAAGGCCGGCTACCGGCCAAGTTTCGCGTGGTCTCGATCTTCTGGCCCCCCCTCGCCTTGATCTACTGGCCAATGGGCTTCCGCCCTGACGGTGTTTACGATCTTGAGAAGGACGCACCAAAATAGGCAATAGGTACCCGAGCACGTCTATTCTTGCGCTGTCTTCGCGTGATTCACGTGGGCTGGGGATGAAGTGCTTGCTTGGCCGGTCCGTCGTGGTGGCCGCAACGGTTTTGCTACCACTGCTTCTCGGGTGTTCGGAGCGGGTTCTCATCAAGACGTATCCGCCCGGGGCCAAGGTCTTCGTGAACGACCGGCTTGTTGGCCTCTCGCCCGTGACATACTCGGCATCACGGTCTGAGGTGAGCGCCCCACATGCCGTGCGAATTGAGAAGGAAGGGTTTGAGGTGGTGCGGACCTCTCTAGAAACCAGAGTCCCCGGAGGACGCGTGGTTGCCGGAGTGTTCACGCTTGGTGCCTTGTACCTGTTGCGTAGCCCCTGGTCATTTCGCACCCCCGAGCCGTTCATGCTCACCGAAGCCCTAACGGAAGATGGTCATGACCGTGCCTTGGGAAGGCGCCTGCGGCTCTTGCAGAATCAAGAGCCCAACGCCGTAATCGTCGTCCCTCCAACTCTTCGTGACACGCCGCCAGAGTGAGAGACCCGGTATGTCGGCCTACAGCAACGTGCGACAGTCCCCCATGTCAGGAACATGAGAGCACCGCAGGTGCTAATCCGGCACGAGCTGTTGATCATGCGGTCCCAGTTATGAACCCGTCGAACCTTGGCGTGGGTTTTACCAAGAGTGATCCTGGAGGGAATATGAAGTACTCACCAATCGGAATTGGCACGTGGCATGCGGCACAAAAGATTCTCATTGCCACCTGCGTGGTAGGACTCAGCGGTTGCGTGTTCGGCGTGACTAAGGTGAAAGTAGCGCATTCGCCTCTTTCGGGAGGGGCGAACAAGGAACAACACGCAACAATCTTGGTCAAGCAATTCCAAGACGGACGGCTGCCGCAGCAGCGTGAGCACATAGGCAATAAGCGCAATGGATTCGGAATGGTCCTCGGCCACATCGGAACTCAGGACGGGGTCGATCTTCACGCTCTCCTGACCGAGTGCTTCGCCGAGGCGTTGCAAAAGGCAGGCTACAACGCCGTGCTACAGTCCTCGTTGCCGGATGGTAGCAACGTGTTGTTCGACGCGGTCTTGGAAGGTGAGACCAAGAAATTCTGGCTCGACCTTTACATGGCGACTTGGCACGTCGTCGACATAAAGCTCAAGCTAAAAGATAGGGCCGAGAAGAGCGTGCTGTGGGAACGCGATATTCATGGGGAAGAAACCAATGTCTTGTGGATCGGTGCGACCGGTGAGTTCGAGCGAGTTATTCGCCAGGCACTCGACGCTGCCTTGAATCGAGCAGTGAAGGAATTTGAGGCGACTGAATTTGGTGATGCAATCAAGAAAAGGGCTGCATCGATAGACACGGCCCCACAGGCCGGGTTGCCGCAACACGCACCCTAAGGATCCGACGAAGGGGTTTCTCCACCACAGCAACGCCTACGGTACAGCAATTCTCAGATTACCGAAACGAAATGCTCCGGGAAGTGCTGGATCTGTATCTCTAGCGGCACTTCCAGTCGCGGGATTGGATCATGATCCGTGGGGCGTCAGGCGAGTGTGGGATCAATTCCATGCGGCGCGGGAATGGGCACTCGGTGGTTCCACCGATGTCTTGCAGTCGCACCCTGAAGCGGCGCGTCGATAGCTGCGCTTCGCCGCGATCATCCAGTGCCCCCTGCCAGTGGAACACGTCTTGTGCGGTCTCCAGGATCTCTTCACTCCGGAAAGGCAGCGTCGCGCCCTCTCGCAAAGGCGTGGAGCGATAGCTTCCGTCTTTGTAGGAAAGCTTGAGCAAGGGGCTCTGCCAGATTGCGTCCAAGAACACGACCTCCACGTCGGCCCCGTCCCGGGTCACGGTGGTCAGAAACTCTACGTCGATCTTGCCGCTTGGCGTGGAGCCGCTGACGCGCAAAACCTGAATCGCTTGAAAGCGTGCGGGGAATGAGGAGAAGCTGAGCCGTGGCTGTATCAAGGCGCAACCACCAAGCAGGCTAACAGCAATCACCATCCAGGCAGGCTGATGAAACAATCTTCGGAGGCGATCCATCGTCATTTCCGCGAAGGAGACCGTCGACTCACTTTGAAACCCCGTCTCCGCTTGCGTCTCATCGTTGTTCACCACGAAGGGCACGAAGTGCCGACCACGCCGGAGGAGGAAGCTCTTCGTGGCCTTCGTGCTCTTCGTGGTGAGAGATCATGTTCCGTCGTTTCGAGACGGTGGCATTTGCCATCACAGAGCCGCCGAACAGCATCTCGGAGCAAATCAACAGTCTCTTTCGAGATGGGATCATTCCACTCCAGTCTTGTGGTCCGCCGTCTCATGGCTCCTCCTGCAGACGCAGGAACAAGGCAAAGGCAAGCGACACAACACAGCCAAGAGCAACCGTAATCCCTAGGTCGCGGAGAACGGGATGGCGTGCGAGAACCAACGTCCCGAAGCTTGCCAACGTCGACAAGCCAGTGATCAAAACCTTGGTTCGTTCCAGCTCCCCGAATCCGCTCGACACGGCTATCGACGAGTAGTCGATGGCCAAGGCAATCACCAAGGCAAATCCGGTGAGATGGATCAGATTGACTTCATACGTTCCAGACCACCGCAACAGCGCTAAGAGCGCCGTGAACGCCACTCCCAACGGCAAGAGGATGTACAGGAGACGTTGCCAACTGCGATGCAGGACTACCAGGTAGAGGGCCATTGCCAGCAGACCGGCCGCGAAGAGACCTAGGATCTGACGGCTCATCTGCGTAAGCAACGCGTCGTAATGAGCCCTCGGGGTGAGCACGACGATTCTGCGCCCCAACGCAGCAAAGAGCTGCGTTGCTTGGTCTGCCTCGGCTCCGCGCAAGCCTAGGATCAGCCACGGATGCCCGCCTTCTTCCAGCCAGGTCGGGGCTGGCCAGAGATCGGCGCTGAGCCGCAGGAAACTCTGTGCGCTCACGGTCATGAAGGTGGGCGGCGGTGGCAGCGTGAGCCGAATACCGCCGTCTGCCAGATGTTGGCGCAAGCTCTCGACGGCGGTGGTGTAGCCCGCGTTCAGCCTTTGCACGTGGGCCATTTGTTGGGAGAGCGGCCGCCAGAGGGCGAGCGGGTGCGGGACCAAGCGCTCGCCCGCGGCGGTGCCCGCGGCCTGCCAGGTGCCGGCTGGGTCATCGCCAGCCTCGATAGCGAGAATGGTGGCGCCGGCTACCTGGCTCGCGCGCTGACCGAAATAATCGGCTTGCTCGCGCAGTCGTTGGTTCGTGACCCCAAACGTGTCGACCCGCGTGCGTAGTCCTGGCATCCCAACCAGCAATACTCCCGCGATCAAGGCGAGCGCGATGGCAAGCAGCGGGCGAGCCCTCACACTCCACATCTGCCAACGCCAAGGGCGCAAGTGAATCGTGGCAAGGACATCCGAGAAGACAAGCAAGAACGAAAGGAAGCCCAGCATGCCGCCGATACTGACCAAGGCAATCTGCCGCACGATGACCGCGTCGGCGAATAGTAAGGCAGCAAAGCCAAGAAAGGTGGTGCCGATTGCACTACCGAGGGAGAGTCGGTTGACGCTTGCACGGGTCGGGTCGAGCCCGCACAGGTGTACGAGATATTCGTTGTTGAAGCTCACAAAGGTCGAGGTGAAGACCAGCACCAAGGTGAGAACGCTGCTCTGCAACGCTGCCAGGGCAAGCAAGCCAGCAACGTACGACACCAAGGAGCCAACGAAGAGAAAGCCAAGAAACTTCCAGCGGCGCACAAAAATCCAGAACAGCAGAGCATTCAAGGGCAAAGAGATGACGCTGCACACAAAGATGTCGCGCCGGACAGCTTGGTAGTTGGCCAGGGCAAAGAAGTCGCCGGAGATCGCCCGCACGGGCTGTGCCGATTCCAGCAAACGCCGGTACACCCGCTCGATCTTTTCATACGACAGCGTAGCCGGACTGAGGAAGACACGCGGGCTGGGTTGATCGGCGGCCTCGCGGGAGCGGAAGAGGCGAGTTCCTGCTTCGCCGACTTGCCTTGCCAAGCCGAGTGGATCTTGTTGTACGCCCTCGACGGCCCCAGCGGCGCCGGGCAGAGAAACAAGGAAGACAAGTTCGCGAGCGCGCGCGGCCACCGCCTGCGCGGACAGAGCTTGCTCGATATCCGCTTGTGGGAGGATCGCTGGGGCCAGCTTCAACAGTTGCTCTGCCAAAGGAGCCGCGGTTGTGGGCCGCAGCGGTCGATAGCCTGCCTCGGCAATCACTTCCTCGATTTCCTGGCGCTGACTGTCGCTGCTGCCATCCAGCTCGACAAACAACTTGCCTTGGAACGGGCTGGCGGCGTGAAACCTATCAAACAGGGAATCTTCCACTGCGTCTCGACTAGCCAGCGACTGAACAGGATCTTCTTCGAAGTGCAGCTTGCTGTAGGTGTACCAGGTTGCGGCAGCAACGAGACCGGCAACCATGCAAATCCGCAAGCGCATCATGGGGCAGAAGGAACAGTTGGCGCAGGCATGCTCGCGAAGCTCAGGAACTTGAGTTCGGCATGCTCGTCCTTGGCGTCCACAACCACCAGCGCTGGCGTTAGGTCGGGGTGAAAGCGAATCACCAATCGCTCGATCAACGGAGCCTGGGTTGTGGGCCGCGCCCGCGCTTCGACTTCATTGGCCGAAAATGTGAGGTCGAAATCCACCGCCAGGACATCGAAGTCTACGGAGAAGACGGCGCGCAGCAAGCGCAGCAGTGGCGCCATCCTTTCGGTGCTACCCGGTGGCAGTGCAATGGCGCCGTCACTGGAAACTCGGCCGTTCTCGAGGACCAGCTCACCACGCACGGGCTCAAGGACGCGCCAGACGACGGTGGCGTCGTGCATTTGCAGGTGCACGCGGCTGACCAGCGGCTTGAAAAGATACGGGCTCGACTTGCTCTGCTCGATTTCCGCCGTGATCGCCCGCCCCCCGGAATACGCCGCCTTGAGGGCCTCCTTGGTCAGCGGCTGCGCCGTGGCCGAGATAGATGTCACCACGAAGATGGCGTATCCGAGAAAGAAGAGACGGCCCCTCTGCATAAACGCAAGGAAAGGAGAAGCCTGGCACAAAGTCAAAGCCCATTACCGGAACGCGGCGGACGGGCACGCGATCTTCGGCGGGAGGGCAAGCTGCGATCCCCATGCTAGGGCGCCCATTCGTATTGCTGGCCTATGACTATGGGCTAACCCCAACCTCGCCGCGCTACGGCAATCGAGGGCGGCCGCTACTCGTCGGTGAGGGCTTGGCGGATTGTCTGTAGGATGAAGAGGAAGTCGCGTTGGGTGCGGATGGCTCCGAGCATGGCGACGGCTTCGAGGGCGACCAACTCTTTTTTCGAAATGCCGTGGCGGGCGTGCAAGGCGCGATTTGCTTTGAAGCGCTCCCAAACCGAGCCGCGTGTCTCGCGTTGCGGGGCTACCAAGGCGCGGGCCTCTGGATTGGCTTGGAAGAACAACTCCGTGGCATCCAGATCGAGAGTCGTCGCCAAACGCTTTACCAGACTAGGACTGGGGCGGCGTTGGTTGAGCTCCAGATAGGCAATGTGGTTGGCTCGACATTGCGAGCGATCCGCCACCTCTACGCGCGACAAGCCAAGCTGTTCGCGCCGTTGTTTGAGCATCCCCCCCAAGGTCATGGGTTTCACAGACGGATTCATGCCAACGTCATAGGCGAGTTTCACCGCTGTCGGAAGAGTCTTTTTGTTCGTCACCAACACTTTTTAGGAATTTTGCGGACTTCCACGGGAGTGTTGCTCTTCTTCGCGTTCACAGCCAAGAATGCGGGTTTGGGAAACTCGATGACGGCAAATCTCGACATGGTGAGGGCATACCTCCTGTTCCTCCTTGCCTACGCGCTCGCTCTGGTGGTGGCTTTGGTGGCGGGCTTTTCGTTCGACTTGTTCCACCCCGTGGTGGTGGCGCTGATTGCCGATGTGGCCGCGACGATAGTGATCTTTGCCTTCAGCACAGCCTACGGGAACTCGAGCTTTTACGATCCTTACTGGAGCGTCGCGCCGATCGTCATCGGCATCTACTGGAGCGTCTTTGCCGAGAACCCGAACATCGATCTCATGCGCCAGGTGTTGAGCTTGTCGGTGGTAATCGCCTGGGGAGGTCGCCTGACCTTCAATTGGATCCGGCGTTGGGAAGGTATGGGACATGAAGATTGGCGCTACGTCGACTTCCGCCGCACCTTCGGCAAGCACTACTGGGTCATCGATCTCCTGGGAATCCACATGTTCCCGACGATCCAAGTCTTTCTCGGCTGCCTGGCCCTGTACCCGGCAGTCTCCAGTAGTGCCGTTGAGTTGTGGTGGCTCGATATTGTGGCCGTCCTAGTTGGGGCCTCGGCGGTTGCCGTCGAAACCGCGGCCGACAACCAACTGTGGGAGTTTCTCAAACACAAGCAGCCGGGCGAGATCCTGAAGAGCGGCCTGTGGGCCTACTCACGCCATCCGAATTATTTCGGCGAGATTCTATTTTGGTGGAGCCTGTGGCTCTTCGCCCTCGCCGCCGATTGGCACTGGTGGTGGACCGTCGTCGGCCCGCTGGCAATCACGCTCATGTTCGTCTTCGCCAGCGTGCCCATGCTCGATAAACGCAACCTCGAACGCCGGCCGGGCTATGAAGACCACATGCGCCGCATCTCCGCCATCGTGCCCTGGCTGCCTAACGACTAACGCCTCTGGCCGTCAACGAATTTCGCCACAGCGGTACCGAGAGCACAGGGAGTTCCACGAAAGCGCTTCCCACGGGTGGCTCCCTGCCATGGAAGGGTATATCGTAGCCACGGTGATGCGCGATGGAATTCAAACTCCTGGGGGTGCTCCAAGACGTCAGGACGATCGCCACGGGTCGCGGCGTCTACATCCGGCGCCATCTGCAGCGCCGGTACGGAAAGGGCCGGTGGCGAAAACGAAAGGGAATCGGAATCGTACAAATGGCGGACGGGACAGTTTGCGAGGCAGAGATCCACTGGTTCGAAGCGCACGGAATCGGGCGCAGGGATCTGAAGATCAAGAAGGTGCTGCCATGAGCGATTTCGTCATCTGCATCGACAACAAGAGCAACCCAGCTAGCCTCATCGTCGGCAAGGTGTATCGCACCCTACCGGATACCGCGGGGGAGGCCCATGGAATGGTGCGGGTTGTCGATGAAGATAAATCCGAGCCCGACGGCTACCTCTATCCCTCATCAATGTTTGCGGTGGTCGACCTACCGGAGACCGTCAGAGAAGCCCTGGCTGCTGCCGATGTATAACGCTGGGGCTCAGCTTCTTATCTTGGTTCCGGCCAACGGCCGGGCTCGGCTCTCAGTGTCCTCGCTGGTTCCTGGTCCTCGGGTTCCCCCTAGACGCGTTCGAGGATGGTGGTGATGCCCATGCCGCCGCCGATACACATGGTGATCAAGCCGGTCGACTTGTCCCGGCGTTCGAGTTCGTCGAGCAACGTGCCGAGCAGCATGCCGCCCGTAGCACCAAGCGGGTGACCAAGGGCGATAGCACCGCCGTTGACGTTCACCTTGTCGCGCGGGATGCCAAGGTCGCGCATGGTCTTGATCGGCACCACGGCAAAAGCCTCGTTGATCTCGAACAGGTCGATGTCTTGCACCGTCATGCCCGCCTTCTTGAGCGCACGCTGGGTGGTCGGCGTCGGCGCCGTAAGCATGATCACCGGCTCCGCTCCACAGGTCGCGGAGGTGAGGATCTTGGCGCGCGGCTTGAGCCCGTGCTCCTTGACGTAGCGCTCGGAGGCCACCAGCACTGCCGAGGCCCCATCGACAATCCCCGACGAGTTGCCGGCGGTGTGCACGTGACGGATCGCGTCGAGCTGCGGGTATCGCGTCAAGGCGCGCTGGTCGAGCGTCAAACCGTCGGTGGCTTCGGGCGGCACAAAGGCACCCATCTTCACAAAGGCAGGCTCCAGCGAGGCCAACCCGTCCAACGTCGTGGAGGCGCGTGGATTCTCATCCTGTGCGAGCAATTCCTTGCCCTCGAGATCGCGCACGGGCACCAGGCTCTTGAAACGGCCTTCGTGCATGGCGCGCGCCGCCCACTGCTGGCTCTCCAAGGCAAAGGCGTCGCACTCTTCCCGCGAAACATCGAACAATGTGGCAATCAGGTCGGCGGAAATTCCCTGCGGGACGATGGGGTGAATCTCGAGGAGATGGGCATTCTTGCCGTAGAGGCCGCCCCCATCCGAACCCATGGGTACCCGCGACATCGACTCAACCCCGCCGCCGACGGCAAGGTCTTGCATGCCGCTTGCCACGCCCATGGCCGCAAAATTCACGGCTTGCAAACCCGAGCCGCAGAAGCGGTTGAGCGACACGCCGCTGACCACATCCGGCCATCCCGCCGTCAATGCCGCCATGCGACCAATGCACGAGCCTTGCTCGCCGACTTGCTGCACACAGCCGGCAACCACGTCCTCCACATCGTTGGCGTCGAATTCCACCCGCGCCCGCAACCCGTTGAGCGCCTGCGCCAGCAATTCTTGCGGATGCATGCTGGCGATGGCGCCGTTCTGTCTGCCCTTGCCGCGCGCGGTGCGTACCGCATCAATGATGTAGGCTGTGCCCATGCTGTGTTTCTCCTCCTGGAAATGGTCGCGGCACAGTATCGACACGCACCAGACCGGGCAAGCAGGTACAAACGCTTGCGAACAAAGAGCAGGCTTCTCGGGGCTGTCTCAAGACCCTGCCTGGGAACGGGTCCGGCGAGGCTCTGCCTCGCTTTGATTGGAAGGGTTTCCCGGCGCTTGCTTGCGACCCAGAGAGGCTGCCAGAGAATCCCCACCGCTTGTCTTCGAGGCAGAGCCTCGAAGACAAGCGTTCCCAGGCAGAGCCCTTCACGTTACCCATAAATCGGGGTGCTGGACACCGGTACCCCGAAAGGCTTTGCGGTCGAAAAAAACACCACCGCCAGCCATACGGTGTCCTCTCCCACGCGCTTTTTCCGCGTGGGAGAGGGGAGGGTGAGGGTACACTCGGAAAAGCGCTGCGATTTACCGACGTACGAAAGCGACGTCGGTTTGTCCTAACTTCTGTAGGGCCAACACTTTGGGCCCTCACCCTCCCC
>CAZGSN010000109.1:0-1919 GCA_964528465.1 uncultured Binatia bacterium (SeqCode)
TTGAAGCTCTGGCTCTTCTCGATGAGCTGCCGCGCGACTTCTTGGGCCTGCGCCTGGGTATATGTCTGACTTTTTCTGGTCATTTGGTCCTCAGATTGGGAGGGTGATGTTGTTGGCCGTCTCGAGGAGCTGGGCGCCAGAAACCTGGGCGAGGAATGCGCCGTCCTGGTAGTCGTCCTCGATCTGAGCGGTCTGCTCGATGCCGATCGCGAAATCGACCACCGGGCTGGAGCTCTCGAATACTTCCCCGTTGCAGGCGCGAAAGACGGCCGCGCGCGCTTCGACCGGGTCGTCGGTGGCGCAAAGGATGAGCGCCTTGATCACGATCGCCATCAGAATCTCCGAAGGGGACCGCCTGCTTTAGCTGGCGGGGGAATTTGGGAAATGCCCTGCTGGCTCACGTAGCGAGCCAGATGTTTGTTAGGATCGCAACGGGGCTCGGATCGAGCCTTCGTGCGCAAAGCGGACCTGAAGCAAGGGTTGAGCTTGTACGAGAAGCCGTCTCCTTTGGGTGACGGAGTGATCACCAGCCCGCCTCCTTCTGATTGCTGGCCGGCGAACCCATGTTCTCAATTCCCAGCTTGGCCATGGATTCCCGCAAAACGGCGTGCGCCTTTTCGAGAAGCACCGCGTCACCATGGCCAAGCACCCCGAGGAGGGCCGCCTTTTCTCGAAGGTAGATCTTGGCGAAAGCCGGATCGTGCGCGGCAATGCTGACGCTGTTGTCGATCAGATCGGCCAGCTTGATGGTGGCCGCCTGGGGCGAGGATCGCCTCAAGTGCTCAAGGTCGATCGCCTTGCGCGCTGCGCGGTTGCCGTCTTCGGGTCGGCTGATATCCGTGAGCGACTCCACCATGTCGGCCACCTCAGCACCAAACTCCCGCCTGATGTCACCCAGGGAGACCCAGGTATCCTCCACCGTGTCATGCAGCAGCGCCGCAGCGAGCATCTCCTCGGTGTGAGGGACGCAGGCGACCAGGGCCACCACGGCTTCGGGATGTTCGATGTAGGGGCGTCCGCAGTACTTGCGCAGCTGGGCAGCATGCGCACGAATGGCGAATTCGCGGGCTTTGTCGATGAGCGTCATGTCCGTCAGGCTACGCATGCAAGCCACCCGTTTCTGGGAAATTTATCGCCGGGCCCCGATGATGATGGGAGTCCGTTCTGGACGCCGATTCCGCCAGTCGCGCCAGCCTCGGGAAATGGCCTTGCAACAGTCTCCAATCGGAGCTGCGGTACATCGCCGCCAGCTCGCGGCGCTTGCTTTCATCGGGGAGGGCGGAAATATCGGCCAGCTGCGCGCGCAGGATCTGTTCGGCGCGGTGCTCGGCATCCCGGTGCAAGCGACGAAGCTCGGTCATCATGTGCTTCAGGCAGCGGAATTCCGGGCGGACGCGAACGTCCATGTGCCGGGTGACCTCACGCAGGGTGCGTGCCTGCCTGATGCGGACCCGGGCAGCACTAGCCTCTGCAGACACGCGGGTCAGCTCTTGGTGAAAAAGGAGTAGATTCGGTTTCATGGCTCCAAGGCTACGCAGCTGGCCCTGGCCGTTTTGGATTATTTCTATGCAAGCTTCCGGATGGGTTGCAGGGGTTGCAAAATCCAAAAACCTGTCCTACCATCCTCACAAGCCCGCAATTGGCACCGATTTTTCTAGTTAGTAAACTAGCGTTTTTACGTGGTTCCCCGATATGGAACTCGCCTCCATTCACTGATTTCAGTGAATCTAGCTTCCCTTGCGCTACTGAGGGTTGCCTCTTGATCCGATCCGTCCAGCACGGATTTTTGTCGGTTCTCCGACCGGATCCTCGACCGGACTTGTTTCGGTCTTCAACCAGCGATCGCTATCGCTGACACCGTTGCTCTGGGTGCTTGCATCCGTTGCTTCGGATATATCCCCTGCTTTGCAGGTTGCCTG
>CAZGSN010000110.1:0-3966 GCA_964528465.1 uncultured Binatia bacterium (SeqCode)
CGCTGGACGCGGGCCGAGAGCGGCCCCTCTCCGAAGAAGAATCCTCAATGTTCGTAAGCAGTGGAGACGCCCCCTCGACTGGGCTCGGGACAGGCGCGCTCTCGCGGCGCATCAGCCGGGTTGCCTGCCTAATCGAATCGACGGGCAAAGCCAACTGAGCCGGAAAAAATCAGTTGGAACCGCGGATGGACGCGGATAGACGCTGATTGCTTGCGAAACGGACCAATGCCAAGAAACACAAGACCGTGGACGGGTAAACCTAAAGCGTTTTCCCTTCTGCCCTTGTGGCTCTTGCCTATATCCGTGTTCATCGGCGTCCATCCGCGGTTCAATTGTTGTTTTCGGGCTGAGGCAGCCCCCTCAGGTTTCAGTCGCTGATGCGGCGTAAGTCATTGCCACAGCCGGCGCAGAAGTTTGCTGCTTGAACGACTGCGGTGCCGCAACTCGGGCAGTAGGCAAGGCGTGCGCGGTGTGTGCTGCTGGGCTTTCGGGCGGGTTCCTCGGGGGAGGCCGATGTTAGTGTCGAGATGGCGGCGAGGGCCTGCGCAGCGTACTTGCCGCGAATCGCCAGGAAGTCGACTTCAGAGAGCTTTCCCATCTTCAGATCGAACTCCGCCTCCTTGATCACCGCGTAGGCTTCGTTCTTCCGTTTCTCGGCTTCGCTGCGAGCGGTTACCAGTGTTGCCGCTGCCGCTTGCGGTTGGGCTTCTTCGGGGTTGAGGAAGGGCAGGGCGACAAAGGCGGCCGCAACGACAACGAGGAATGCACTTACAACAATTTCCATGACAACCTAACGGCTAGGAATCGAAAGACTTGAGTTCGCGCTCGAGCAGATCCTCGTTGGCGGTGCGCGGCGCCGCCGTAGTCGACTGCACGGTGGGAGGCGCCGCCGAGGAGCGTCGTCCCCATCTACCGACGATCATCAACACCAGTGCGATGGCTACCGTGACGACCACGAATGGTGTCACCCAAGCTAGAAGGTTGAAGCCCGAGGTCGTTGGCGACGAGAGAATCTTCTCGCCGTATTTGTCGGCAAAGGTCTTGATGATTTGTTCCTTTGATTGGCCCTTGTCGATCAAGCTGCGGATCTCTGCGCGCAGCGGCAGGGCCGAGTCGCAGGTTACGTGATTGCAACTGTGTACGGTCAAGCCGCAGCCGCATTGGCAGGTAAGCGATTCCTCGATCTCTTGAAATGAGACCGGTCCGTCACCCAAGAGCACGACTGGAGTGGTCACAAGGAGGGCGGCGAAGATTGCAGGAACAAACCGCATGCAACAACGAGTCAAGCTATCCCTGCGTCACTTCCCCCCGACTCGGGGCGTAGGCTGTCGCGGTGGCAGTCGCACCGCCCGGCCAAATGGTGATGGCTGTGCCAAGGGCGAGGACAATGCCACCCCACCACAGGAAGCCGATGAGCGGGTTCAAGTACGCTTGGATCGTCGCCATCTGCGTGGCGTTGTCGTAGGCGCCCAGAACCACGTACAGGTCTGACCCGAGCGTCGAGCGAATCGCGACTTCCGTGGTGGGCTGTTCGGGCTTTTTGTAGAAGCGCTTCTCCGGATGCAGGCTGTCGATCTGCTTGCCGTCATAAAGGACGGCAAGCGTCGCGGTCAGATAGGCAATGTGCGGAGTCTCGGTCGGGGTCACGGCATCGAAGCGCAAGGTGTAGTCGCCAATCTCGAGCTTTCCGCCAGGCTTCAGCGTCACCTGCTGCTCTTCCTTGAAAGCCGAGGTTCCGGTGATGGCCAGGAACATCATGACGATACCGACATGCACGATATAGCCACCGTAGCGCCGGCGATTCTTGGCAATCAGATGCTGCAAGGCCACGAGCGGGTTCTCGCCCACCATTACTTGGCGAGCGCGCACGCCGCGGTTGAACTCGCCGACAATGCCGGTGAAGACAAAGGCACACAGGGAGAACGACACCAAGGCCGTGAAGTGGCGATACCCAAGCGCAAAGATCCCCACACCAGCGGCAACGCCAACCAAGGCGGGCACCAGAAAGTGGCGTTGCAAGCTGCGCCAAGATGCCCGGCGCCAGGCAATCAGCGGCCCGACTCCCGTGAGAAACAACAGGATCAAGCCGAGCGGCGTGTTCACTTTGTTGAAGAACGGTGGGCCGACGGTGATCTTCACGCCGCGCACGGCTTCGGAGATCACCGGGAAGATGGTGCCCCAGAACACGGCAAAGGCAATGCCGACGAGCACGACGTTGTTGAGAAGAAACGCCGACTCGCGCGATACCACCGAGTCGAGTTCGTTCTCGCTCTTCAGCATCGGCAGGCGCCATACCAGTAGCCCGGCCGAAACGATGAGGACAAAGGCGAGAAAGCCGATGAAGAAAGGGCCCAAGCCCGACTGCGTGAACGAGTGCACGGAGGAAATCACGCCGCTGCGGGTCAAGAAGGTGCCGAAGATGGTCAGGGAGAAGGTGAGGATCACCAGCACCATGTTCCACACCTTCAGCATGTTCTTCTTCTCTTGGATCATCACCGAGTGCAGGAACGCGGTGCAGGTCAGCCACGGCATGAAGGCGGCGTTCTCGACGGGATCCCAGGCCCAGTAGCCGCCCCATCCCAAGACCAAGTAGGCCCACTCCGCCCCGAACAAATTGCCCAGGCTCAAGAAGAACCAGGCGAGCAGGGTCCATCGCCGTGTCGTGCGAATCCACACGTCATCCAGGCGGCCGCTAACCATGGCAGCAATGGCGAAGGCGAAGGGAATCGAGCAGGCAACGTAGCCGGTGTACAGTGACGGCGGATGAATGGTCATCCAGTAGTTTTGCAGCAGCGGGTTGAGATCGCGGCCTTCGGCAGGGGTGAAGGCCAGGCGTTGAAATGGCGGGGTCACGAAATTGACCATCGACAAGAAGAACAAGGCCACCACCATCAAAGTGGCCAGCACGTACGGCATCAGCTCGCGGTTCTTGTGGTGATTTTGCAGGATCACTACCGCCGACATGGAGGTCAGGATCAAGGTCCAGAACAGCAACGAGCCGGCCTGGCCGCCCCACAGGGCGGCGATCACATAGGGAAGTGGTAGGGTCGTGCTCGAATAGTGGGCGACGTACTCGATGCTGAAGTCATGGGTTGCCAGGGCATGCAACAAGGCTGCGGTGGAGACACTCACCAGGCCCCATACGGCGAGAGCAGCGTGCTCGGCGCTGCGGATGAAGTCGCGCCGTCGCACGCGCACACCAACCAAGGACAGGACGATCGCGTAGATCGCAAGCACCCACGCTACCAGCAGAGCCACTGCGCCTACATCGATCAAGTTGAGCTCCTTTACTTGGCTGCCATCGGCGCTTCGGCACCGGCTTCATACTTGGAGGGGCAAGAGGTCAGCACGCTTTGCGCCTGTAAGGTCCCGTCGCGAAATTTGCCTTCCACGATCACGTCGCTGCCCCCCTCGTTCTTGAACATGTCGGGAGTCACGCCGACGTAATGCACCGCCACGGTTGGCCCCTCGCCACCATCCCCGGTGAAGTCGCCGATGCGAAAATTCAGTTCCTCGCCGTTGGTCGTCATGCGCCGGCTAACACTTCCCGCTTGCACGCGGCCAGCAATGCGGATGCCCTCGTTGGCCAGCTCTTCCTTCTTGTCCTGGAATTCGCGCACGGTGACGTAGTAGACCGCGGTTTGGCTCACCCCGGTGTACATCAGGTAGGCAACCGCAGCGACCAAAATGGCGGAACCAATTGCAAAACGTCGTCGACTACTCATCGCGGCATCCCACGTTTAAGGGAATCAACCCAGGTGCGCAAGGAAGCGATGCGCCACAAACGGGGCTTTGCCCGGCTTTGCACGCCAAATCTTTCCTACGCCAGACGCGGGCCGAGGGCGGCCCGTCTCCAACTCAGATTCATCAATGTTTACAAGCAATGGAGACGCCCCTTCGACGCCGCGTAGCGCGGCCTCTTGGCCGCAACCAAGTTCTCTCGATCAGATAGCCGATACGTACCGA
>CAZGSN010000111.1:0-20938 GCA_964528465.1 uncultured Binatia bacterium (SeqCode)
GCCGGGGGCGGCCCGTCTCCAAAAGCAAGGAAAGGCAAGCAATGGAGACGCCGCGCCCCCGCGGCGCGTCAGATGGAATGCCTCCGTCAACGACTTTGGCGTCGCCCTGGCCTTGCACCAGCGAGCTTTGCATATTGCCCAAGTGGACTTGCTCAGGTACGAAACTCGGCGACGGGAAGAGAGAGGTTGGTTCGGCGAGATGAGGAAGATCGCATTGGGGTGTGCCGTATTGCTGTTCGGCATCTGCCTGCACGGCTGCGATAACGGGCATGCCACTTCTCCGGCTCCGGCTCCCATGGCCGCGGCTACGTTCCAACGGATTCAGACACAGGTTTTCGACGTCAGTTGCAGTTCCGACTCGTGCCACAGTAGCATCGGGCGCGCAGCCGACCTTGTGCTCGAGGCCGGTGCCTCTTGGGATGATCTCATCAATAGGCCTCCCGCCAATGCCGTGGCCTCGGCCAACGGACTGATGCGCGTTATGCCGAGTCGCCCCGACCAAAGCCTGCTGGTTCACAAGCTCCACGGCAGCCTGCAGGCAGGAGAGGGCGTGCGCATGCCGTATGGCGCAGCCCCGTTGGCTGCCGAGACTCTGGCCATCATTGACGCCTGGGTTGCCGCGGGCGCGCCGTCTACCGGAGTGGTTCCGGGCGACGACGGTCGGGACCTGTCCGCATCTGGAGGCAACGACGGGCCACTGACTCTTCCTCCGCCCGTGCGTGGGATTCAGCTCCGCGCCACCTCGCCTGCCGTAGAGCAAGGTAAGGAAGAAACGGGCTGTCACTACTTCAAGTTGCCGTCCGATGTGGATCTCGACGTCAATCGCATTCAGGTTGCCGTGAGCGGCGGTAGCCACCACATTCACCTGTACCGCCCATTCGACCGGTCCTTGGATATTCCCGATCACTACGAGGTGTGCAATGCCGCCGTTGATTTTGATCAGTGGGCCTTGGTCGTTGCCGTGCAGTTGCGCTCCACCGATTGGGAACTCCCGCCAGGCGTGGCCTTTCATTTCCGCGCCGGCGAGCAGTTGCTGATGCAGACGCACTTCGTCAACGTTGGATCTCTGGAAACACAAGGCGAAGGCCGGGTACGCATGAACCTGCACGAGGCCGAGCCGGACAGTGTAGAAGCTCACGCCGGAGCAATGTTTGGGCAAGACCGCGATGTCGTCGTACCGGCTAACTCCGAGACTGTCTTATCTACCGAGTGCACCTTCCCGAAGCCGCTCACCCTGATCGCTCAGACCGGTCACTACCACTTCCGTGGCCGTCGCTTCCGCACCTACGATTGGAACAACGGCGAGCGCGGTAGCCTCACCTACGAGCACAATGGCTACGACGACCCCGCCTTCGTAACCTATCCGCCCGGCATCGAGCCTAGCTACGCGGCCGGGGAGGGGCTGCAGTGGGAATGCTTGTGGGAGAACAACACTTCACAGACGTTCGTGTTCGGACCGTTCACCGACACCAATGAGCACTGCAATTGGTTTGGCTTCTACTACCCCACCGACACGCCCGATGAGGCCATTACCTGCGTGAAGAATAACGGCGTCGCCACCACCTCCGTGCGTAACGGAGGCTGAGCATCCGAGATTCGGCGAGAGCCGAATCTCGGGTGCCCGGTGCGCCGGGCCAAGGTCCCGCAGGAAATCTGTATTCGACGACCGGCGTTGAACCAGCAGACGTCGCGACCCAACCCGACGAGATTGTCTCAAAACCCTGCCTGGGGCCGGGGGCCTGGGGCCGGGGACTGGTGAAGTCCAAGCAAACCCAAGCTCCGAGCCACCAGCCCCGAGCCCCGCAGCTCATATTCGAGACAAGCCCCTACGAAGCAGTCTCGTCCGCCTTGAAGCCGTGCTCTTTGTGGGAGCCGTCGCAGAAGGGTCGCGTCTTGGAGTGACCACAGCGGCACAAATAGATGGGATCTTCCTCCAGCTTGAACTCACCGCGCTTGGCGTCGACCAACTGGATGGCGCCCTTCACTTCGTACGGTCCGTCTTTCAATGTCTTGATTCGAACTTCCGACACCTTTGCCTCCTTGTTTTCAACCTAGCCTCACCGTCACTGCGCTCCCTACGCGCGTTTCGGCTTGAAGCGATACTTGATGGGAACGTGTTTGGGGCCACCCACGAAGCTAGCGTGCAGCAGCTCGACGGGCCCGTTGAGTTCGATCCTTTCAACGCGCTCGGCAAACTGGCGGAAGAAGACCTTCAGATCCAAGCGCGCCAGGTGGGCACCGAGACAGTAGTGCTCGCCCACGCCAAATCCGAGATGGGGATTCGGGTCGCGGTCGAGACGGAACTGAAACGGGTCCTCGAAGATTTCCTCATCGCGATTGGCAGAGGCGTAGAACAAAGCCACCGAATCTCCCTTGCGAATCGTCTTACCGCGCAAGCTGTAGTCCTCGGTTGCCGTCCGCGAGAAATGGTTCACCGGTGTTGTCCAACGCACGATCTCGTCGGCTCCTGTCTCGACGATCGCCGGGTTGCGCCGCAGCTTCGCCAATTCCTCCGGGTGATTCAGAAGCGCCAGCAGGCCGTTGGAAATGGAGTTTCTCGTGGTGTCGTGACCGGCCACCATGATCAAGAAGTAGAGCGAGAAGAGTTCGAACTGCGGCACCGGCTCGCCATCGATCGTGGCGTTGGCCAGCACGGTGCTTAGGTCGTCGCGAGGATTCACCCGGCGGTCGGCCGTAATCTCAGCCAGGTAGGCAAAGGCTTCCTGAAGAAAGGCGAGGCGCTGCTCCGGCGTGTCGCCTTGGCGCTGAAAGTCCGGGTCCTCGATGCCGAAGTTTTCATTGGTCACGCGCAAGACAAAATCTTCTTGCTCGCGTGGAATGCCAAGAATCTCCGTGATCATGCGCAAGGGCTGGCGGGCGGCGATGTCGGTTACGAAGTCGCACGTATACTCGCCACCGTCGCGCGCTAGATCATCAAAGAGTTCGGTTGTGATCGCCTCCAGCCGGTCCTGCAGACGCGCAATGGCGCGCGGGGTGAACCAATTGCTCACTAGGCGCCGATACGAACGATGCTCCGGCGGGTCCATATTGACCAGCATGCGCAGCGGCGGATTCTCTTCCAGCATCTGCGCATTGGCCCCCGGCATGTCGGGAAACAAGATGAAGCGTCCGGCACTGCGGAACTTCTCCGGCTGCGTCGACACTTCGATGATGTCGGCATGCTTGGTGATAGCCCAAAAGGGCCGATACAGTGGTGGATGGCTCCAGTGCACCGGGTCCTCACGGCGCAACCGTGTCCACTCCGCATGCGGATAACCACGCTGCGCATACGAGACTGCGGAAATGACATCGAGTTCGTCTAGCGACATCTCATCAACGTCCACGCTTCCACTCCTTCCTCACGACCGCACCCGCGGCCATACAACGCACCAAAGCAGTAACTACGTTCAAGCTTGGGCGGGCAATGTCAACCGGCTCTCGCCAACCTCCGCACTGGTGGGTGTGCGTCATAGTTGTTGGTTTTCCTCCGGGGTCCACGGCCTCAGGGCCGCGGCTACTGCGTCTTCTCAAGCTCCGCGTAGCCGCGCGCGTGAGCGCGTGGATGGTGAAAGCCGGCCTCCCAACAAATTTTTCGCACGCCCCGCACTGGTTGCAGCGCTCCCGTCGCACGTACTCACGCCTGCCGTACTCAAGCCATGCCGTCACACAAGACGAAGACACAGCCCTCCCGGCTACCAGAGTTGGTCGGTGTACGTGTCGGTCCCCACCACTGTGGGTAGCCACGGGGAGGCAAAGACTACACGGCCCAAACCGGTAGCAGCCAGGGCCTCCCCGTAAGTTACGAATGTTGGCCATACCTTCACTGCCTGGTTGTCGACGAAGAACAACTGCAGGTCGAGCAGCTCAGTACGTTCCACTCGCGGAATGGTCATTGGCCCTTCCCCCTGGCGGATCGGCGACCATGTCGAGCACGAGGCTATCGGCGAATCTCTGAGCATGCTGGGAAGATGGGTTTGCTTCAGCCACTCATCCAAACGTTTCTGCTCGACACCAGCATTGCGCTCGATGGCGACGGTGACGAGCCCGGGAAAGCGGTGATCCAAAGACAACTCCAGCGGTACCGGGTCGGCATCACGGTAGTGCACCCAGTCGAGCGTGTACATCAAAGTGTGCACGTGGGTGCGTTCGTTGAACCCACGCCCCTGCTGATACAGCCAGCGTGCCTGGGGACTACTCCAGGCATGATGCTCTTCGTGATGCCCGGCATGAATCCAGTAAAAGGCAAGGAAGGATCCCGCCGTTACCGCAGGCTTGGCTATGGTGCTGTCCGCCGGGTAGCGCAAATCCTTGAGCGGTTTGGTCGCAACCCAACGGCTCCCGGCAAACAGCCACGGGCCAATCATGCAACCGGCATAGAAATGATCGCGCTCATACCATCGATTGTACGCCACCTCGTGCCCGCGATGCGGATCGACGATGGTAAACAACATGCTGCCGACTTTGACCGGATACTCCTGCATGCTCCCTCCTAAGGATGCCCAACGTCATGCACCTTTACGGCGCCCGCTGGGGCCAGGCAAGCGGGAGATTCTGGATGGGCACTACCTTGGACTCCGGTCTCGCGGAGTGGTCTGCGTTCGCGCCGCTTGTTCAAGAAAGGCGGTCACGTCATCGATGTACGGCGCCAGTTGCGGCATGGCCACCATGGCGCGCGACTGCCTTTGCGGGGTGTGTTCTGGTGGATACTGGGCGCGCAGAACACGGGCTTCCACCAGCGCGCGCGGAGAGCCGGCGATCGCCGGCCCGGTAGCACCCGGAAGATTGGGATCGGCATGATGGCAACTCGTGCACGCCGAGGCGTACACACGGGCACCACGTTCTTGCGGGCTGCGCGGCGCTGTCTCAGAGCAAGCACACAACAGCAGCAACCCAATCACAACCAACGTAACGGACGCTCCTTGCTTGCCTGCGGGCAACGTGCGATCCATGCGCCGCGCCATGGAATTCCCGACAACGATTCCGATCTTTGCCCTACCCAACGTCGTCCTCTTCCCAGGCGTGCCGCTACCTCTCCACATCTTCGAGCCGCGCTATCGTGATATGGTTCGTGATGCAATTGCAGGCCATTCGATCATCGGCATGGCTTTGCTGCGTGGAGATTGGCAGCGTCGCTACGAAGAACGGCCGGAGATCTTCGACACCTGTTGCGCCGGCAAGATCGTCAACGTCGAGTCGCTCCCGGATGGCAAATACAACATCATGCTGCGTGGCCTGCGCGAGGTCCGCGTGCAGCGCCACCTCTTCGACAAGACCTATCGCGAAGCCGAGATTGCCTGGCGTACGAGCCCGGTGCAGCAAATTGCTGCGGCGCTGCGCGGCACCTTGGTGGCCCAGCTAACTCGATTCCTGAAGGCGGCACCGACCTCACCGGCGCAACGCTTGTTGGCCGACGAGGGTTTGACCGACGCCATGTTGGTCAATTTTTTCTCCTACGCCCTCGAGATTGATCCGTTGGAGAAGCAAAGCCTGCTCGAGGCGCAAGACCTCGGCGAACGCGCCGAGCGACTCGCGGAGCTGCTCGAGTTTCACATCGAGGAAGCTCGCATCAACGTCCCGCTTCCCGATTCCGAACGCCGCCACTGAAGCGACGCGACGGGAACGGCAACACGGCTTTCGGAGTAAGCTCCCATGGGAAGAATCACGATTCTCTGGCTTTTGGTGTCGACGGTAGTCGTCTTCGTCGCCTTCCTAAAGGGGGCAGGCATCCTGCGCGGCGGCGACGTTGCCTCGCATTTGCACTGGGGTGTGGCCGCGCTGTTCATCACGCTTGGCGCCAACATGTTTGCCATGTTCCATGCCGCGCAGACCGACCGTCTGATTCGCACCTTGCGTAAGGAACTGGAGAAGCAGGCACAAAGCGGCGGCGGTACTTCGATAGACTGAGTTCTGCCGCGCGGCTATAGGCGTCGCCTTCAGCCGCGTAGGAGATAGGTGAGAGATATGGCCAAGACGTTCAAGGATCTAATGGAGACAGCACGCCACGAGGTTCCCGAGTGGAGTGTCGACCAAGTGCGCGCAAGCATCCAAAGCGGCAACGGTCGCTTGCTGCTCGATGTGCGCGAGAAGGAAGAGTACCGCGAGGGACACTTGCACGGAGCCTTGTCGCTGCCACGCGGTTTTCTCGAACTCAAGGTCGAACAAGCGATTCCCGACAAATCGACCCCAATCATCGCCTACTGTGCCGGCGGCACCCGCTCCCTGTTGGCGGGCAAGGTGCTCAAGGACATGGGCTACCAAGACGTGATCTCGATGAATGGTGGGTTTGGCGCCTGGAAAGGCGCGGGCAATGCGTGGAAGGCCGATCGCCAGCTCAGTGCCGAGCAACTCACCCGTTACAGCCGCCACTTCCTGCTTCCCGAGGTTGGCGAAGAAGGCCAGGGCAAGCTTCTCGATGCCAAGGTTCTGTTGATTGGGGCGGGAGGACTCGGCTCACCAACCGCGTACTATCTGGCCGCCGCAGGCGTCGGCACCATAGGCATTGTGGATCACGACACGGTCGACCTCAGTAATCTGCAACGCCAGATCCTGCATACCAACGAGCGCATCGGCATCCCCAAGGTGGAGTCTGCACGACTCACACTTACCGGCCTCAATCCCGACGTGAAGGTGATCGGCTACCAGGAGCGCTTGTCGTCGGAAAACGTCATGCGCCTGTTTGCCGACTACGACGTCATCGTCGACGGCTGCGACAACTTTCCAACCCGCTACCTGGTGAACGACGCCTGCGTCTTTCTCGGCAAGCCCAACGTGCATGGCAGCATTTTCCAGTTTGAAGGCCAAGCCTCGGTGTTCTACCCGGGCAAAGGCCCTTGCTACCGCTGCTTGTTCCCTGAGCCGCCCCCTCCCGGAGCTGCGCCGAGTTGCGCCGAAGCCGGGGTGCTCGGCGTGCTGCCTGGTTTAGTTGGCTGCGTGCAGGCCTTGGAGACGGTTAAGCTCATTCTCGGCGTCGGCAAGCCACTGATTGGCCGCATGGTCTACTTCGACACCTTGAGCATGGAGTTGCGCATTCACAAGCTGCGCAAGGATCCCGAGTGCCCAGTGTGCGGCCAGCATCCGACCATCAAGGAACTCATCGACTACGAAGAGTTCTGTGGCCTGCGTAACCCAGGTGCCGCCAACGAGAACGGCCACGCGCACGTCGCGGCCTAACACTTCGCCTTCGCCCCACTTGCTCCGGTAGCGAGAATTCTCCATGTTGAAAGTGGTCTCAACCAAGCTGCCGGAGCGCGATGCGATCCTGAGCGCCGCTTTGCAAACGGTGGCTCGCTGCGGGCTTCGGCACACATCCCTGGACGAGATTGCCAAGGAGGCAGGCCTGTCGCGAGCCGCCCTCCGCGCTCATTTCAAGAACAAAGCAACACTCCTCCGCGTATTGCTACAGCGGCTCAACGAACAGGCACTGGCAGCGGCGGCAACTGCCGCACGCCGGGACGCCCCTCTCGCAGCTCGCCTGGAAGATGTGCTCGGAGCAAGGACGGAAACCTTCCTCGGAATGGCACGTTCGGCAGAACGTGGAATCGAGTTACTAGAAGAAGACCGGGGCTTGGGTCGAGACATCTCTGCGACTTACCGCAGAAGACATCTGGGCCTGCTGCAACGTGTTCTAGAGGCCGCCGCGCGAGACGAGGGCCTAGCCTTTGCGCAGCAAGGAACAACAGTCCGCGAGGTGGCCACGCTACTATTCGATTTCTCCAATGCACTCGAACCGGCACCAGAGCGAAAGAGCGCTGCAGCGCGCCGAGTGCGCACGCTGACTCGTATTGTAGTAAGCGGTTTGCGTCGGAATTCGGCAAGCGCAAGCGCGCACTAGGTACCCGGCTAGGATTTCCTACCGAGCCGCAGCCAGTTTCAGCAGAGAGGGAGACCACACATGGCAGGACAGATTTCCAAGGCAGTATTGATCACCGGATGCTCCACCGGAATCGGCCGCGCTACGGCAGAGAAACTAGCCGCCTCCGGCTGGCGCGTGTACGCCAGCGCCCGACGCCTCGAATCGATCTGCGATCTCGAGGCCAAGGGATGTCGCACCGTGGCCCTCGACGTTTGTTCCGAGGAGTCGATGCGCCAAGCGGTGGAACAAATCGAAGCCGCCGAGGGTGCCGTCGGCGTGCTCATCAATAATGCCGGCTATGGCCAAGAGGGGGTTTTCGAAGAAGTGCCCATGGAGGAGATTCGCCGTCAGTTTGAGACGAACGTCTTCGGACTGGTGCGCCTGACGCAACTGGTGCTGCCCAAGATGCGACAACAAGGTTGGGGAAAGGTCGTGAATCTCAGTTCGGTGGGTGGCAAGCTCACCTTCCCCGGCGGCGGCTTCTATCACGCCACCAAGCACGCCGTGGAAGCGCTCAGTGATGCCTTGCGTTACGAGCTGCGGCCCTTCGGCATTCAGGTTGTGGTCATCGAGCCCGGACCAATCAAAACCGCCTTCGGAGACACCGCTATCCACAGCATCCAAGCTGCCGAGCGCGCCGGTTCGGCGTATGCGGCGTTCAACACGATTCTCGCCAAGAAGGTGAGGGAAGCCTACGAGGGTCCGATGGCGGCACTCGCTGCCGGCCCCGAAGCCGTCGCCGCGGTGATCGAAAAGGCCATCACCACGCCGTCACCAAAGACGCGCTACCCTGTTACCGGTGCCGCTCATTTCATCTTGGCTCTACGCCGCTGGCTCCCCGACTCGCTCTTCGATGCCTTTCTGCGCACCCAGTTCCGCTAGGCCCTGAAGGTATGACGCCAGGCCCGCGGCGCCGCACTTCCCTTCCGAGGTATCCGTACACTTCACGGCCAGTAGCGAGTTTTTCCCTCATCTCGTTCCCAGGCAGGGCCAGCTTTGCCCGCCAATTCGACTAGGCAGGCAATCCGGCTGGTGCGCCGCGGGGGCGCGGCGTCTCCATTGCTTGTAAACATTGATGAATCTGAGTTGGAGACGGGCCGCCCTCGGCCCGCATCTGACGGAGACGCGAATTGGCGCGCAAAGCCAGGTTGGAGCTGTGGCGGGTCGGGTGCCAGCCGCAAATCACTCTCGCCGTTGGTCTGCAAAAGGGAGAGCACGTAATGTCCGAAGCAAACTTCGAATTCATTCCCGGCGGCAACGTGGGCATCAAGGCTTGGACGCGTGGCGAAGCACGTCGCCGCTTCACCATTGCCGATCATGAACGCGCCACTGCCGGTGTCGAGTGCCGCAAGGACTCCGAGGTGATCGATGAAACGCCTGCCGCGTACAAGGACATCGACGCCGTGATGGCAGCCCAGACCGATCTCGTGGACATCGTCCACACGCTCAAGCAGGTGGTGTGCGTGAAGGGTTAAGGCGAGGGAAGACGATTAGATTGCCGCCCACTGTCCTATCGTAAGCGCACAAAGCGTTGGCTGTAGGTTGGCAAAAACGCTATCAGGGGAGCATGCCGATGCAACCCGACGCAGTTACGCGCCTGGTCAGAGCCTGCGAGCCGAACGAATCGCTCAACCCGTCTGATCCCCGCTATGTCAACTGCGACGATGTCCGCGGTGACAGCTTGGTGGATGGCTACGTTCGCGGCTTGCGAAGGGCCGACCCGTTACGTCCACAGGTGCTGTTGTTTGCCGGCCACCGTGGGATCGGCAAGACATGCGAGCTGAACCGCCTCAAGGCTATCCTGGAGCAACCGCAGTCGGAGAGTAGCCCGCACTTTCCTTTCAAGGTTATCTATATTGATGTCACGGATCGCCTGGATCTCAACGATCTCGATCTGCCGGATCTCCTGGTGCTGATTGCTGCTGAGGTGCAAGAGCAGTTGCGGCACGCAGGCATTCCAGGCTTTTCTGCGCTCAATACCTACCTCAAGAAGGTCTGGGACGATCTCAAGACAACTCTTCTTGCAGACGTACAGATCAAAGAGACGGAGATCGGCGGCGAATTTGGCTCCCTCACTCTTGAGCTCAAGAATCGCCCAAACGCTCGCGCCCAATTGCGGGCGGAGATCGAAAAGCGCAGCACCACGCTGCTGGACGGTGTCAACGACTTGCTGGTGACCGCTTCCGACAAGCTGCGCGAGAAAGGGCACGAAGGGGTGGTATTGATCATCGATGGACTCGAGCGTCTGGTGTTTCGAATTCTCGATGGCGGGACCACCACCCACGATCGCTTGTTTCTCGATCGCAGCGATCAACTGGCGAGCCTGAAGGTGCACACGATCTACACCGTGCCGATTTCTCTATTCTACTCTCCGCGCTGCGCTCAGCTTGAGCAGACGCTTGGCGAGCACAATGTGCCGCTACCGTTGATACGCTTGCATGATTTCCAAGAGCGCGACGTGCCGTCAGACTCACCTGGCATGAAGAAGCTGCTGGAGATGATCGAGGCTCGCTGCCGGTTTGCCGACGTTTCCATAACAGAAGCCTTCGATGACCTGGAGACTGCGCGCTACCTTTGCAAGATGACGGGTGGCCACCCGCGGCATCTGATGATGTTCCTGCAATCGGCAATGAACGCAATCGATGCGCTGCCGATCACTCGCGAGGCAGCAGAGAAAGCAATTCGCAATTACGCGAACAGCCTCCTGCGTGAGGTTCCGGACAGTTATTGGGCACATCTGCGTGCTTTCGAGTTGCCGCAAACGGATATTCCGAAGGATGAACCACACCAGCAGATGCTCTTCTTGCTCCACGTCTTCGAGTACATGAACGGCCGGCCTTGGTATGAGGTGAACCCTGTTATCCGCACTCTCCCAAGATTCAAGCAGGGCTAGCGTCGATTCTACGGCGGAGTCCCTACGTCGACTCGTTCGCGGAATTACCCGCGCGGAGAGGTTCTCTCTGTTCTTTGCAGTCTGCAGTCGCCCGACTTTGCGTGGGCAATTGATTCAGATGCTTGAAATGGCGCTGCCTTTCCACCCTGCAGTCGTCAAGGTGGAGGATGCCACCACCAACGTGCTCACTTTGGCGCAAGAGGTTTTGGCGAAGACCCCCGGCGATCATGCGCCGATCTTCGTGGTGGACGTTGAAGACGCCACGGAGACGGATGCCGACAGTCGCCAATTTCTCTTGCGGTTGAACGTGCAACGTCCGGAGTGGGCGCAGTTGATACCTCGGCCTGTGGTCATCTGGACACCCCCGCATGTTCTCGGTCTTTTTGAGCGGGAGGCACCAGACTTTTTCGATTGGCGAAGCGACGTCGTGTTCTTCCCTGACTTGGAGCAGGGAGAGATTTCACGTTTCTGGTTCGACTGGGGACCGACAACTAGCGACAATCTACCCATCGAGGTGCGGCTTGAGCGAATACGTGAACTCGAACCGCGGATCGAAGAGCTTGCCAACACACAAGACCCTGTAGCCATGGCCCGTCGCGCGGCCTGGCTGTGCGAATTGGCGACGCACCTTGCGCGCACTGGCGCCAATACTCGATCGGAAAAATTATACGAGGAAGCGCTGCGAATCTACGAAGCGCTCGGAGACCAGACGGAGGTTGCCCTTACCCTAGGCGATATCGCACGACACATGGCGATGCGGGGCGAAACGGACTTAGCTCTTTCTTTACACCGCCAACGCGTCGCGCTTCTGGACCGGCTCGGGAAACCCCGGGAACGTGCCTTTGCAATTGGAGACATTGCAAACCTGCTTCGTGTTCGTGGCAAGCTCGACGAGGCCCTGGTCTTGCACCGAGAGCAGCTCCACGATTTTTCCAAGATGGGCGACGAGCGGTCACGTGCCGGGGTGTTGTTGGAGATGGGAAGGATTCACCTGCTTCGTCAAGAGACCGATACAGCAAAGGCAATGTTTCAAGAGGCACTCCAGTATGCGCGTCGGATGAACGATAGGCGGGGTGAAGCCATCATTCTTCGTGAGTTCGCGAGAATCGATGTTGGAACGGAGAACCAGGCCGATTGTTTTCGCCTTTACGCGCGTGCCTTGAAAGTGTTTGAGGAATTGGGCGACATGCACAGCTATGCGGGTACGCTTGCCGACAAGGCACGTGCGCACGCAAAGCAGGGGCAGTGGCGCGTCGCTCGTGAGGTCTACCGAGAGGCACTTGCCATCCTGCGCACTTTGCAGGCGCAGACTGACATTACGCATGCGCTGTGGGAGCTTGGCAAAGTCGAACAGGAGCTAGGGAACACAAGCAAGGCGTTGAGTCAGATGCTCGAAGCCTACACGATCGCCAACTCGATTCATGACCTAGAGGCGATTTCATTTATTGGCCGCGACCTCGCCCAGCTTTGCGACGCTACCGGCGACTTGCCAAAAGCCATCACGATCCTCGAACGATCCAAATCTGGGTTCGAAGAATTCGGCCGCCATGACATGGCGGAGCGAGCAACCAACCTGCTCAACGAGATGAAAGGGCGCGCAAGTTCAGTCAAGGATCCATCGGGTGGTGTATCTACGCAGAACAAGGGCAACCTTGTTTGAGCTACCGTGTGCCATAGACCACTCCCGGAGGCTGATAGGTGCGTAGCGGAACCACCCCCTAGGTTGCAGTAGACTTACAAAGTCGCGAAGCCGTGGATTCCAAGCCAGAGGTTTTGCGGTCTGCGTGGCGCCCGCGGGGCGGCGGTTGGTTCTGATCCCTGCTGCTTTTCATCACTCGGTATAGCCAGTGCCCACTGTGGTCTGGGCTTGGCCTTCCGGCTATAGCGGGGCGCCATGGCTACCAGGACAAAGAAAGCCGCGACAGCAGCAAAGGCGGCTGAACCCTTGCGTGTCTTCGTGGCTGGAACCTTTGACGGCTTACATGCGGGGCACCTGGCGCTGCTGCGCTGGGCACGCCGGCGGGGCGAGGCCATGGCTCGTCGCTTGGGTCGCGATGGGGTGTTTCTGTCGGTGGTCGTGGCTCGCGATGCCAGTGTCGAACGCCTCAAGGGCCGCGCTCCTCATCATACGCAAGCGGAGCGGCGATCGTTGATTGCCACCTTGCGCCTCGTCGACGAGGCCTTCGTCGGCTACCGCGATCACTTCCTGCGCTCGGTGCGGCGCGCCAATCCAGACCTCATCGCCCTGGGCTACGATCAGAGTTCATCCTGGGAAGCCGTCCTGCGCATGGCCGGCTTCAAAGTCCGCATCATCCGTGCTCCGGAATATCGGGAGCATCGCCTCAAGAGTTCTCGTATCCGCCCAGACCTGGAGAAGATGCATACCTGAGTGGAGAGGGTAAGTGCGCCGGTGCGCTGGTGAGCCAGTGCGGGGGTGCTCAGGTGTTGGACTGCCTAGGTGCTGAAGTGCTGTGGCGGTGAGACCTTAGTTTTTCGGGCCTCGCGGTAACCGAGGTATGCGGATGCAAGTCGTGAGCCCTACCCTGGGATTCCGGTCGCCGGCGCACAGCGCAACTTCAGAGCTTCCGCACCCCAGAACCTC
The DNA here is from genome assembly GCA_964528465.1 of uncultured Binatia bacterium (SeqCode). Classification (GTDB taxonomy): domain Bacteria; phylum Desulfobacterota; class Binatia; order HRBIN30; family HRBIN30; genus CAZGSN01. The sequence continues at coordinate 13,348 of CAZGSN010000111.1, forward strand.
AGCACGCCCGCACCCCAGCACCCCTCTCATGCGGCCAGCAAGCGCTGCACCCAGCGCCTGTAGGTCTCCATCGGAAAGGCGCCCAGAGCGGCGGTGTCGTTGTCGGCGGCGCGAATCGATGGGGCGCCGGTGATGCCGATACGCATTGCTTCTCTGTGCTCCTCGAGAACCGCTTGCTCGATCGCAGGATCCTCGATGCGATCGAAGCCAGCCCTCGGTAGGTCGTTCTCAAGCCAGATGGCCAGCATCGTGTCGCGGTCGGTGATGTCGCGATTGTCGGTAAAATAGGCGCGCAATAGGCTTTGATGCACGGCACGGAAGGCGTCGGTCCCTATCGCTGCGGCGGCCTTCGCCAATAGATGAGGAGGGACACTGTATCCCGGCGGCCCGGCCGCGGACGACCAGACCTGAAACAAACCGCTATCCGGCTCGGCGGCCGGCACTAGCCACGACTGCGTGTAGGCTCGAAACTTCTCGAGGTTGCGGCGCTCGCGGTTCTGTGGGCGCAGCAGAAAGGCTCGCCACTCGAGATGCAGATCCGAGCCGAACTCTTCTTCCAGGCGATGCAAGCGGACACTGGCGTTGTAACACCACGGGCACAGGTAGTCGGAGTAAACGATGAGATGGGCCGGGCGCATGCGACGTCCCTTGCGGTTGTTCTCGCGTCAAGCAGGCAGGCGAATCGCCAAGGGATGTTCGCCCAATGGCCACGAAAGGCCAAAGCGTTGCTTCAAGGCCTCGAGGTCGTCGTGGAACAAACCCTCGAGAAAGCGACGGTGGCTCTCGGGAACCTTCGAAGACTCGGTTGGATTGACCGACTCGGCTACTTGCTTCGGGATGTAGCGCGGGTTGGTGTCGACGCCGAGGAATTGCATCACCTCGACAAGCAACTCTGCCGGTCGCGCCGCCACGTCATCGAACATGCACACCAGGAGATGCCCGGGACGCAAATGCGCGGCCCAGTTGTCGCAATTGCGCACGACCTGAGCACAGCGCCGCTGGTAGTCGTCCGACAAGAAAGCCCGAATCTCTTCTTCGCTCACCTCCGACATTTTGCGCCCGCGGTTACGTGCCAGGTCCTTCTTGGCGTGCGACCAGGCACGATCAATTGGATCGCGGATCATTAGGATGACTTTGATGTCCGGCTTGAGCAGCACGATTTCCTGAATCACATCCGCATCGAGCGCGGCATAGCTTGCAGTCGCCTCGCCACGAATGCGCGGACGATACAGTGCCCGGCTCTGGCGCAAGCACATGGCGAACTTGATCAACCACTGCTTGGGCGGATCGCGAAAGAACTTCAAATACCAACCCAGATCGTCCGACTGAAACTTCGGATGCTGTGGGGTCTTGAGCCTGCTGAAAAAGAACAGCTCCTTGGGCTCAGAGAGAAAGATCTGTGGATGGAAGCGTAGGTTGGCGTGCAGCCACGTCGTGCCGGTACGCTGCGGACCGACAATCAAGAAATCGGGAAAGCGTGAGAGATCGAGAGCGGGGCTTCCGACCTTCACATGGTGCAATTGCTGCTGCAGTGCCTGATCCATAACGGCCGCCTGCTTTAGCGTGAGATCGAGGGCCGATGCCAGGTCAGGGTGGCAACCCCATATCTTTGCGGACTTGCAAGAAGGCATCGCTACGTTTTCCCGACGCGTCGCGCACGGTCAGTGCTTGCCGTCGAAGGACGTCGGAGCCAGCATTTCCGAGTACAAACACGGAAACGAGTGCCGACTTCCCTTGGCGCGGTATGACATCGACGCGCTCTCGAATGTGCAAGCCGGACAACCTTGCCCCCGCTTCGACGCGTGCAATTGCACCCGCTGGAGCGCACAGCACCAGAAGCCCATCGGCAGCGAGACGCGGAGCTGCCGCTAAACAGTAAGCTTCCACGCCTCCGCGATGCTCGCTGTGGCAGGCCACCCATTGCGGTCGTGCCGACTCCAAGGCACTGCCGATCGGGAAGTATGGCGGCGTCCCGGTGATCAGGTCGAAGCTTGGTGATTCCGGAAGAGTTCCAGGTTGGCGGAAGTCTCCGTGAAGAATTCGGCAGCGTCGATCCGCTCCGTTCCAAAGCAGGGAGCGGCGTGCCAGGTCCACGCTGATGGATTGTGCTTCGATGCCGAGTCCGCTGGCGTCCCGAAACGACCAGGCCATCATCAGCAGTACCGAACCAAGGCCGCTGCCCAAATCGAGAAAGGTTTGTGGTGGCGTTCGGCAAGCACGGCGGGCAACCCAGGCCGTCACCAAATCATCAAGCGACCAGCGATGCCCATTTACAAGCTGCAGGATTCGCCAGTCGCCGCAGAGGTAGCAGAGGTCCTCGCCCGCGAAGGGACCCAACGCGCCGACCACCGGCGGCATAAGCGGGGCAGGCCCCGGTGCAATCCAACCCGGAGGACGCCGTGCGTGGCGAATAATTCCGTGCCCATCCGTTACTCGATTACTCGCTGCTGGTTCCATCGGCGCGCAAGATTTGCCAAGGTAGCGCCGCACTTGGGAGCGTCAATGAAGATTCGAGATCAAACTGCGATTGTCGGTATTGGCCAGACGGCATTTGGTAAGGGGCTGGAGGATTCGGAGCTGTCGCTGGCTTGCCAGGCAATCTCCATGGCCCTCGACGATGCGGGGCTCAGACCTGCCGACGTCGACGGCTTGGCTATGTTCTCGATGGAGAGTGGCCGTGAGGTGGAAGTTGCTCGCAACGTTGGCCTCGGTGACATCACCTACTTCGGCGAGATCGGTTACGGTGGCGGTGCAGGATGCGCCGCGGTTGGGCATGCCGCCATGGCCGTGGTTACGCGTCAGTGCGAGGTGGCGGTGGCGTGGCGGGCGCGTAAGCGTTCTTCCAAGGCCAGTCGCCCGTGGGCGAATGTGAATCCTCGCGTCGGTGGCTACCAGCAGTGGACCCGGCCCTTCGGCCTGCTGCGCCCTGTAGATGAGATTGCCATGCTCACGCGTCGCTACATGCACGAATTCGGCGCCACCCGTGATCATCTCGCCAACGTTGCCCTGGCCTTTCGCAAGCACGCCAATCGCAACCCAAACGCCACTATGTACGAGAAGAAGATGACGCGAGAGGACTACATGCGGGCGCGCTGGATCTCAGAGCCGTTGTGCCTGTTCGACAACTGCTTGGAGACGGATGGGGCACTGGCGGTCGTGATCTGTTCCGCGGAGCGGGCCAAGGATCTTCGCCGTGCGCCCGTATACCTGCACTCCTTCGCGCAAGGCATTCCGCAGCAACTGCAGGTGATGACCAACTACTTCAACGCCGATCCCCTGCGCGGCCCGTCGTATGCGTGTGCGAAGAGACTTTGGGACAACAGCGAAATTCGCCCCCAAGACATCCGTGTTGCCCAACTCTACGACGCCTTCAGTCCGCTCATTCCTCTTTCCTTAGAAGGCTACGGCTTTTGCAAGCGCGGCGAGGGGGCTGCCTTCACGGACAACGGAGCACTGGAGTGGCCCAATGGGCGGCTACCCACGAACACAGCCGGCGGTGGCATGTCGGAAGCCTACGTGCACGGCTTCAACCTTGTGCTCGAAGGGGTACGACAAATGCGTGGCACTTCGACAGCGCAGGTAGATGGCGCCGACACGTGTTTGGTTACCAGCGGCGAGGGTGTCCCCACCAGCGCCCTGGTGCTGCGCAAATGAAGCCTAGGAGAAATGATGGCTGACTCGTTGTTGCTTCCCGACGTTACGGAAGAAGAATCGAGCCCGTTTTGGGAAGGCACGGCACGCGGCGAGCTGCGCGTGCAAGCATGTGCCGACTGCGGAAAGCGGCGTATGCCGCCACGTCCGATGTGTCCGCATTGCCGATCGACGCGCAAACGCTGGGACAAGCTGAGCGGTCGCGGCACGATTTGGTCGTTCGTGGTGCCGCATCCCCCGTTGCTGCCTGCCTATCAGGAGGTAGCGCCTTACAACGTCATCACCGTAGCCGTGGACGAAGACCCCAGCCTGCGCTTTGTCGGGAATCTGATTACTCGTCCTGGGGCACCGATCAACTCCATCGACGCTTCTACCATCGCCATCGGCGAGCCTGTGCAGGTGGTTTTCGAAGAGCAGGACGGTGTTGCTCTGCCCCGCTGGATGCGGTCGGTTGCGTGACGCTGGGCGAGCAATAGGAGAAGCACAGATGTCTGACGCGCTTGTTTACGATCCGTATTCCTATGCCATCCATGAGGACCCGTACCCAACCTACAAGCGTCTGCGCGACGAGGCACCAGCGTACTACAACGCGGAGCGCGGATTCTGGGCGCTGTCGCGCTACCAGGACGTGAACAATGCTTTGCATGATTGGCAGACGTATTCGTCGGTAGGTGGTGTTGCCCTCGAGGGTAGTGGCAAGGCGCCACCGATGATCATTGCCATGGACCCGCCTCGCCAGACCAAGCTGCGTAAGATCATCAGTGCCGCCTTCACCCCTCGCCGCATTGCCTTGCTGGAACCGCGCGTGCGAGCGATGACCCGCGAGTATCTCGATCCTCTCGTCGAGCGCGGTAGCTTTGATTTCATCCAGGACTTTTCTGCCAAACTGCCGATGGACGTCATCAGTGCCATGCTGGGTGTGCCACGGGAAGATCAGGCCATGTTGCGGAACTGGTCGGACACGCTCTTGCATCGCGAGCCGGGGCAAGCAGCGGTGACTCCGGAGGGCGTGCAAGCAGCCGGGAGTCTGGTCCGATACTTCGCGCAAGACCTGGGCCGCCGTAAGCAGAACCCCGGCGACGACTTGATCAGTGCCTTGATCGCGGCCGAGGTAGAGGGCGAGCGACTGAGCGACGAAGAGATCTTCGGGTTCTGCTTTCTCCTGGTGATTGCAGGCAACGAGACGACGACGAAGATGCTGGGGAACGGAGTGCACCTGCTCGCCCGTCATCCCGAGCAGCGCGCCTTGCTGGTGCGTGAGCCGCAGCGCCTTGCCGATGCCGTAGAAGAGGTCCTGCGTTTCGATACTTCGACCCACATGCTGGCGCGGGTGTTGACTCGCGACATTAGCCTCCACGGAAAGTCGCTGACCAAAGGCGAGCGCGTCATCCTGCTCATCGGCTCCGGCAATCGTGACGAGCGTGTGTTCGAGCGCGCCGATCAGTTCGACATCACGCGCCCGCTGCAACAGAACCTATCGTTCGGATTCGGCACCCATGTTTGTTTGGGCGCATCGTTGGCCCGCCTCGAAGGCCGCGTTGCTTTGGAGGAGATCCTCGCCCGTATGCCCAATTATGAGATCGACGAAGCTGGCCTCGAGCGTGTCCACTCTGCCAACGTCCGCGGCTACGCCCGCCTGCCGATGCGCACGGTGTAGCGTTGTCCTAGCCACACAGAGTATATGGTCCCCCCAGCTCGCAGTAAGCGTTGGGCATGCAGCCGAGGTCGATCGATGCTCGACGCCCTCATTCGCAATTTTCAGAACAAGGCCACACTCAGGTAATCTTTCTTCCCTCTGCGCTCGCCAAGGGCCGCGATTGGGCGCGCTTCTAACATCGGCCGCCAACGCAAATCAGACAAGCCGCGATTGGAAGAGGCATCCTCAATAGCGCTGCGTCTCGCCGCGAGTACGGCTGTGGACTCCGAGGTCCTCGAAGACAGCAAAGTAGCCGCGGCGGTAACGCCGTGGAGTGAGGTGGAATCGGGCTATCTACGCGATCTGCATTCCACCCGACTCCACGCGCTGACGCGCGCGGCTACGTCGCCTCGGCTGTTCGCTATCTTCGTCGCCCTCTTCTCCGCCGCACCAATCACCGCCCACGCGACCGTATCATCCTCTGCCGTCGAGCTTCCTGCCGAACGCACGCAGTCGGCGAAGAACTACGCACTACCCGATGGCCAGCACTTGGCGGTGATCGGTGGTGCGCCGTTACACTCAGCCCCAAGCACAGGCACGACCAGCCTTCCCGAAGCATCTGGCCCGGCGAAGGCAGAGGCAGCGGCAAGCCGAATGCACCCACCGCCCAGCGCAGCCCCGAGGGACGCCACGGCAACGGCCACCGGCTACACCCGCCCGCGCCATTTCGCCTGGGCTGATTTGCTGCGCCGCGTTTTTCTGTTCGATATTCTCGCTTGCGGCGAATGCGGCGGGCGCCTGCGTCTGGTGGCGACCATCGCCCCTCGGTACGGCCTTCGGCCTACTCGGGGTCATCGGCGAGTACGCGCTCGGGTGTCCCGAGTAGATCGCGCAGCGGTCGTATGGGACCATCTCGGGCTTCCCTGCCGCACGCCCGTTCCCGAACCAGCGCGCCCGCCGCCATGGCTGCCTGGTTTGGCAGAGCACTGACAACGACACCGATTGCACAGCCCCATATGGCTGCCGGCCGAGCTACGCCCGACAAACGCCCTCGGCGTGTTGACAACACCCGCTGATCCCCTGTAAGCCGCTGTCCCGAAGGAAAAGCGACCGCGGAAGTGCCCAAAGGATTAGAGAATGAATCCGATCGAAGGTCTGATAGTGGGGCGTTACGTCAACCTCCCAGCTAATACGGGCTATCCGTCCCCAATCTCTTCGATCCATGGGAACTACCGCGTATCGAACACTTCCTCCAGCGTGACGGCGGGCAGGAGGGACTGTTGGCCCTACGTGTGCGCCGCGAACTGGCGGCACTCGACGCCTAGGCAGTTGCATTCCACCACTGGCAGTTTGTGAATAAGTTTCCGCCCCACCTCATCACTAGGCAGAGCCTCGCCGGACGCCGTTCCCAGGCGGGAACAAGAAACACAGCGGAATCTCGTTCCCAGGCTCGCGCCCCAACAGTTCCCGGTTGACAAAGTGCGGCGCAACAATGACTTTGCGTCCTGCCATTTCAAAGGAACGTTACACACAAATCTCTGCATTGGCCAAGGATCGGTAAAGGAGCGGTATTAGGATGATGAAATCTGGGGCAGTGAATTCGTTTTGGCGAGCAACGCGTAGGGCGGCCGCGGGTATCGTTGTCGCATCGCTGGGTACGGCATCGGTAGCCGTTGCGGCGGGGCCAACGGTCGCAACCGCACCGGGATCGAGCCCGCTGTGCGGTAGCGCCGACACCGACGTGTGTACGCCGGGGGCCGATGTCTTCCGCATTCCGCAGACCTCGTCGCCAGTCGTGTACTCCCTGATCACGCAGCTCCGATTGGTTCCCGGCGATCGGATTTCGAGTCTGTCGCTCGGCGCCGAGTCGATCGCGGCGAATTCGCGGATCCGCTTCTCGGTGGCTCCCGGTAGCGTCGGCATGGGCGGAAGCGCGCCCAACGTGACGTCGGAAGCCGTAGCCGGGGAGGCCGCTGCCGACATCTTTGATGGCGGCACCATCGGGGCGCCCAGCGCCAACACCCTGGTGCTCGACGGCAACGGCAGCATCAGCTCGCCGGCTGGCAGCTTTGCCGCGTTCGGACTTACGGAACCCGGGGACGATGTCGATGCCCTGATCACGGTGGACTTCGAAGAGGTAGCCGCCCTCAGCACCCCGGTTTTCTTCACCCTCGCTCCCGGATCGCCAACCCTGACCACGCTAGGAGCAACGCCGGCGAGCATCATCGGGTCGTACACCAACAGCACCGATCCACCGTTTTTGGTGGCTGCCCCTGGCACCATGGGTCTGACGGCGAGCGACGT
>CAZGSN010000112.1:0-2447 GCA_964528465.1 uncultured Binatia bacterium (SeqCode)
ATTTCTCCGGGATGGGGGGGGTTGTGCATTCGAAGGGACGAAGTCATTTTCAGTGGTAGTCCTCGTAGTCGACGTCGACGGCATCCTTCCCGTCGAAGGAGAAGGTGACCCTCCAATTGCCGCTGATTGTGGCTGACCAAGTGAATCGCCCCGGGTTCTCTAGACACTCGGGAGCCTCTCGGAAAACCGTTTCTCGAATTCTATCGGCGACAGCTTGTCGTTGTAGCCATGCCGGCGTTTCGGGTTGTAGAAGAGTTCGATGTAATCGAAGATGTCGCGCCGCGCGGCTTCGCGATCCGGGTATGTCTTGCGCCGGATGCGTTCGCGCTTGAGCAATTGGAAGAAGCTCTCGGCGACCGCGTTGTCGTGGCAGTTGCCGCGCCGGCTCATGCTGGGCACCAGCCTGTGGGCACTCAGGAAGTCCTGCCACTCGTAGCTGCTGAACTGGCTGCCTTGGTCGGAATGCACGATGACCTCGTGCTGCGGTTGCCGTCGCCATACCGCCATCAGCAGCGCATCGAGTACCAGAGCGCGCTCGATGCGCGATTGCATCGACCAACCGACGACCTGACGCGAGAACAGATCCAGCACCACCGCCAGATAGAGCCAGCCCTCATGGGTGCGGATGTAGGTGATGTCCGTCACCCAGACCCGATTGGGCGCGCTCACGTCGAAATGCTGCTGCAAGTGATTCGGCGCCACGATCGCAGGGCGCCCACCGTAGTGGCCCGGCCGCCGGCGGTAGCCAACCTGGGCACGCAGTCCTTCCGCGCGCATGAGTCTCGCAACGCGATGTTTGCCACACGGCTCACCCAAGTCCTTCAGGTCATCGCTGACTTTGCGGTAACCGTACACGCAGCCGCTCTCCAGCCACGCCTGCTTGATCGGGCCCAGGAGGCGTCGATCTTCGATCGTGCGCAGCGAATCAGGCTGCCGGCACCAGGCGTAGTAGCCGCTCGGGTGCACATCCATCATCCGACACAAACGTCGTACCGAGTGCTGCGCTTGATGGGCCTGGATAAACTCGTACTTCACCCGGACACCTTGGCAAAGTACGCGGCGGCCTTTTTTAGGATGTCGCGCTCCTCCGTCACGCGCTTCAGTTCAGACTTCAGCCGCCGGATCTCGGCGCCTTGGTTCTGCAGCTCGGCGCGTTCCGCCGCAGGCTTGGCGTAGGTCTTGAGCCATTGGTACAAACTGTACGGCGACACCCCCAGACGCTTCGCCACGTCCGCTACCGCATGCCCACGCTCGGTAACCTGCTTCACCGCCTCGACCTTGAACTCCTCGGTGTATCGCTTCGTGCTCATATCGCCTCCTTGACGCCTAGTTTATTAGGCTCCAAGGTGTCTACCAAACCCGGGGCGATTCACATGCGAGTACCTGCCGGAACTGAGACCTCAACAATCTGGCTGGTCATGAGAGACCTCTAACGTAGAGCTAACCGGCGCTGCGCGGCTTTATCGCGCAGCGTCCAGCGACTGAAAGGAGCGAGGTTGAGCGCCGGGTTAGGCATGGTGAATGCTGGATGCAATTTCAGTAGCGTTCTTTTCTACAAGCGCGGCGCCTAGTGCACTTAGGTTTAGAAGTGTGTTCCGTTCCTCGGGTTTTGCTTCTCGTACGAAGTCGTCTCCACGATGAATATTCCCTGCAGAATAGAAGACGGGCGGAGAGGGTTCATAAAGTTGACGATGGGTAAATAGCTTTCGCCAGCGCCCTTTTCTCACAACAGCAGAACTAGAAAAGACGGTTGGCTCGACGAATGTAAGATCGCCTTGCAATTCGGTCTCTGTTCTACAAGTAACAAAGGCTAGTTGTATGGTGTCTTTGTAGTAATCCGAGGCCCAGCAGATTTGTGCAAAGACTTCGCGACCATCAGTGGTTGGGATGGCGATCATGTCTCCGCGATCAGCAACTTTGCGTCGTTTCATGAGGGAAATGCCTAACGTTTGAATTCAGCGGTCGCCGGAGGCGGTCCGCTGGAATGATGGGTTGGGCCTCGCTGAGACACGGTTGTTGTTTTACACGGAGTCTTCAACGAAGACTTTCTTATACCGGTCATAGCGACGGACCTTCTTGTCACCTCGAAGGATGGTCTCAACATCAGCCTCGGCGATTTGGTACTTGTGACAAAGGTAATCTGAGGTCGGTAGCGCAGTGACCTCAAGATCGCCGCCGTGCATTTGTTCCTCCGAGTGATGCTGCCACTCGTAGAGTTTCTTGCATTTCATGCAAACGACTAGCGTCCAAGCGTTCCAGGATTCATCTAGTGGATTGGGTCGCTGACCGATGATGGTCATATCGTCAATGTGGCAGGAATGTCGGAGCATGCGGGGACTTAGTAGTTGAGGGGGGACAACTGCCGCGAACCCAGCGAAGGAAGGCGCAATTGAGAGGCCCAACGTTTGAATTCACCGGGCTGGCGCGGCTTGCCGCGACAGGTCCGG
>CAZGSN010000113.1:0-22898 GCA_964528465.1 uncultured Binatia bacterium (SeqCode)
TCCTCGAAATAGAGGATCCCACTCAGTTGCGCTTCGAAGCAGATGTCCCGGAGGCCATTGTCGGAACTGTGACCATGGGTGCCATGATGACCGTGCGCATCGACAGTGTCGCGGGAGATCTGGATGGCGTGGTCAGCGAACTCGCCCCGACAGCCGATCCCGGCAGCCGCACCTTTCGCGTCAAGCTCGACTTGCCGCGAGCCGAAGGGCTACGCGCCGGCCAGTTTGGTCGCGCCGTAGTGCCACTTGGCGCCAGCGCCAGCTTGCGGGTGCCTAGCGACGCGGTGCTTCGCCGCGGCCAACTGGAGCTGGTGTTCGTGATCGTCGGCGAGCACGCCCAAATGCGCTTGGTAAGAACCGGCAAGACGTCCGGCAAGGAGATCGAAATTCTCGCCGGGCTCGACGCTGGTGAGCACGTCGCAGTGGGCAATCTCGCCGGATTGCGAGACGGCCAGTTGGTCGAGGTTCGGCCGTGAGCACACACCCGGCCCCCGCGTCTTTCGGAATTTCCGGGAGACTGGCGCGTACCTTTGTGAATTCGAAGCTGACGCCGTTGGTGGTGTTGTCCTCTTTACTGCTGGGCTTCTTCTCGGTGTTGATGCTGCCGCGCGAAGAGGAGCCGCAAATTCATGTGCCGATGATCGACGTCATGGTGGCCATGCCTGGCTTCAGTGCCAAGGAGGTCGAAGAGCGGGCGACCCGACCAATGGAGAAGTTACTGTGGGAGATCCCGGGGGTCGAGTACATCTACTCCACCTCGCGGCCTGGAGAGTCCCTAGCCATTGTGCGCTTTCGGGTAGGTCTCGATCCCGATGCGAGCCTGGTGCAATTGACCGAGAAGCTACGCTCCAACTTCGATCGCATTCCGCCCGGGGTGTCGATGCCGCTGGTCAAACCTAGGTCCATCGATGACGTTCCCATTTTGGCGCTAACCTTCCACTCGGCCCGTTACGACCACAGGATGCTTCGCCGGCTAGTGGCACAAGTAGACGATGCCGTGAAGCAGGTACCCCAGGTCGCGGAGACCACGATTCTCGGCGGCGCTCGGCGTCAACTGCGCGTGTTGCTCGATCCCGCCAAGCTTGCCTCCCGCGGCCTCAGCCCGGCGGGGATCATTCCGATGCTGCGTCAGGCCAACCGCCAATTTCGCTCGGGAGAGCTGACTGCCAACAATCAGTCCATCTGGATCGAGAGTGGGGCCTTTCTGCAAAGTGCCGAGGATGTCGGCAACGTCGTCCTCGGCGTGATCGAGGGCAGGCCGGTGTATCTGCGCGAGGTGGCTAGCGTCGAGGATGGAGCCGAGGAGGTGCGCGACTATGTCTTCTTTGGCCGCGGGGCCGCAGCTCAAGAGACCCGCGAGGACGAGCCGGCGGTAACCCTGGCAGTCGCCAAGCGTCCTGGGGCGAACGCCATCACTGTGGCAGAGGCGGTGCTGCGCAAGGTCGACGCGCTCAAGGGCCGCGAGATACCCGGCGATGTCGAGGTCAGCATCACCCGACACTACGGGGAGACGGCTGCCGAGAAATCCAATGAGTTACTGCTGCATATGGGCATAGCCGTGCTCGGTGTGTCACTGTTGATCTTGGTCGTGCTCGGCTGGCGCGAGTCGGCAATTGTCGCCGTCGCCATTCCTGCCACTTTATCTCTCACCTTGCTGGTTTTCTTCTTGTACGGATTCACCCTCAACCGCATCACTCTATTCGCACTGATCTTCAGCATCGGCATCCTCGTCGACGACGCAATCGTCGTGGTCGAAAACATCGTGCGGCATTTCCACATGCCGCAGAATCGCGGCCGCGCGTGGTCCGACATTGCCGTGGCCGCGGTCGATGAAGTGGGCAATCCAACGATCCTGGCGACCTTCGCCGTGGTCTTCGCCGTCGTGCCCATGGCCTTCGTGGGCGGGCTGATGGGTCCCTACATGCGGCCGATCCCGATTGGAGCCAGTGCGGCCATGGCTTGGTCGCTCCTCATTGCCTTCGTGGTGACCCCGTGGGCGTCGATCCGCATCCTCGGCTGGGGCAAGAAGTACGTCGCTGCCACCGCCATCGCATCCGGCCACAACGGGGATTCCGAAGCGACAGAGGACGTGCTCACGCGGCTCTATCGCGGAGTCATGGCGCCACTCCTGGCGCATGCTTCCTGGCGTTGGGCTTTCCTCGCCGGCATCACGATGTTGCTGATCGCAGCGATGGCGACGATCCCGTTTGGTTGGACCAAGGTCAAGATGCTGCCCTTCGACAACAAGTCGGAATTCCAGATCATCCTCAACATGCCCGAGGGCAGCTCGCTGGAGCGCACGGCTCAGGCAGCGCGCGAAATGGCGAACTTGGTGCGCACGGAGCCGGAGGTGACGGACTATCAACTCTATGTGGGCCTGGCGTCGCCGTTCAACTTCAATGGCTTGGTGCGCCACTACTTCCTGCGCCGCGGCGCGCATGTCGCCGATATCCAAGTGAACCTGCAACCCAAGTCGGCACGTACAGCGCAAAGCCACGATATCGCCAAGCGCGTGCGTCCCAAGATCGCCGCGGTCGCGGAGAAATACGCCGCCCGTGTTGCGGTTGCGGAAGTACCGCCCGGGCCGCCGGTGCTGCAGACTTTGGTGGCCGAGGTGTACGGCCCCACGGAGGAATCGCGTCTCGCCTTGGCGCGTGCGGTACGCGACATCTTTCACAGCACCGACGGCGTGGTCGATGTCGATTGGTACGTAGAAGCGGATCAGCCACAAGTCCGCTTCCTCGTCGACAAGGAAAAGGCGGCGCTCCATGGGATCAGCGCCGAGACGATCTCGCAGAGCTTGCGCATTGCCGTAGCCGGGGAACCCATCGACCTCCTACACATTCCACAAGAGAAGGAAGATGTGCCGATCGTGCTGCAGCTTCCGCGCACGGCGCGTAGCGCTCCGGAAGACGTGCTTGCGTTGCGCGTGCGCTCCGGCGACGCCAACGCGCTACCTGAGCCCGATGTGGCCCAGGGGGCACCGCCGCTGGTTCCCCTGCGCGAACTTCTACGCGTCGAGCACGGCGTTGCCAGCAAGAGCATCTACCACAAGAATTTGATGCCGGTGACGTATGTCATCGCCGACGTCGCGGGCGCCGTGGAAAGTCCGGTGTATGCCATCTTGGCGATGAACAAAGCGCTGGCCCAACTCGACATGCGCCACTTTGGCGGCTCGCAGGCGCAACTCACCGTGCTCAATGCGGAGATGCCGTTCCACGATCATGAGCCCGTAATCAAATGGGACGGCGAGTGGCACATCACGCTTGAGGTGTTTCGCGACTTGGGGATCGCCTTCGCCGCCGTGCTGGTCTTGATCTATGTCCTCATGGTCGGCTGGTTTCATTCCTTCCTGACGCCGGTCATCGTCATGGCCGCGATTCCCTTTTCTCTCGTCGGCATCTTGCCGGCACACGCGGCTCTCTCGGCATTTTTCACGGCAACCTCGATGATTGGTTTCATGGCCGGGGCAGGGATCGTAGTGCGCAACTCGATCATCCTCGTCGACTTCATCGAGCTGCGCGTCGCGCAGGGTCTGCCACTGGCGCAAGCTGTCGTCGATGCAGGAGCAGTTCGCTTTCGGCCCATGCTGCTCACGGCGATGGCCGTGGTCGTCGGTGCCGCGGTGATCCTTGCCGATCCTATCTTCCAGGGCCTGGCTATTGCCCTCATGGCTGGCGAGGTGGCGTCGCTGCTGATCAGCCGCATGGCCGTGCCGGTGTTGTACTACATGGCCCATACGCGCTAGCGCCGCAGGTAGGTGCATTGGGCTTTGCCCGCCAATTCGATTAGGCAGGCAATCCGGCTGGTGCGCCGCGAGGGCGCGGCGTCTCCAGTGCTTACGACTGCTGAGAATTTGTCCGTGGAGACGGGCCGCCCTCGGCCCGCATCCGACGGAAACGCGAATTGGCGGGCAAAGCCGGTTCAGGGAAAGGTATCGACTAGGCCAATGACAGGACGCGCGGCTGATCTCGTTCGCGCTCTCGGCTTGATGGCACATCCCGAGGGCGGGCACTTCCGTGAGGTGTTTCGCTCTTCTGCATGTGTGCACCCCGGGGATGAGCGCGGAGAGCGAGCCGCGCTGACCACGATCTATTTCCTGCTCGCGCAGGGCGAAGTGAGTTGCTGGCATCGGGTGGCCTCCGATGAAGTATGGCACTTCTACGAAGGTGCCGAGCTGGAGCTGTGGACGGCGGATGCTGAGTTCCGTGAGATCCAGTCGACCCGCCTCGGTAGCCTGACAAGTGGCGCGCAACCCGTGCACGTCGTGCCTGCCCATTGTTGGCAGGCAGCGCGCTCGGCTGGAGCCTACACGTTGGTCGGATGCAGCGTGGGCCCCGGATTCGATTTCCAAGACTTCACCCTACTGCGCGATCGCCCGCAGCTCACCGAGGTACTGCGCCAGAGGCACCCCAATTCGGTGCGGTTTCTCTAGCGGTTGTTGACCTGGGCTTCCGACCAGTACTTACCCAAGGGCGTCGTCGGCTTTTTCAACTAGAGGTCACCAACCCGCCGAAGCTCCGCCCGCATCTGTACCCGTTCCGGCTCGTTCATCTGGAGCAGTGCAACAGTGGCGCGGCCGATTGGCGTTTTGCCTCCGATGAAGGGTCCCTCGACCGCAAAGTGCTCCTCCCATTGGTCGATCCGGGGGTTGAACAGTCGCACGCTCTGATCCGACTCGGGGTCGATACCGGTCAGGTTCGGTCCTTTGTGCACGTTGCAGTCCGGGCACGCCAGCGCGAGGTTGTCGAGCCGGTCGGTGCCACCGTGTTGCTTCGCCCGAATGTGCTCGGTGTGAAACGCGAAGAAGCGCGCCGCCGACTGCGGCAATTGACAGTACTCGCAGTGTCCCCCCGCCCGTTCGTGCACGAGCCTGCGAGTCTGCGCGTTCATGCCGGGCGCTCACGCCGGCTTCTGCTTCAAGAGCGCCCGCGCTTTGGCTTGCAGGATGGTGACGAAACGGAACGCCGAGAGGTAGGCATCGTACTCGGCCCGCTCGCGCTGGCTGAGCCGCCCTTCATTGGCCTTCCCAGCAAGGGAGTCGACCCGCGCCTGCAACTCTGCATCCGCCCGCAAGTCGGCGATTCGCCTGGCGACCTCCGGAGTCAGACAGTACGTGAACGGGTCGAGAACCCGATCGAGTACGTGGGCCTGGGCGCTCTCATCCATCACCTCGGACAGTTAGCATGCATCCGAGGGTCCAAGCAAAGCCCGAGTCGCTTGCGAAACAGAGCACTCGCGAGCGGGTGGTGCCCGCTTGGTGTGCTGCCAGCGGCCATCCCGGGGGGCGCTGTTCGCCAAGAGAAAGGGGGCTCCCGGGCCGTCTGTGGGTACGTGATCGCGTCATTACGATCGATTCCTTGCGACCTTAGAGAACCTCTGCCCAAGTAGCCTTGTAATCAGGTTGGGGTCGGAATCGGCCGCGACAAAGGAGGGGAGAGACCGCGTGAAATGAGATCGATACCGATTCCGATAGCGACCCCGACCCCGCAGGGAGGCAACTTGCACGGACTTTTGCAGAGGTTCCCTAGCTGAGCTGAATGGCATTGGCTCAAGGCCCGTCGGTCCAGGCTGCGGTTGAGCATTGTATCCCCGGCGGTTAAAGCGGGGCACCTTGATGCCTTGCCTGGATCGTCTTGTCGGTGGCTCGCTGGCGGCTGTCTGCCTTCTCGCCGCTGTTGTTGCTGTGGGCTCGACGAGCGCCGCCAGAGCCGCTTCGCCGTCACCACGCATTTCCAACGGGGTACTTTCACAGGACTTCCCCGCGGTCGGACTATTGCAGCTTACGAGCGATGGTTCGACAGGCACTTGTAGTGGCACGATGATCGGCTGCGATACGTTTCTTACGGCGGCACATTGCGTGTGCGAGACGGAAGCTGATACCGCGGCGGATTGCATCGGGGGGGGCATTATTCCTCCCGGCGATATGACCGTGTTCTTGCAGCACGGCGGACAACTACCCGTGCGTTCGGTGGAGATCCATCCCGACTACAACTTCGGCATTGGCGGTGACCTTGCCGTTTTGAAGTTGGCAACGCCGATGACCGGGATCGTGCCGTTACCCATCAATCGCGTAGCCTCGCCGGCACTGGGGACCCCGGCCACCTTGGTTGGTTTTGGTACAACCGGTCTCGACAACTCGGTTGGTATCAAGCGCTGGGGAAAAGTGCATGTGGCTGCTTGTACCGACGAACACCCAGAGGACCGCAACGTGTGCTGGAGCTTTCGCGAGCCGCAAGGACCTCCGGGTTCGAATTCGGATACGTGCGAGGGGGATTCCGGTGGTCCGCTGCTGCTTAGTCTGCCCGCGGGCGACGTGGTTGCTGGCGTCACTTCGGGCGGCAGCTCGTTTAGTTGCTTGCCTCCCGACGACTCGTTCGACACCGACGTTTTCTTTCACCAAGACTTTATCGTCGGCATCGGCGGTGCCGATCTCGACAGCGTTCGCTGTGGCGACTTGCCTCACGTGGGCGAAGCAGGGGTAAGCCAGAGCAAGGAATCGGATGTTCTCGGCCTAGCCGCTGAAGCTCGCTACAGCGTGCAGGTACCTGCCGCGACACGTCTCTTAAGGGTTGGCTTGAATGCAGACACTGGAGAATCGCGGCGCGGCAACGATTTTGATTTGTACCTGCGGCGTGCGGCTAATCCGACCAACGAGGTGTTCGATTGCGACAGCACCTCCGAATCCGGTTTTGAGTTTTGCGAGATTGTCGCCCCGCAGCCAGGCACCTGGAATATTCTTGTGGAAGCCTTCCGCGGGCAAGGCGAGATCCAGCTTGCGACGACGATGTTTGCCGGTTGTCTTGCCGATTGCGAGGGCGATGGCCGCACCGCTGCGGACGATCTGATCACCGCCATCTACGTGAGTTTGGAGCAGGCGCAAATGAGCGTTTGTGGCGCTGCCGACAGCGACGCCGACAACCGCATCACTATTGAGGATTTGGTTGCCGCCGTGGGCAGCAGCGACGACTGCACGGCACCCAACGCTTCGCTGCTGCCGTAACCGCGGTGGAGCGCGTGCAATGGACAAGCTTGCCGGGCTAGTAGGAGCGTAGGAAACGACTCATGCTCGCCTACTTGCTCCGCCGCTTGCTTCAGATGGTGCCGCTACTCATCGGCATCACCTTCCTCTCCTTCTTCATCATCGACCTCGCCCCCGGCGATTACTTCTCCAATCTGCGCATGAACCCGGCCATCTCGCCGACGCTCATTGCCGAACTTGAGCAGCAGTTTGGCTACGGTGACCCTTTGTTGATCCGCTACTGCAAATGGCTGTGGCGGGCCGTCAATCTCGACTTGGGGATGTCGGTCGCGTATCGCGTCAACGTCATCGATCTCATCGGCATGCGCGCCGGCAACACGGTGATCCTGGCGTTGACCAGCATGATTCTCACTTGGACCCTGTCGATCCCCATGGGCGTGATGGTGGCCTTGCGGCCAGGGTCGCTGCTGGATCGTTCGCTTTCGGTCAGCGCCTTCGTCGGCATGTCGCTCCCCAGTTTCTTCCTCGCCTTCTTGCTCATGTACTTTGCTTTGCAGAGTGGATGGTTCCCTATCGGTGGCAGTTTCTCCATCGACTACGACAGCCTCGGCACGTGGGAGAAGATTGTCGACCGTGCCCAGCACCTGGTCTTGCCTACGATCGTCCTAGGCACGGCCGGCATGGCAGGGCTCATGCGCTTGATGCGTGCCAACTTTCTCGAGATCAAGGAGGCGGATTACGTGCGCACCGCACGCGCCAAGGGGCTGCCCGAATCGACCGTGGTGACCAAGCACATTCTGCGCAACGCGCTGAATCCCTTTGTCACCTTGGCGGGTGCCGAACTGGGTGAGCTTCTGGGCGGCGCGGCGTTGGTCGAGGCAGTCATGAATCTGCAGGGTCTGGGGACGCTGATGCTGCAAGCGGTCCAATCGCTCGACGTGTATCTCGTCATGGGCTCGATTCTGATCGGCTCGTTGCTTTTGCTGATCGGAAATCTGCTGGCAGATCTGGCCCTGACCTTGGTGGATCCGCGCATCGACTTTACACGCTCGGAGCGCGGGCGATGAGACGCCGGCCCAGCCTATTTGTCGTTGGCAGTGCCGCGCTGCTGGTCGCCTTCTACCTGATGGCGATCGCCGCGCCGTTGGTCGCACCTTACGACTACACAGAGCAGAACCGCGCCTTCCCCAACTGTCCTCCCTCCAGCTTGCATCTGAACTCACCCTCGAGTTGGGGCGAGTCTGTTTTCTACACGCACCCACGGCAGCTCGCCGATCCCTACACGCGGCGTTACGAAGAGCACTCGGAAACTCGCATCCCGGTGCTGTTGTTCGCACACGGGAAGTTGTTCACGACACCGCCGGAGATGGGCAAGTTCTTTCTGTTCGGCACCGATGCCCTCGGGCGCGATTTGTTTTCGCGCATCGTCTACGGCAGTCGCATCAGCCTATCGATTGGCGTCGTCGGTGTGGGCATCAGCTTCCTCATCGGCACGCTGGTGGGCAGCTTCGCCGGCTATCTGGGCGGCTGGGTCGACAACCTCACCATGCGCCTGGTGGAGGTCATCATGTCGTTACCGTCTTTCTATTTCTTGATGGCGCTGGCCTCGGTCATCCCCTCGAATCTCTCCTCTGCTGCCACCTTTTTCTTGATCGTCGTGCTGATGAGCTTCATTCGCTGGGCGGGATTTGCGCGCATCATCCGCGGCATGGTCGGGTCTATTCGTGAGTATGAGTACGTTGCCGCGGCCCATGCCCTGGGAGCAACACGTCTGCGAGTGCTGACTCGGCACGTAATTCCGGCCACCCTGAGTTACACGATCATCGCCGCTACCCTGAGCATCCCCGGATTCATCCTCGGCGAAAGCGCGCTGTCGCTGTTGGGCCTCGGCATTCAAGAGCCGGGAGCGAGCTGGGGGAACCTGCTCACTGCCGCGCAGAACGTGCAGAACCTGGCCAAGTACCCGTGGATACTCACCCCGGGCCTGTTCATCTTCTTGACCATCATGTCGTTCAATTTCCTCGGGGATTATCTGCGCGACCGTTTCGATCCGCGCTCGCAGCGGTAAGGGGTAGTGGCGCAGGTGGGCGAAATGGACGTCTTGAGTCTGCGTCGCTGGTTGCTGTTTGGGGGCGTGGTAACCGTAGGCGCCAACCTGTTCGGCTCTTTTGCAACCGGGCAGACGATCGGCGCCATGGGCGCGGTCAGCCCTTTTGCTTTGGCCGTGCGGACCATGGAACTCAGCGTTCTTCCAGCCTTCAATCTTGTCGCGTTTCCTATGACGCTGGCCAGCATCGTTGTCTACTTGTGGCCCATCCTGTGGTTCTCCTTGCAGCGCCAGGCTCTCCCATCGCCATTGGTCCAGCGCCGCGTGGTTGGCGCTCCGGCAGCGGTGGCGGCGCTTGGCTTTGCCCCTTGGCTCTTGAGCTTGGTCGTTTTCCCAACCATCACGGTGATGCGCTTTGGGCAATGGTCGGGAGAGCTGGTATCGCAGCAAATCTTTTCTCCCTTGGTAAGCGGCTTCCTCGCGGCGGCAACCAGCTACCTGGTGCTCGACTGGGTGTTTCGTGCACGCATTGTGCCATTGATATTTCCGGCTGGGCATGTCGCAGACCTCACCGGAGCGGTGTCTCCTGGGGTGCGCGCGCGCATGTTCATTTTCTTGATGGCAGTGGCGTTCGCCCCAATGTTCACCATGCTTGGGTTGGTGCGCTCTACGATTGGTCGCGTGCAGGCCGGTATGCCTGTGGACAGCGTGATGCAGATCATCGGGCATGCGGCAAATGTGGCTTTTCTTGTTTACGTCCTGCTCAGCATTGGCTTGACCTTCCTCCTTGGGGCGACACTGACGCGTCCTCTGATCACCATGGCAGCGGCGTTGCGACGTGTCCGCCGCGGCGATCTCGACGTGCACCTACGAGTCGGTGCGGCCGATGAGGTGGGGGCGTTGCAAGAAGGCGTCAACGCCTTGGTGGATAGCCTGCGCGACCGCGAACACATCCTCAACACCTTTGGTCGCGTGGTGGACCCGTCGATTCGCGATCAATTGTTGTCGGGCGAGTTGCGCCTCGAAGGTGAGCTGCGGCGAGCATCGGTTCTGTTCTGCGACTTACGCGGCTTCACAACGTTCGCCGAGCAGACGACACCCGCAGAAGTCGTGGCGACTCTCAATCAGTTCTTCACCGTAGCCACGGGCTGGGTGCGCGAGTGCAATGGTCTGGTCGATAAGTTCATCGGCGACGCCATTCTGGTTGTCTTCGGACTCTTCGAGAACGACAGCCACGCCGGTGCCGCCGACGCTGTGCGCTGCGCCATGGGGATTCGTAGCAAGCTCGCGGCTCTCAATGCGGAGCGGGCAGCGCTTGGCCAGGCACCTTTGGCAGTTGCCGTGAGTGTGCACACGGGAGAAGTGCTTGCCGGACGCATCGGCGCCCAGGATCGGCACGAGTACACGGTGATCGGCGACACGGTCAACGTTGCGTCTCGGCTCCAGCAAACCTGCAAAGAGCAGAACATCGAAGTGATGATCACGCACGCGACCCACGCTTTGGCAGCAGGCTGCGGAGTCGTGGCTCCCATCGCTTCGGAAGACATCATCCAATTGCGCGGTCGCAGCGAGCCGGTGCGTGTGTTCGCAATCGCTTGATTACTGCACGAGGAATATCTGCTGAAAACACGCCGCAACCAGTCGAACGTCGCGTGTGCTCAATGAGGGGCACTGCGGTCTGCGCAAATAACGATGGCGGAGCGGGCGCTTAGCATCAAACGACTCGTCGTCTCCGTGAGCGCGGTCGCGCACGAATGCCAATAGGGGCTCGGTGGTCGAGGCCCCCAATTCCTGGACGTGCGCCATCGCAATGACAGCGTCATTACGCCATGGTAGGATCGCTTCCAAAGGGAGAGGCCATGAGTACCGTACATGAATCGAACACCAAGCGTGGTGCCTTGAACCTACGGATCAAGCCGCAGTTGCGTGGTTTAATCGATCGGGCAGCCGATCTGTTGGGAAAGAATCGCACGGATTTCATATTGGACGCCGCACGGCGGGCGGCCGAAGACGCTTTGCTGGACAGAACAGTTCTGGTCGTAAGTGCCAAGGTCTACGCTGAGTTCGTTGCACGCCTCGATGCTCCGCCAAAGCCTAATGCACGCCTGCGTCGCACCTTGCAGATGTCAGTGCCGTGGGAAAAATAAGCCGCCCCCTGGCGCCATGTCTTCTCGCCGAACACCACGACCTTGCTGATTTTGACTCCGGAGAGCCAACCCTCGACGATTGGCTGCGACGACGAGCAAGAGCGAATCAGGCAAGCGGGGCAACACGGACCTATGTTGTGTGCGAACAGGGCCGGGTTGTCGGCTACTACGCTTTGGCATCTGGCGTAATTGCGGTCGAGAGCGCACCCGGGCGATTCAGGCGCAACATGCCAAATCCAATCCCGGTTGTCGTACTGGCTCGCATGGCCGTGGACCGTAGTTGGCAACGTCGTGGAATGGGACGTGCGTTATTCCGTGATGCCGCTCTACGAGTGGCGCAGGCCGCCGACGTAATCGGCATCCGCGGCATTGTCGTACACGCGCTCTCCGATGAGGCGAAGGATTTCTACCTGCAATTGGGCTTTGAGCCGAGCCTCCGTGAGCCCACAACGCTGATGGTGACGCTCGCCGACATCTTGGCTGCGCTCGCGCCGGTCGGCACCTGATTTGAGCCCGAAAACAAGAATTGAACCGCGGATAGACGCCGATGAACACGGATACAGACAGCAGCTACAAGAGCAAGAGGAGAAACGCTTGGGCTCTACGTCCGTCCACAGCTCTGTGCCTCTTGGTCTTGATCCGTTTCGCAAGCAGTCCGCGTCTATCCGCGTCCATCCGTGGTTCCAACTGATTTTTCCGGGCTGAGGGCGCCAACGACCACCCAAGGTCGGAGCTATTGTGGCACCACGCGTTGAGGCCGGTAGATCCACCCAAGAGACCTGGAGATAGCGAGGATAGGAGATCGAGGACGACACCGCTTGCCCAACACCAGAAGCTAGGGCCGCCGAATCTCACGAGTCGTCGAACGTAGGGTGGCAGCGCGGCGCCGTATAGCGAGCCAGATTCGGAAGATCGGTGCTTTCGATCACCGAGGCACCGGCCGCAACGAGGCCGGGGTTCTCCCCGTACCAAGACAAGACACACTGGCCGCGATCGAGGGCAGCCAGGCATTGGCGCTCGATCTCGCCGCCGGGGCGCGCGTGCACCGCAACGATCACGTCGGCTAGGGCAGCGACACAGGCATCGCGCTGGCGGCCGTTGTGAGCTGCAGCATGATTCATGAGCCGAAAGGGCGAGAGCACTAGGTTCTGCTCTCTCCGCAGGGGGCTGCGCCCGGGCCCGAAGCCGAATGGGTCCTGCTGAACCTCAGCTCCAAAGGTGGCGAACAGCCCGCGGTCGAGAACGATGACCCGCTTCGCCTCGGCAGCGCGGCTGGCGACGGCGGCAATGCGGTAGGTTGCCTTCATGCCACCACCGACCGTCGTGAAGCCCTGCGCGGCCGCGTTCTGAACTATCGCCAGGGTTGCCGCCACCGACTGCTCGTTCAAGTCGCGGGAACTGAGTACGGCCATTTTGGGAGCGGCCAAGACAGCGCGCTCTCCACACGCGTACACCGCCACCGGACTCGGGCTCAGGCGGCGACGAAGGGCATCGGGATAGCGCTCGTCCTGAACGAACAGTACTTCGCCGTTCGACTGCGCCAGACGATCGAGCAGCCAACGGCAGTGCACCTCATGGGCGCTGCGGTCGCCGACAATGCGCCGGATGGTCTCGGCATGCAGATCGTAGTCTTCACGCAAGGTCGCCTCCGCGAGCCGGAAGAAGCCTTCCAAGGTGCGTCGGCGCTGGCGATTGATGGCGAGAATGCGAGCTGCGGTAGCATCACCTACGTACGGCAACTCCGATAGCATGATGGCAAGAAGCTCGGCTTTATTGTCCATGAAACCGCCTCGTGTTACGCACCGGCAAAGCGCTTCCTGGAGGACAAATGACACCTGTGAATCGGACCGTTGCCGCGCGTGGCCTGACCTTTCACTACGTCGAGTGGGGCCCCTCCGCTACGAACCCACCCCAGGCCCCCGGCACCCCAGCGCCCCCGCACCTCGACACCCAAGCACCTAAGCACTCCAGCACCCCGGTACCTCAGAACCCCGACACCCGAGTACCCCAGCACCTCAGCACCCCAGCACCTCAACACCCCCGCACCATCCTGTGTCTGCACGGCATCACACAGACGGCGCATAGCTGGGATGAGGTGGCAAGCGATCTGGGGCGCGACCACCGTGTCTTGTGTCTCGATCAACGCGGCCATGGTGACAGCAGTTGGGCAAGCGATGGCAATTATTCGCGACAAGAGATGGCCGCGGACATCGACGCCATCACCGCAGCGCTTGGACTGCAGAGCTTCATCCTGTGCGGCATGTCGATGGGTGGCATCAACGCGATCACGTTCACGGCGGCTCATCCCGAGAAGGTGCAGGCTTTGGTGATTGTCGACGTGAGTCCCGAGATCCAAGCCAAAGGCGTGGAGAACATCCGCAGCTTCATCCAGCAGCAAGATGTCCTCGACAGCTTCGAAGCCTTCGTCGAGCGCGCCCATCAGTTCAATCCTCGCCGTTCGCTCGACAACATTCGCAGCCGCCTCCGCCACAACCTGAAGCAATTGCCGGACGGCAAGTGGACTTGGAAATACGATACAACCTTGCGCTCGCCGGAACGCGGCTTCCAAGCCAGCGCCTTGCACGCGCTGTGGGACGATGTGCACAAGATCTACTGTCCCACGTTGATCGTCCGTGGAGGCGAGAGCGACATCCTGTCGGATGCCAGCGCTGCCAAGATGCAAGCGGCCATTGCCAAGAGCACCCTGGCGACGATTCCAGGCGCCGGCCACTCGGTGATGGGCGACAACCCAGTTGCTTTCGTAGAGGCCATGCGCAGCTTTCTGCGGAGCTGAGCTGCGCACAAAGCGCCACGAGGGTGCGTCACGCTTGGCGGAGTCGAATGGGCGAGCGCCTTCATGCAATCGTCTGCTGGTCTCGAAGGTCACCAAAAACCCCCTTCTACAAGGCTTACATAGGATCCTCGGCCAATGACGATGTGATCGAGGACACGTACTCCCATCACCTCCCCTACCTCGCGTAAACGGCGGGTCACGAGAATGTCTTCCTGACTCGGAGTTGGATCGCCGCTGGGATGGTTGTGCACGAAGACGACCGCGGCAGCGGCCTCACGTACCACGGGGAGAAAGACATCGCGGGGGTGGACCACGCTTTGCGTCAAGGAGCCGCGCGACACGGCAATGTCCTTGATCTTGCGATGCTTGCTATCGAGGAGCACGGCGTAAAACTGCTCGTGTCGCTCGCTGGCCAGCCGCTCACGGAAATGGGCATAGATATCCGCACTGGAACGGAACAACTCGCCCGGCTTGAGTTCGTGCTCGCCAAAGCGTTTGGCGATCTCCATGACCGCCAGGATTTGCGATGCCTTTACTGGACCAATGCCCTTGATCGCACACAGATCGCCGAAGCCCTTCTGCGCTAGACTGCGAAAGCCGCCAAACGTAGCGATGAGAGCCCGCGCTTGGTCGACGGCGTTGGCCTCGCGATCGCCGCTGCGCAGGACCACCGCCAAGAGTTCCGCATCAGACAGTGCCTCCACTCCCCGGGTCTGGAGTTTCTCGCGCGGGCGATCCCCCTCGGGCCAATCTCGTATCGACGGCTGGGTTGCCATGCTACCGATACTATACTGTACAAGATAGTTCTGTCTACATCGCAGTTTTAATGGTTCAACATTCGCTGGACGAGATGGCAGCTACTAGCTCTTCGATGGTTACTGAACCGTCGCTGTCGGCGTCGGCGCTTTGGCAGAGAGCCTCTCCCAGGGCAGCGGAGATCGCCGTGGACAAATCCTCTCCGGTGAGATGGCGATCGCTGTTGCAATCGACAGGGCATACGGCGGGAGTCGGTGGCACCGTCGCGGAAGACGTTGCTGTAAACGTCGTTGGCGGAGTCGGGGTGAGGGTGGCTAGCTCGGTTGCGGTCCACGTTGGCGTCGCCGTGGCAGATGCCGTTGGCGATGCCGTCAGCGACGCCGTCACGGTTGCGCTGGGGCTGACAGTGAGGGTTGGCGAAGCCACCAGGCTCGTCGTTGGTGTGGCGCTAGCGGTGGCCGTCTCGGTGGCAGTGCTCGTGCCGGGTACGGTAGGCGTGCGCGTCGGGCTGAAGGAAGATGTCGTGGTGGCGGTTGCCGTCGTGGTGGGTGTCGCGCTTCTTGGGCTCGATGTTTGGCTGGCGGTTAGGGTTGGACTTGCCGGCGTCGGGCTCATCGTCGCGGTTGCTGTTCTGGTCGCCGTTGGGCTGGCCCCTACCGTGATGGACGCGGTCCTGGAGCTGGTTGGCGAGGGCGTCGTCGAGGCAGACCGAGTCGGGCTCTGAGAAGGAGACCGTGTGGGAGTGTGTGTCACGCTGACCGTGAAGGTGCTGCTCGTCGTTACCGTCGCTGTGGCCGTGGCTGTTCCCGAGGCCGACTGAGTTGGGGAACTCGAGGGAGATCTGGTCGCAGTTCCAACAGACGGCGTCTGAGTGGCGGTGACGGTTGGACTGCTGGAGGCGCTGCGTTGCAGCGTGCTTGTCGGAGTAGCCGTTGTCGGCAGCGGTGATGCAGTGCGCGTCGCGGTCATTGTGGCGGTTGTGCTGGGGGTTGCCGAAGCTGTGGAGCTAGGCGTGGAGGTGGCGCTGCGACTCGGAGAGAACGAGGCCGATGGTGTACTGGTTGGAGTAGCGGAATAAGAGGCGGTGGGACTCTGCGTGGGGGATGCGGAAGCGCCAATTGTTGTGGGGCTGCGAGTCGGGGTTACGCTTGCCGTCACTGTGGGTGTTAGTGTCGGCGATAGCGTCGGACTCAAGGTTCGCGATGGCGTGAAGGTGGCCGTGGGGGTTGCGGTTTGGCTTGCCGACCGTGTCGGGCTCGAAGTCTGTGTTGTGCTCGGGGTTATGCCGGGGGCAATGGTACCGGTTCGAGTCTGGGTAGAGGTGAAGCTTGGGGTGGTGCTTGCCGTGCGAGTTGGTGTGCGCGATGCGGTTGCCGTTGGCGTCCGCGACTGCGTCGACGATGGGGTTGATGACGGAGTCGATGAGGGGGCTACCGTACGGCTTAGGGTGGGTGTTGGGGTTACGGTAGGGGACGGGCTCCCGGTGCTTGTCGGTGTGTAGGTGGCCGTCGCCGGGGTTGGCGTCGGCGAGGCTGTTCCTGTCGGTGTCATTGTGGCTGCGGCGTGGCTCGTGTTCAGCAAGACGGTGATGGTGTCGGAATCGAAGTTGGTAACCACAAGGTCGGGGTAGGGATCACCATTGAAGTCACCAAGAGCGATTCCCGTCGGAGTTTGCCCAACCTCGAAGTCGCTACGCGCAGAGAACGAGCCGCCACCGGAGCCTTGTACGGTCGTAACCGTATCAAAGAACGAAGAGGCAGTGGCGAGGTCGAGTGTGCCGTCGCCATCGAGGTCGGCAACGACAATCCCCGATGGGGAAAGGCCGACCGCTATCAACACCGGCGCGGCAAAGTTGAAATTGCCGAGGTTGCGCAGGATGGCAATGCTGTCGACATCTTGATTGACGACAGCCAGGTCGGGTTTGCCGTCCACGTCGAAGTCGGCAACGGCAACCGCCACCGGTAAGCACCCCGAGGCACCGCAGAGTTGTTCGGTAAACACCAACTCAGGCACGAAACGAAACACGCCACTGGATTGCCCACGCAGGAAGGTCAGACTGCCATAGATACCTCCCGTGGAATTGGTGGCCACAACGTCGACGAAGCCGTCGAGGTTGAGGTCGCTTGCTGCCAACCCGGTTGGTTCCGATCCTACTCCGGCGAAATCGAGCAAGAACGTGCCGCCAGGTTGGGCGCGCAGCAGCGAAACGGCGTCATCGAAGGTATCCGCAGTGGCAATGTCGAGGCGGGAGTCTCCATTGAGATCATGCACAATCACGGCTTCCGGCGAGGTATTCACCATGTAGGTCGTTGCCTGCGGAAACCCGCCCTGCCCATCGTTGCCAAGAATGCTGACCGTATCGTCCCCCTCGTTGGCAACGATCAGCTCCGGCCGTCCGTCACCGGTGAGATCCGCCGCCGCAATAGCGGAGGGCGTGTCGCCAACGGGATATGTCACGCCCGTGTCGATGAAGGTGCCGTTGCCCAGGCCCAGCAGCACACTGACATTGCTTCCATCGTTATTGGCGACGGCAAGGTCTTGCTGGCCGTCCCCATCGAGATCCGCAACAGCCACGGCAACCGGAGAAAGCCCGACAGGATACTCATTGTTTTCCGTGGAAAAAACGATTGGCACGGCAGAACCCGCACAGGGAACAAGCAGAGCGATCAGTAGTGCCAGCACCAACATCATGAAACAGAGTCGCAGCACCCTATGGCTGCCCGCTACCGAGGTCAATCCTGTTTCAAGGGCTGAGCCTCGAAGGGGCGTGCGTCATATCTGTTGGCTTTCATCCGAGATCCACGGTCCCCTTTGCCAGGCTCGACAGGTTGCACCGATCCGCTCATGCGGCGGCATCACGGTGACTGCGCCGGCCCGACGGAAGGCCGGATGCGAGCAATCTGGTACTCCGGGGTGTCGATCAGAAATTCCAAACGTGGCGACCATTCGCTGGGAGGCAACAGCAGTGACAGGCGCGGATCGACCCGTAGTGCGAGCAATGCGTTGCTGGGCAGGTCATCGGGGTGGATGGGTGCGGGCACGGTCTTTCCGTAGAGATCCGACCCACTCAAGAGTTGCATACGCTGGCGTTGGCCATTACCGGGGTTCGTAAGAGTTACCAGCTCTCGCACCATGTCTGGGCCGAGCATGAGGTGTACATCGGCGTTGGGGAGACGCCTGTCGAGATACGGGGCAAGCAGTTGGCCGTTAGTGTAGATCGGTACCCGCGTGCGCTCGGGAGCTGCGAGCAGCCACTCTGTCATCGGATCGACATAGGCTGCGACAACGCTTCGTATTATTCCGGAATGAATGGGGAGCAACGGCCCGCTCAACGCCAAGGCAACTATGAGGGCGGCGCTTACGCTGCTCATGCGCAACCAAACTGAGGCAAGGATTGCAGTATAGGCGATGGTCATGATGGGGATGATGGCCTCGTCTTGCTGTCGGGTGATCACCCATGCTCCTAGCAAGACCATCCAGCACAAGAGGGGAAGTCGTGGCCGGACATCTTCCCACCATGGTTCAACGGCACGGCCAACGAGTAGCGCCAACGGGGGAAGGAGATGGAGAAAGTATCGCGACGAGGACCCGAAATTCCCCAGGCGCAGAACCTGCATCACATTCATCGTGATCGGAGTCAGGACCACGTAGGCCAGCAGTGCCCACTCCAGGCGTCGCAGGCGCGCAAAGGGTACGGCAGCGGCGAGCACCGCAACCGGGGTCACGGCAAGGATCGGCTCGAGAAAATAGCGGGCACCGATGAGCTGGCCCGCGTAGATCGGGTTGCTGGGATCCCACGGCATCGACGGGGGGAAGTGCGCGATCCATTGAGCATCGCCGTGGTAGAGCGCGTCGGCGGCGATGTAGGCCACCGGAAAGAGGGTGAGGCCAAAGAACAGCCTCCGGGATCTCGTGATCCACGCGTACAACGCCACCAGCACCGAGAAGCTGACGAGTTCAAAGCGAACCCAAGGCAGCATTCCGGCGACCACGCCTGCTGCAAACGAAGAACGGCGCGCGCAGAGAAGGTAGAGGACCAGGACGATGCCGAGGGTGCCGTCGACGTTCGAGATCCCAGCGGGGCTGCCGTAGAAATACACCGGGGATAGGGCGACCACGAAGGCCGCTAGATTGGGCAAGCGTTGATCCAGCGAACGCGAGACGGCGGCCGTCATCGGGATCGCTGCTGCGGCCACAAGCACGTGCGCAGACAAGGTAGCCCGGATGCCCCAAAGCGAGATCGGCGCGTAGAGCGCACACAGCACCGGCTTCACCTTCTGGAAAAAGAACACCGGCAGGAAGTCCTGCCGTGCCCAACTTGCCCAATAGTGGGTCAGCAGACCTTCGTTGTTGAGGGTGTAGTCACTGCATACGCAGGCGATTCCCGCGGCAACACAAGTCAACGTCAGAATCGGAATCGTAGCGGGGCTCGTCAGCAGCAAGGTGAGCGGCTGTCGCAAGGACTTGGTCGACAAAGGCACAGCCGGAACATACCACCGAGTCGACCGGTGGCAATCGCGCGGAGTTTATAGTGTTACTGGACCGCGACGCGCACGAACCACAGCACAGGGGTTGCCGGCGCCTCGATGACGTTGCGCGGAGCAAGAATCTGTACGCGAGCCCCGGCAGCAGGGACACGGCCGCGCTCGCGCAGGAGTTGCATCAAGCGATCCTGCTGTTGGCGTGCCGAGTCAAAGGTGCCGTGGTGGAAGAGGCCGAGCACCGGGATGGCTGGCCAGGTCTCGAGATGCAATGCACCTTCGGCAAGCGGCGCCAAGGCAGCGCTGGCCTCGACCCCGACAGCGAGTTGCCAGCCATCGCCGGAGTCGTCGCTTGCGGGCATTGTCCAGATCAAGCCATCGGAATGGCTCGGATAGCGACGCTGTCGACGGACGAATTCGTCGAGCTGCTGCACGGTAGCCGCAACATTCGCTTGCGAATCCTGAACAGTGGTCCAGGCGACCGCACGCGGCGCATCGGTGTGGTCGACGACGAGGCTATCCCTCGGCGCCTCAGGAGCGTGCAGGGCCTTCGCTTCGGCCCCGCCGGGCAGGAGCTGGCGCATGGATTCATCGACATCGACCTGGCCGTCGATGGTAACTAGGCGACGCGTGGCGAGCACCACACCGTCGATGGTGCGGTAGTCCGAAAGCGACTCGGTGCGGTTTCCTCGTCGTATCTCCGACAAGTAATGGGTTTGCGGATCGAAGACGAGGGTAACATCGTCGGTGCGGAGGGAGGGAAACCGGTGTAGCCCAAAGCGGATGGGAGCAGCGGTGGGTTGGACAGTTGCCTCGTCGATGCCCAGCAGCATCCAGGCGTTGTGCTCGATGGCGATGCGCGCAAGCTCGCGACGCTCATCTGCGGAGCAAGTCTCGACACGGTAGCGGTCCTGCTGCCAGCACCGCCCACCATCGACCCCCATGCGTAGACTGCCAAATGCGCCCGCAACCTCCATGCTCCAGTTGTCGGCGTCACGATAGTGGACCGTGCGGCGAAACTCGGCGCTGCCCTTGAAGATTCCTTCCGAAACCAGGTGCACGTTGGAGAAGCCGGCCAGGCGCTGACGACCGCCGTGTGCGTCGACAGCCGTTCGCAGCAAGGCTACGGCCTCCGCCGCAGTCCGCGGCTCTGGTTGCCACTCGCAAGCTCCGCTGAGGAACAAGAAGAGGCAGGTTGCTGCCACCTGTCGCCTTGCGTTGCGACGGCGACTGTCTGTGGCGTGCATGGCGCCCGACTATATGAGGCACCTAGCGCGCTCGCAACAATAGTGGTTGGGAACGGCCATCGCCGCCGCACGCATTGTCGCGGGGCATCGGAAAAAGAAGGACTTCTCGCGCAGAGGCGCAAAGCCCGCAAAGCAAGAGATCGCTTCGCTCCGAGTATTGTGTCTGACAGCATCTTTGCGCACTTGGCGGCTTGGCGCGAGAAATTTCTTGCCGTCATTTGGATTGACCAGTCCATCGGCCTTCCCGCTCCACCACTTATCTTCGGCGTCACGTTCTCGCTCGGCGAGGTTCGATACTACACGAGTCTGCGTTGTCTAACACCCATCATGCCTTCGCTGGACCGATTATCCTGAAACCCGCACGGTTACCCCTGGGCCGGAGCGCGTCCGATTTCGGGAAGGATTCACCCAGCACCGGCGAACTGGCGCAGCGTGCACCTCCGGATCCGGCGCTGGCGCCGGATCTAGGGAAATAGAACCCTCTTGCAACGCCGGGTGAATTGCGAAACAAGAACGCGTGCGCGTTCTCCTCATCAACCCGCCCCCGTACCAGCGCGTTGACGAATACGACAGTCCGAATTTCACCCGTTTGGGTCTGGCCTGCTTGGCGGCAAAGCTGCGTGCCGAAGGTTTGGCCGAGGTCGCGATTGTGGACGCCAAGTTCGAACGCCTGTCCTACGCGGACATCGCCGAGCGCGTGCGTCATTTCGAGCCCGATGTGGTCGGGCTGACGGCCTTTACCAACGAGATCAAGCCGGCGGCGCAGGTGGCGCAGGCGGTGAAGTCGCTTTCCTCTCGTATCTTCACGGTCGCCGGCGGCGTCCATGCGAGTACCCTCCCGCGTGAAACTCTCGCGGAGTTCGCGGCCTTCGACTGTGTCGTCATGGGTGAGGGGGAGATCACGTTTGCGGAATTGATCGCGGCGCTCGCAAGCCGTGCTGCGCTGGCGGCGATTCCGGGCCTGTGCTTTCGCGACGGCGACCGTATCACGCGCACGGCGGAGCGCGGCCGTAGTGAGCCGTTCGACAGTTTTCCGTTGCCGGCGTGGGATCTGCTCCCACCGGCACCCCGGTATCTGTTGATGACGCAGCGTGGCTGCACCTATCGCTGTACGTTCTGCGCCAACCCCAACGGCCGCACCGTGCGCACGCGATCCATCGACAACGTGATGGCCGAACTCGAGGTGATCCTCGGGCGCGGGGGAAAAGAACTCTATGTCTGTGACGAGCTCTTCACTGCTGATCGCGAGCGTACGCACCGGTTGCTGGATGCGATGATCGCGGCCGGAGTCGGACGCAGGCTGCGTTGGTCGGCACAAACCCACGTCAATCTCGTCGATCGCGATCTCTTCGGAAAGATGAAGGCCGCAGGGTGCTTCATCTGCGGTCTGGGCATCGAGACTGGTGACCCGGAAATCATGCGTCACATGAAGAAGGGATCGACGATGGACCGGGTGGTCGCGGCGCGCGCCGCGGCGCGCGCTGCCGGGCTGCCGATCGAAGCCTTGATGATCATCGGGCATCCCCATGAGACATGGGCGTCGGCGATGCGTACCATTGATTTCACGGTCAAGCTCAATCCTGAGCGCCCCATCGTCGGTGTCATGGTGCCGTATCCGGGTACCGAGGTGGCCGCGATGGCCGAGCGTGGCGAAGGCGGATATCGACTGCTGTCGAGAGATTGGAACGATTACAACAAGCAAATCGGCCATGCGTTGGCTTTCGAACATCTCTCTCGTCGCGACCTCGAGATTCTACAAATGCTTGCCTACGTAAAGGTATTCCTCGGCAACCGGCGTTTCGTCGAGTTTGCGCGTTTTGTCTGGAAGTACCGCAGTGAGGGGTGGGCCGTGTTATGCAAGATCCTCTTCGGGCGCATGCCGAAACCCGTATTGACGGGCACTCTGGCGCAGCAGCCGGCCAGCATCGGTAGGTTGCCACGGCACGTCCCACGCATCCCTGAGTCGCCTTTCCCAGCGCCTTGATCGGCGCTCCTTCGAAGCGCGCGCACGGTAAGCATCGGTCTAAACCCGAGAACCTCAGTTCAACTTGCTCACGTTATCGAAGGATTTTGGCGGCGTCTCGAAGCGCAGGGCGAGCTGACGTCCACGCCAACTGGACGCGCGCTTCGAGACGCCGCCAAGATCCTTCGAT
The DNA here is from genome assembly GCA_964528465.1 of uncultured Binatia bacterium (SeqCode). GTDB lineage: Bacteria > Desulfobacterota > Binatia > HRBIN30 > HRBIN30 > CAZGSN01. Next base: position 22,608 of record CAZGSN010000113.1, read on the forward strand.
ACGCTTCGCTACTCAGGAGGCGGCTCCTCAGCGCGAACGGTTGCTGGGCTCAGTAAACAAACTTTCCGTTCGGCCTGAGCCCGGAAACAACAATTGAACCACGGATGGACACCGATGAACACGGATACAGGCAGCAGCTACAAGGGCAAGAGGAGAAACGTTTCGGTTCTACGCCCATGCACAGCCCTGTGCTTCTTGGTCTTGACCCATTTCGCAAGCAGTCCGCGTCTATCCGCGCCTGTCCCGAGCCCGGTCGAAGGGTCGATCCGTGGGTTCAACGGATTGTTCCGG
>CAZGSN010000114.1:0-2865 GCA_964528465.1 uncultured Binatia bacterium (SeqCode)
AACTGCGCCTCGAATTCGCGCGTAGCGATGTAGTCGGGGTCACCAGGAACGATGAGACGATCGAGGGAGTTATCCTGCTCAACCTTGGCCGCAAAGTACGCCGCCGGGCCAACAACCGCGGCATAGAAGGCAACGATCCACCAGCGCTGGCGCAACAGCACCGCAAAAAGGCGGGGCATGAGACTCGTCGTCACGCCTCACGCCCCCCGCTCCAGCGGTACCCTCTCCTGCACAGCAATCTCATAACGGCGCGTCGCTGTTAGCATGATCGCAAGGGCGATGCCTGCAGATCCCCGAGATTTAACGAATCCACACAAGCGATCGTTTGAACAGAAGGACATCCCTCACTCGGTGTGCCCACATCCGCAATCTTGCGCCCTTGCGTTGATTTCCCCTTCCCTGGCTTGCGGGTGCGTGGGCGCACCTGCTTCGCGGTGGGGGTGCGGATTCGATCCAGCAAACTGCCGGGTTTCATTCCGCCTCGCCTGGCAAGCTCTTCGGTCAACGTGGGGCGTAAACGACCGCCGGCACGCGGCGGTCCTCGGCTTGCCCGGGAATCAGTACGCAAGTAACCCCCTGCCGCACGCAGCTCTCCACCTTCTGCCGCACTAGCCGCAAGGGAAACCCTGCCGTCCAACCATATCCGGCGCGTGGCAACGGGGTCGGCCGCAATCCAAGAATTGCTTGCGCGCGCAGGCGCTGGGCACCGTAGAACTCAGCGTACTTGCCGTTCTTCCAAAAGAGCAGCTCGTCATCGCCTGCCTGCCGAGCGATCGCATTGTGCTGCGCCCGGTACCCGATCGCGTGACGGCGGCGAGGAGTCCAGCGATCATGGACCCTCCAACCCTCACGCCCAACCACATGGCAGAGCTAGGGATATCCCGCCCACAGCCGATGCCAGCTCGTCCAAGCCGCGCCATGACGCAGATGTCCAGAGTAGGATGCAAGCGCGGCATACAAACTGTCGATCGTCGGCTTGGCCGGACGCATGGTTCGTGGCCCGCGCCCTGTCTTACGCTGCAACTCCACACGCCAGGCATCGCCAGCAAGAGACGGGCGCACGGCGGTACGCTCAAATCTCTGAATTCGCGTTTTGACGCTCGCAAGCGTTCGCGCTCGCGGCAGCCGGTGATTCCACCATGTGCTCCAGCCAACGAAGTCGATGCCTCGCTTCACATCCACTGCCGTCGCCGCTGGATCGCGTAAATCGAGCTTCAGCGCGTGCGCGAGAAAGTCCGTGATGAGATCCCGCCAGACATGCAGCTTCTCCGGATCGTCTGCCAACAAGATCATGTCATCGACGTAACGCACGTAGTGCCGGCAACGCAGCTCGCGCTTGATGAACTGATCAACCTCGTCAAGGTACACATTGGCCCAGAATTGACTTGTGAGGTTACCTATCGGCAGCCCGCGCTCGTTGTTGCTACCGAACAAGCTCTTGCGGGCCGGAATCGGATAGCCGGGATTTCCAGGAGACGGACAGCGGAGCGCCAAGCTTCGGAACGCGTAGTCCGTCGTCGGGTCGTGAAAGAGAGTGACCTCGGTCAACCAGCGCAACTCCGGATGCGCAACCTTGGCCTTGATCAGATTGTCGAGGGTGCGCTTGTGAATCGAGGGGAAGAAACTGGCTACGTCGAGCTTGATCGCCCAGGCTCGGCGCTTTCCGTTGGCCGTGGCGCGGCCCAGAAACTCCATGAGACGATCGCTGGCAGCAAGTGTTCCCTTCCCAGGCCGACACGCGAAACAATCGTGGATGAAGCGCGGCTCGAACACCTTCTCCAGCCGCGACACCAGCAAGTGATGCACGACGCGATCACGGAATTCAGCCGCGAACACCTCGCGCGGTTTAGGACCATCGGTGACGAAGCAGATAGATTTGCCCGGCCTGTAGGTGCGCTCACGCAGCTCCTTCTGGAGCGTAAGCAGGTTTCCCTCGGCGTTGATCTCGAAGGTGAGAGCGTTGAAGGTGTTCCGCTTGTTGCGGCGGCAGATACGATACTGCCGCCACAACTCACGGAAGGTGTAGAGATCAGAGCCGATCACGATCCGCCACGCACAGCACGTACGTAGTAGCTATTGGTCTTATTGTCGTTGTTCGTGTTGCCGTTGTTGAAGTTCACGATCCACGCGTTGTTAGGATTGGCGGAGATCGAAGTAGAAGACCAATAGTTGTTGGACTGCTGCCCCCGCCACTTGTTCCCGCCGCCGCGCTCCAGGTGTTGAAGCTGCGGGCCGCAACCCGCAACGACACATTCCCTTGCACGCGGCATTGGATCCGGAAGACTGGCCCCGCCGCAACGGGGGAAGACTTCCTTGTGCTTCAGCCCCACCACAGGGCGTCGGCGTTGACCGATGGGTAGGCTAAACCCAAGCCATCGGTGGACGAGGGACCTCATGATCATGGCACGCTCAATGCCGCTAGCCCGGCGGGCATCGCGGACTGATTCTGGCCACGGCTCTGTCGTTGGCTCTTCAGCCAACCTTCGTTCTGGCGCGCGATGTCTGTGACGAGACGAATCGCGTGCTCGAATGCGTTGAAATTCGCAAAGGCCTGAACATCATGGCATAAGCGCAGAAGCACCTTGAGTTCCTCCAGCGTTTCGCGCAGCTCCATCTGCACCGGGAGCTTGTCATACCGAGTGTTGGCACGGACGACCAGCTTAAGCGCCCCGCGAGAGTGCTCCCGCAAATCCGCGCCGATGGCATACTTGTGATAGCGTGAAAAGTTCCTGACAATTTGCTCCAGGTACAGACACAGGTCGTATGCCGCCTTGTATATGGGAAGATGTTCGGTGCGTGCCACGAGTTCGCTCCGCCGGCGACAGGGGGCAATCGCCCCCAGTCGCCCAAAGAATCAAGACAAAT